>JBMSXZ010000001.1:0-56340 GCA_049426205.1 Cyanobium sp.
CCCTCAGAACCGCCCCGTCAGCGCCCGGGTGGTGCGACCCAGGCCCGCCAGAGTTTCCGGCAGGAACGGGGCTTTGAGCATGCCGCCACCCACCCGCAGAAACAGGCCAGCCAGGGCCAGGTCGAGGGCCGCCACGGCCAGGGCGCAGCCCAGCCAGCTCCAGGCGAAGGCCTGATGCAGCCAGAGCAGCAGCGCCAGCTGCAGGGCCACGCCGGCAAAGGTGGCGAAGCCGATGCCGATGCCCAGCATCACCCCCGCCACCACCAGACGCCGCTTCTCGCGGTCCGCCTCCTGCAGGGCGATCTTGACGTGCAGGTCGACGACCGAGGACATCAGCGCCGTGACGCGCAACATGCCCCGGCCGCCGCCCCGGCGGTCGCCATCGCCGCCGCGCTCGCTCATGCGGAGCGGCGGCCGGAGAGCAGCATCCCCAGCACCAGGCCCACGCCGGCAGCGATGCCGAGGGCCATCAGCGGCTTCTCCCGCACCGGTTTCTCGATCCGGGGCCGCAGGGTGGTGTTGAGGTCATCGAGCAGCTGCTCCAGCTGGTCCTCCAGGGGCCGCAGATGGTCAGCCATCTGGTGGGCCTGCTCGCCGGTGCTGCGCAGCAGCTCCTGCAGCTGCTGCCGGACGCCGCCGCTGGTCAGGCCGGTCTGGCGGCTGATCACCTCCACCACAGTGTCGAAACTGCCGCGGGTGGCCTCCAGGGTGTGGCGCGCCACCTCCGGCCACTGGCGCTGGATCGTGGGCAGCAGGGCCTCGAAGCGATCCCGGAAGGCGGCCTGCTGGAGCTGGGGGCTGGCGCCAGGGTTCCGGGGGCTGACGACCTCCTCGTTCAGCAGGGTGGGTCCGGCGTCGCCGTCGTCGGGGGTGCCGTGGCCCTGCTCCGAAAACTGGGAATTGAAGCCGGGGGTCTGGGAGGTGGGATCCATCGCGTCCAACGGGGGTAGGGGTCAGGCGGGGACAGAGCCCACTGTGGAATGGGTGTGCGGCGGCCGAAACCGCTGCCGGGATCGGGAAACCCGCCGGGAGCCGCCGGAAAGCCGTCTGGGGGCCTCGGGATCAGCCTAGGCAGCCCCCTTGGCAACGTCAGCAGCTTGGCTACATTTCGACGGCCGTCGGAAGGGCCTGTTGGTTCACATCAACCAGGTCGAACTCAACCAGTTCAAATCGTTCGGCGGTTCGATCGCCATTCCGCTCGAGCCGGGCTTCACGGTGGTCACCGGTCCGAATGGCTCGGGCAAGAGCAACATCCTCGATGCCGTGCTCTTCTGCCTGGGTCTGGCCACCAGCCGCGGCATGCGCGCCGAGCGGCTGCCCGACCTGATCAACAGCAGCCTGCAACGCCAGGGCCGCGCCGCTGAAACCACCGTCACCGTGCGCTTCGATCTGGGCGACTGGTGCCCCGATGAGGCGGAACAGGGCCTGGAGGCCCCGGCCGAGGGCCCCTGGATCCGCCCCGGCCAGCGCGAGTGGAGCGTCACCCGACGGTTGCGGGTGGCGCCGGGCGGCACCTACAGCAGCAGCTTCAGCGCCGACGGGGTGCCCTGCAACGCCCAGCAGCTTCAAACCCAGCTGCGGCGGCTGCGGATCGACCCGGAAGGCAGCAACGTGGTGATGCAGGGCGATGTCACCCGCATCGTCTCGATGAGCGCCAAGGAGCGGCGCGGCATTATCGATGAGCTGGCCGGCGTGGCCCTGTTCGACTCCCGCATCGCCCAGAGCCGCGGCAAGCTCGATGAGGTGCAGGAGCGTCAGGAGCGCTGCCGGATCGTGGAGCAGGAGCTGCTGGTCGGCCGCCAGCGGCTGGAGCGCGACTGCGCCCGCGCCCGCGCCTACCAGGAGATCCGCCAGCAGCTCCAGCAGGGCCGGGCCCAGGAGCAGGTGCTGGCCTACGAGGAGAGCCAGGCCGCCCTGGCCGCCCTGGGGCAGCGCCGCCAGGAGCTGCTGGGGCGGCAGGCCGCGACCGGGGAGGCGATCGCCACCGCCGAGGCGGCCGTGGGGGCGGCGGCCAGCCGGCTGGAGGCCCTGCAGGCGGAGGTCAAGGCCCTCGGCGAAGACCAGCTGCTGGCGGTGCAGGCCGAACTGGCGGGCCTGCAGGCGGGCGATCGGGAGCGCGAGCGCCAGGCCGAACGGCACCGCGAGGAGGCCGGGGCCCTGCAGCGGCGCCGCCAGGAGCTCGGCCAGCGCCAGGCGGATCTCGACCGCGAACGGCGGGAGCTGCAAGGGGGTGATGGCGGGGACCTGGAGGCGGCGGAGCGCCGCTGCCGCGAGGCGGAGGCGGCGGTGGAGCTGTCGCGGCGGCGGCTCGGCGACGTGGCCGATCGCTCCGGCAGCTGGATCGAAGCCCGCCGCCAGCGCGACCAGGGACGCCAGGACCTGCAGACCCGCCTCGGCCCCCTGGAGAGCGAGGCCAGCCAGCTGGCCGAACGCCTCCGCCAACACCAGGAGCGCCGCCAGGAACTGGAAGCCGAAACGCGGCAGGAGGCGGACGGCAACGCCGAGGCCCTCAGCGGCCTGGCCGCGATCCGGAGCGAGGAGGAACGGCTGCGCCAGCGGCTGGCGGTGGTGGAGGCGGCGGTGGCGGAAGCGGCCGAGGCCCTGGCCCTGCAGCAGCGCACCCGCTCCCGCCTGGAGCAGGAGCAGGGCACCCTGGAGCGGGAGATCGCCCGCCACGACAGCCGTCGCGACACCCTGCAGGAGAGCCGCGGCACCGGCGCCCTGCGGCTGCTGCTGGAGGCAGGACTGGAGGGCATTCACGGTCCCGTGGCCCAGCTGGGGGAGGTGGAGGAGCGCCACCGCCTGGCCCTGGAGGTGGCCGCCGGTGCCCGCCTCGGCCAGGTGGTGGTCGACGACGACCGCATCGCCGCCCGGGCGATCGAGCTGCTCAAGAGCCGCCGCGCCGGCCGTCTCACCTTCCTGCCCCTCAACCCCATCCGCGGCGGCAGCGGCGGCGGCTCCACGGCCGCGGCCCTGCAGCGGGGGGCAGCGGCTGGTGCGGCCCTGGGGGCCGGTGGCCTGGTGGGCCGGGCGGTGGAGCTGATCCGCCACGAACCGATCTACGCCGACGTGTTCCGCTACGTCTTCGGCGACACCCTGGTGTTCGACACCCTCAGCAACGCCCGCCGCGAGCTGGGCCGCTGCCGGGCCGTGACCCTGGAGGGGGAGCTGCTCGAAAAGAGCGGCGCCATGACCGGCGGCAGCCTCCAGCCACGGGCGGGCCAGCTCGGGTTCGGCTCGGCCCAGGAGAGCGATGAGGCCGAGCCCCTCCGCCAGCGCCTGCTCCAGATCGGCGAGGGGCTGCTCGCCTGCCGCCGCCAGGAGGCCCGCCAGGCCGAGCTGCTTGAGGGCAGCCGCCAGGAGCTGCTCAACGCCCGCCAGCAGCTGGCGGCGGTGGAGGCCCAGCGTCAGGCGGCCGAACGCCAGCTCAGCCCGTTGCAGCAGCGCCGCCAGCAGCTCGAGACCCGCCTGGCCAGGCTCGTCCAGGAGGCCGACGACGAGGCGCGGCGCCAGCGGCAGCTGCAGGAGACGATCACCCCCCTGCGGGACGCCCTCGCCGCCCTGGATGCGGCGGAACAGGCGGCGGGGGATGGGGGCGACAGCGCCCGCTGGCAGGGGTTGCAGGCCGATCTGGAGGCGGCCGACCGCAACCTCAGCGAAGCCCGGGCCCAGCGCGATGCCCTCGAGGCCCGCCGGCGGGAGCGGGCCCTGGCCGGGGAGCGGCTGACCAGCCAGCTGGAGGCCCTCGGCCAGGAGGAGAAACGGCTGCTGGAGGCGGTGCAGGCGCTGGTGGCGGAACGGGAAGACTGGAAGCGTCGCCAGCAGGCCGCCGCCGAACAGCGCACGGCCCTGGAGGCCCGCCAGAGCGAACTCACCGCCCGCTTCGGCGAAAGCCGGCGCCAGCGCGATGGGGCCGAAGCCCAGCTGGCCTCCCTGCGCCAGACCCTGCAGCAGCAGCAGTGGCAGCAGCAGCGGCTGGCGGAGGAGCTCAGCGCGCTCAGCGAGGAGGAGCGCAGCCAGGGCCTGCGGCTGGAACAACTGCAGCGCACCCTCCCCGATCCGCTGCCGGAAATCCCCGCGGAGCTGCGCGAGGCTGGGGTGGAGGAGCTGCGCTCACGCCTGGCCACCCTGCAGCAGCGGCTTGAGGCCCTCGAGCCGGTCAACATGCTGGCGCTGGAGGAGCTTGAGCAGCTGGAGGCCAGGCTGGCCGAGCTGGAGGAGCGGCTGGAGGTGCTCAGCAAGGAGCGCGAGGAACTGCTGCTGCGGATCGAAACGGTGGGAACCCTGCGCCAGGAGGCGTTCCTGGAGGCCTTCCACGCCGTGGATGGCCACTTCCGTTCGATCTTCGCCGATCTCTCCGAAGGCGAGGGCCACCTGCAGCTGGAGAACCCGGAGCAGCCCCTGGAGGGCGGCCTCACCCTGGTGGCCCATCCCAAGGGCAAGGCGGTGCGGCGGTTGGCGGCGATGTCCGGGGGTGAGAAATCGCTCACCGCCCTCAGCTTCCTGTTCGCCCTGCAGCGGTTCCGCCCCTCACCCTTCTATGCCCTTGATGAGGTCGACAGCTTCCTCGACGGCGTCAACGTGGAGCGGCTGGCCGGCCTGATCGCCGCCCAGGCGGACGCGGCCCAGTTCCTGGTGGTCAGCCACCGGCGCCCGATGATCGCCGCCTCCACCCGCACGATCGGCGTCACCCAGGCCCGCGGCTCCCACACCCAGGTGGTCGGTTTGCCCTCCGCCGCCTGATCTGGCCGGGTGGGTCACAATGGGCCGACTACCACCCCGGGACTTGACCTCCTCCACCCCTGCCGCTCCCGACCCCAACGCCCCGGTGCCGAGCGATCGCCTCTGGCTGCGCTCCGAACTGATGGGCACCCAGGTGATCACCCGGGACACCGGCCGGCGGCTGGGGGTTGTCGGCGAGGTGGTGGTCGACATCGACCGGCGCGAGGTGGTCGCCCTGGGGCTGCGCGACAACCCCTTGACCCGCTTCCTGCCAGGACTGCCCCGCTGGATGCCGCTGGAGCGGATCCGCCAGGTGGGTGATGTGATTCTGGTCGATTCAGCCGATTCCCTGGCCGAGGGCTTCGATCCCGAGCGCTACAGCAAGGTGATCAACTGCCAGGTGATCACTGAATCCGGCGCCCAGCTCGGCCGGGTGCTGGGGTTCAGCTTCGATGTGGAAACCGGCGAGCTCACCACCCTGGTGATCGGAGCCCTCGGCGTGCCCCTGCTGGGAGAGGGTGTGCTGAGCACCTGGGAGATGCCGGTGGGGGAGATCGTCAGCAGCGGCTCCGATCGGATCATTGTTTATGAGGGAGCCGAGGACAAGCTCAAGCAGCTCGGCACCGGCCTGCTCGAAAAACTCGGCATCGGCGGTGGTGGCTGGGAGCAGGAGGAGCGTCAGCGGTTCCGGGCCGGAGCCGTGCCGGCCGAGAACCAGCTGCCGGCAGGTCTGCCCACGGCCATGGAGCAGCGCCGCATCGCCCCCGCCAGCAGCAGCGTTCTGCGCCCCGAACAGGACTACGACTATGTGGAGCTGGAGGAGCGGCCCGAGCGCGATCCCCAGCGCCAGCGCCGCTACCTCGATCAGGAGGAAGCCCCAAGCGGCCGGCGCTTGCCTGAGGAGCGCTACCGGGAGCCCTACGAGAGTCGCTTCGGCGAGCGCTACAGCCCCGCTGGCGACGAGCGCGACCGGGAGCGGGCCGGCGACAACAACGGCCCGGGCTACGGCGAGCGCAGGGGCGGCGGCAGCGAGCGCTGGGCTGGCCAAGGATCCGATCGCTTCGATGGGCGGGCCAGCGAGTGGGCCAGGGAGCGAGGTGATGAGGCTGATGGCGGGCGGGACAGCTCTTCAGGCCGCGAAGCAAACCGTGGCGGTGCCGGCGGCAGCGGCCGCTTCCCGGCGGGCGGGAGCGAGCGCTGGGGCAGCGAAGGCCCGGAGCCTGATCGCCCCCCCCGCCCCCGGGAGGCGGAAGAGCCTGGGGGCAGCGCCCGTCGCCGGCCGCTGGAGGCGAGCCCCGCAACCCCGGATTCCCCCAGGGCTCGCCAGCCCGTGGAAGTGGAAGCGGAGGTGCTGGACGATCCCTGGTGATCGCTGCTATGCCAACCACCACCCTCTTCGTCTGTCATGAGGGCCAGCGCACCGGTGCCCCCCTTCAGCTGCTCTGGCTGATCCGCTGGCTGATCGCCAACACCACGATCCAGCCCCAGGTGGCGCTGATGCGGGATGGCCCCCTCCGCCAGGAGTTCGCCGCCCTCTGCCCCACCCACACCTTCACCAGGCCGATCGCCGAGTCCTGGCGCCGCCGGCTGCGGCGCCGCTTTGACCCCTCCCTCAACCCGGATCCCGACACCTGGCTCGCCGCCCTGGTCGATCGTCTCAACCCTGACTGCCTGTACCTCAACACCCTGGTGCTGGGCTACTGCCTGGGGACCTTGCGGCTCGATCGCCGCCGCACCCGGGTGATCAGCCATGTCCATGAACTTGAGATCGGCCTGATGATCTCCAGCACCCAGGAGAATGTGGCCCGCCAGCTGGCGCTCTCCGACACGGTGGTCTGCTGCGCCGATGTCGTGAAACACAATCTGATCAGCCAGCATCAGGTGGAGCCCTCACGCTGCCTGGTCGTTCCCGTATTCCTCCCCTTCCAGGCTCCAGTCGAGCTGGAGACCCTCCGCTGCCACGATCAACCCTCCCAGCAGGTGATCGACACCCTGCGGCGCCATCGCCAGGAAGGCTGTTTTTTGTTCGGCTTCGCCGGCTCACCGATCGATCGCAAGGGCTTCGATCTCTTTCCTCAGCTGGTGCAGCGCTATGCCAGCCACTACGACCAGGTGCCGTTCAAAGCGGTGTGGGTGGGCTGCGCTCCCGGTTCATTGGGCTATGTCAAGGCCGATCGCGACCTGCGGCTGCTCGGGGTGAGGGAGCACGCCCTGCTCCTGCCCGGCGTGTCGTGCGGGGCGGCCGCCCTGGCCGAGCTCGATGCCCTGATGCTGCTCTCCCGGGAAGACCCCTATCCGGTGGTGGCCCTCGAGGCCGGCGCGTTGGGCATCGCCACCGTCTGCTTCCGCCACAGCGGTGGCATCGCCAGCTTGGCGGAGGAGGGCTATGGCCTGGCCGTCGACTACCTCGATCTGGAGGCCTTCGCCGCAGCCCTGGAGCAGCTCCGAACCGACCCCGCCGGCCGCCGGTCGCTCGGAGAGCGCTTCAGCCAGCGGGTGTTCGCGGTCAACACGGTGGCGGTCCAAGGCGCCCGCATCGCCTCGCTGATCAACGGCGACGTGCCAGCCGGTTCAGCGGCCTGAATCAGGCCTCCTGAAAGCTGAGCGAAGCGGAGTTGACGCAATAGCGCAACCCCGTGGGCCTGGGGCCGTCATTGAACACATGGCCGAGATGGGCGTCGCAGTTGGCGCAGCGGATTTCGGTGCGCACCATGCCGTGGGAGCGGTCGGTGATGGTGGTGATCGCCGCGGCGTTCACCCCCTGCCAGAAGCTGGGCCAACCGGTGCCGGACTCAAACTTGGTGGCGGAGCTGAACAGCTCGGCATCGCAGCAGATGCAGCGGTAGGTGCCCTGACCCTTGTGATTCCAGTAGGCGCCGGTGAAGGCCCGCTCGGTGCCCCCCTGGCGGGTGATCCGGAACTGTTCGGGGGTGAGCCGCTGGCGCCAGGCCTCCTCATCGAGGCCCCGGGCCAGGCCGCTGGGCAGGCCGCAGGCGGAACCGGCAGCGTTGCCGCCATCGCTGGCGGCCGGGGCGGCATCGGCGAGGGTGGGATCGAACGCAGACTCCGGCATCGCAGCGGTGGGGAGGGGACGGGTCGCAACCCTAGGCAGGGGGAGCAGCCGGCAGCAGATCGCGCACCAGGCCGGCCAGGGCCGCCACCGCCCCGGGGCGACCCCGCAGGCTGCGCAGGTCGTCGGCCATCCCCTGCAGCCGGGCCGGATGGGCCAGCCAGTCCGCCGCCTCAGCAGCGATCTGGGGAGGGGTGATCGGCCCGACCCGCTCCGGCACCACCGCCCGATCGGCGCTGATGTTGGGCCAGGCCAGAAAACCGCGGTGGCGCATCCGCCAGGCGGTCAAGGCCGCCCCCAGCAGCCTTCGGCTGAACGGCAGGCGCGCCAGCAGCCCCATCCAGCCATCCCAGGCCTGCATCACGTGCAGGTGCTGGGTGGGCACGAGCACGATCATCGGCAGGCCCAGGGCGCCGAGTTCGGCGGTGTTGGCCCCCACGGTGGTCAGGGCGAGGCGGCACTGGCTCAGGGCCCCATGGGCCGGATGCTCCTCCAGCAACGCGATCGTGGTGCCGGCTGCGGTGATCAGCCGCGCCCCGTGGCGCTGGGGTTCCCGGCAACCGAAGAAGCGGGCGATCGGGTTGCTGGGGCCGGCGAAGGCCAGCAGCTCCGCCGCGTTGGTGGTGGGCGCCAGGGGCAGCACGAAGCGCACCCCAGGCCTCAGGGCCGCCAGCCGGTCTGCGGTCTCCAGCAGGAAGGGCACCCCCACCTGCAGCTTGGCCCGCTTCGAACCGGGCAGCAGCGCCACCCACTCCCCGTCCGGCAGGGGGTCGACGGCGCGGGCGGCGGCGGAGAGGTCGGCCATCAGGTCACCCACCTCCAGGCTGCGGCTGCGCCAGCGGGGTGCCAGGCGGCCGCTGGCCTCGGGGCCCATGGTGGCGATGCGATCGTTCCAGCGGGGCCAGCGCGCCACCCACTCGGCGTAGGTGAGGTGGCGATAGCCGAGCCGGGCCGAGAGCAGCACCGTCCAGAACTGGTCCCCCCCCAGGAACACCACCACCCCATGGCGGGGCCAGGGTCCATGGCGGACTGGCCGCAGCAGCAGCCACCAGAAGCGGGTGGCGGGCACCACCCGACTGAACAGCTGCCAGCGGCGCGCCACCGCATCTTCCTGGCCGGTGGCGTTGGGGCAGGGCACCAGCACCAGATCCAGACGGCAGGGGGCAGCCGGATCGCGGGGGCGCAGGGGGAGGAGGCGATGGAGCTCCTCGGCCAAAGGCCGCACCCAGGTGCTCAGCTCACCGGGACCGTTGCTCACCAGCACGATCGCGGCCCCGGGCTGGACCTCCGGCGACGCCTGGCTCACGGTGGGAAAGAAAGAAATGCGGATGGCGAGACTTGAACTCGCAAGGCCGAAGCCACACGCCCCTCAAACGTGCGTGTCTACCAATTCCACCACATCCGCGTGGGTGCGACCCGGCCGAGCCGGCTCACACAGCGACTATACCCATGCGCCCCCTCCCCCGGCCCGCCGAACGGGGGCAGGGTGAGCGCTGATACAGTCCGCACCAGCCCCGGGACCGCCCATCCACCCCGGCCGGCTCCGCCGCGGATGCCCATCGGCAAGCTGCTGATCGCCAACCGGGGCGAGATCGCCCTCCGGATCCTGCGCACCTGCCGGGAGCTCGGCATCGCCACGGTGGCGGTGCACAGCACGGTGGACCGCAATGCCCTGCACGTGCAGCTGGCCGATGAGGCTGTGTGCGTGGGCGAGGCGCCCAGCAGCCGCAGCTACCTCAACATTCCCAACATCCTGGCCGCCGCCACCTCCCGCGGCGCCGATGCCATCCACCCGGGCTACGGCTTCCTGGCCGAGAACGACCGCTTCGCCGAAATCTGCAGCGACCACGGCATCACCTTCGTCGGGCCATCTCCCGAGTCGATCCGGGCGATGGGGGACAAATCCACCGCCAAGGCCACCATGCAGGCGGTGGGGGTGCCGACGATCCCGGGCAGCGAGGGGCTGCTTGAGAGCCCCCGCGAGGCGGCGGAGCTGGCCGAGCGGATGGGCTATCCGGTGATGATCAAGGCCACCGCCGGCGGCGGGGGCCGCGGCATGCGGCTGGTGCCCGGGCCCGAGCAGCTGGAGAACCTGTTCAAGGCAGCCCAGGGGGAGGCGGAGGCGGCCTTCGGCAACCCCGGCCTCTACATGGAGAAATTCATCGACAGGCCGCGCCACGTCGAGGTGCAGGTGCTGGCCGATCGCCACGGCAACGTGGTGCACCTGGGCGAGCGCGACTGCTCGATCCAGCGCCGCCACCAGAAGCTGCTGGAGGAGGCCCCCAGCCCCGGCCTCGACCCCGAACTGCGCCGCCGCATGGGCGACGCGGCCGTGGCGGCAGCCCGCAGCATCGGCTACGAGGGCGCCGGCACGGTGGAGTTTCTGGTCGACCGCGGCGGTGGCTTCTATTTCATGGAGATGAACACCCGCATCCAGGTGGAGCATCCGGTCACCGAGATGGTCACCGGCATCGACCTGATCGCCGAGCAGCTGCGGATCGCCGGCGGCGAACCGATCTCGGTGCGGCAGGAGGAGGTGCGGCTCAGCGGCCACGCAATCGAGTGCCGCATCAACGCGGAAGACCCCTCCCAGAACTTCCGGCCGGCACCGGGCAAGATCACCGGCTGGCTGCCCCCGGGGGGTCCCGGCGTGCGGATCGACAGCCATGTGTACACCGGCTATGAGATCCCGCCCTTCTACGACTCCCTGATCGGCAAGCTGATCGTCTGGGGCGTCGACCGCGACCATGCCCTCAGGCGGATGCGCCGGGCCCTCTCGGAGTGCGCCGTCACCGGCATCCCCTCCACGATCGAGTTCCACCTGGCCCTGCTCGACCGGCCCGAATTCCAGCGGGGTGAGGTTTACACCAAGTTCGTCGAGGAGCAGATGCTGCCGACCTAGGCCTCCCGACGCCCGCCGTTCCCCCTACCGCTCCCCAAACCACGGCGGCCGGAGCAGCCAGGCCCATGGGGGACGCCGCTGGGGAGCTGACCTGGGCGGAATCAACGGAGGGCTTCAGCCCACCACCGTGGTGGCAGTGGCCCGCAGCATCGCCTGGGTCACCACCCCCTGCTGGCCCACCAGCAGCTCCCGCAGCAGGCTGATCAGCCCCACCCACACCACCGGCGCCACATCCACCCCACCGATCGGCTGGATCAGGCGGCGGGTGGGTGCCAGCAGCGGCTCGGTGGGCCAACCGAGCAACCGCCCGGCGCCCTGGCTCAGGTCCACCTGGGGGTACCAGGTCAGCACGATCCGGGCCAGGAACAGCAGGGTCCAGGCGCCCAGCAGCAGCCCGAGGAGCAGATGGAGCAGGGGCAGGGGCGCCGTCACAAAGCTCAAAGCGAAAGCGCTTCCATCGTAAGAAGCGCCCGTCACTGCTTAAGATCCTGCGAGCTTGCCACGAAGCCGACGCCATGACCCCCTCGCTCTCCAACTTTCTGAGCAGCCTTGTGTACGGCGCCCTGATCGTGGTGATCCCGATCTCGATCGCCCTCTTCTTCATCAGCCAGAACGACCGGGTCGACCGCAAGCTCTGAGCGGCCGGCGCTCCCCCTGGCTGCACCCCTGACACCGGGCGTGGGCCCAGGTTTGACCTCTGTGCTGCCTGAACCGGCGAGGCTTCTCAACCACTGGAGTCAGAGCCGGAACGCCTGGCTGAGAGGCTCGTCGGGAGCAGCGATTGAATTGGTCTCTGACCTTGAGACGTCGCTGCAGCATCAGGTTGCGCGGATCAACAAAACGCGCTTGACGATGCTGTCGCGATTGAGATCACTTTTCGATTGAGAGCTCTTTCCCCTCAGATTGCGACGTGAATGCCAGTCATTCGCTCTGCTCTCCAGCCCGGTCGGCATCAGACAGCCGCAGCCGATCAGAACACTGCGACAAGGTCCGCTGATCAACCATTGGCGTTGACAGCCTGATCAAGGCTCGCCGCTGCCATCACCCCCTGAGGCCACGGTCATGCCACAACGGGGCCCATGCCATGGCCAACGCGTCGCTCCCATCGCGGCTCAACGCCATCGCCGCCCCAGGCCAACGCACCTGCCCGGACGACCGGGCCGACGCCCCACCGAAGCCAGGCCCGAGGCCCGGGAACCGAACTGGCCCCGGTCCCTAGACTGAACAGACCCACGCTTCTGCCCGGGACTCGCCCGGCCAACCCCTTGGTCAACGCCAGCCTCAACTGGGCCAGCATCGTCGGCATCGTGCTGGCGGTGGGCGGGGCCTTCCTCTATTTCATGAGGAACTTCAAGCCTGCCCTGGCCCGGGATTACGACGTCTTCTTCGCTGCCATCGGCCTGCTCTGCGGCGGCATCCTCTTCTTTCAGGGCTGGCGTCTCGATCCGATCCTGCAGTTCGGCCAGTTCCTGCTGGCCGGCACCACCGTCTTCTTCGCCTACGAGAGCGTGCGGCTGCGGGGGGTGACCACCGAGCAGGCTCGCCGTTCCTCCTACTTCGACGACGAGGAGCCCTCACCCCTGCCGGCACGGGACGGCTTCAGTGGCCGCAGCTGGGAGGGGGAGAGCTTCGACGCCCCGGATCGCTTCCGCCAGCGAATCCGCCCCCGCGATGACGAGGACGACTTCTACCGTCCCCGCCGACCCAGCAGCCGGGCGGCGATCCCGGAGCGCGCCGTGAGCCGCCGCTCCGAACCCGAGGACTGGAATGATGGCGGCCCTTCGCCCCGGCGCGAGCCCCCCGCCGCCGACCGCGAGACCGGCGGCAGCCGCTACAGCGCCGGTGGCAGCAGGGCGAGCGGGGCCCCTGAGTTCGGCGCCCGCCGCCGCGGCCCCGACCAGGGGGAGATTCGCCGCGGCAGCCGCCCGGTGGCCAACGCCGAGGGCATGCCTCGCTCCAGCCGCCGTCCCGGCGCTGGCACAGAGCCCCAGGCGGCCACAAGCCGGCCAGGTTCCGGCACGCCTGGTGTTCCCCAGGGCTCGCCGATCCGCACCGGGCGTCCCGAAGCCTCCGCCGGCGGCTCCGATCTGAGCGATGCCGATTTCTCGCCGATCGGCCGCCGCGGCGGTCAGCCTGGCCCGTCGGCTTCGGCCCCCCCGCCGGGCGGCCCGACCGGCGGCTCCACCTACAGCCGCTCGGAGCGCCCCCCCGGCCCCGCCAGCGCCCGGGACAACTCCTCACGCTTCGACGACTGATCGCCGCCCCACGCCCCCATCGCCAGCCACTGCGGCGCTGGGCCCGCTGCGGCTGGCACCAAGGGCGCGGCCTGAGCAGTGCCCTGCCGGCTTTGCCCTGCCGGCCATGGCCCTGCCGGCCCTGGCCCACCCCAGCGTCGAGACTCGGCTCCAGCGCCTTGGTCCTCGCCCTGCTGCTGGCGCTCCCGGCCTGCGGCAGCTGGAGCTGGGGTCGCCGCAGCGCCGGCCCGAGCGGCCTGGGCGGCCCGGCCAACCGTGAGGATCCGGCCCTGAGCGGCAACGGTCGCTACCTGGCCAGCCTGGTGGAACGCGGTGGCCGCCGCACGGTGCTGCTCCAGGAGCAGCCCAGCGGCCGTGAGCTGCCCCTGCCGGAGCTGCGCCGCTTCCAGCCCCACCGCTCCCCTTCCCTGAGCTGGAACGGCCGCTACCTCGCCCTGCTGGTGCAGCAGGGCAGCCGCCACCTGGCGGTGATCCAGGACCGGGCCACCGGCCGCCTGCACCGCTTGCCCCTGAGCGGCGATCGGGAGTTGGAGCGCCTCAGCCTGGCCCCCGATGGCCGCCGCCTGGCGCTGGAGGTGGTGAGCCAGGGCCGGTCTCGGCTGGAGCTGCTGGATCTCACCCCCCTGCTGGAGCCCGACCTGCCGGCCACGCCGCTCAGCGGCGGGGGGCCGATGCGATGAAAGGCAGGCAGGCCAACCCCCTGGCGGCCGCCCTGGCCGCGGCGTTGACGGCCCCCCTGGCCGGTTGCCTGGGCCCGATGCCCCAGCCCCTGCCAGGCCTGAACAGCCGCCTGGAGGCGATCGGCAGCAGCCGCTCCCCCTCCCTGGCGGGCCGCTGGCTGGCCCTGATCGGCGGCCGCGATGGACGGGAGCAGGTGCAGCTGGTGGATCTGGAGCGCCAGCTGCCGGTGCCGCTGCCGGGCCTGAACCGCCCCGATGCCCAGCCGATCGCGGTGTCGGTGGAGGCGGCCGGCGACCGGCTGGCCCTGGTGCGCCACCTGGAGGGCCGCACCGAGCTGGTGCTTTACCGCCGCGGCCTGATGGCCCTCGAAACCATCGCGATGCAACCGCCGGGCGTCCCCCGGCGCGTCAACCTGCGGGCCGATGGCCGCGAGCTGGCGGTGGAGGTGAGCCGCGGCGGCGTCTGGCAGGTGGACCTGATTCAGGTGCCGTGAACGGCCGGCCGAACGGCGGCCCTGGCAAGCCCGAGCAACGCAAGAGCACTCCGAACGATCGGCCTTGCCATCGGCGCCGCCCTGGGGAGGATCGAGACCGATCTCGATACCCTGCTGCTGCCCAGGGGGATCGCTCTGCCCTGCCTGACTCCATCTCCATCGGTCGTCCCGCCCTGCTGGCCCTGATTGAGGCTGCCGGGCGGCGGCTGGAACGCCGGAGCTGAGCTGTGCCCTGACGAGCTGCGGAGCACGGTTGAGCCTGGCTCAGGGCACCAGGCCGGCCCAGTGCAGGAACGTGTCGCGGCTGAGGGCCTCAATCAGCAGCACCGCCGCAAAACCGACCATGGCGAAGCGACCGTTGACCCGTTCGGCGTAGGTGCTCCAGCCGAAGGCGGGTTCCACCCCGGTGGTGGGGGTGGTGGACCGGGGGAGCGGCGCTGCAGCGCTGCTGGGATCGACCGGGGTGGCGGGGTCAGGCATCGGTTCCTACGGTTCGCCCAAAGCTATAGCCGGCCGCCGGCAGCAGACGCCAGCCACCCGTGCCGTCGAGCTCGAGCACGGTGTCGTGGTAATCGACCAGGGTGGGCCGGTGGCCGACGCTCACGAAAGCCAGATCGCGCTGCAGCAGCAGCTCATAGAGCAGCTTTTCGGTGGCCACATCGAGGGCGCTGGTGGCCTCATCGAGGACCACATAGCGGGGGGCGTTGAGCAGCAGCCGGGCGAAGGCCAGGCGCTGCTGCTCACCCAGTGAGAGCAGCCGGGGCCAGTCCTGCTTGATGTCAAGGTCCGGGTAGCGCTGCACCAGCTCCGGCAGTCGCACCTCCTCCAGGACGTGACGCAGCTGGGCATCGTTGAAGCGATCGGGGGGCTGGGGATAGCAGAGCTGCTCCCGCAGGCTGCCGAGCAGCATGTAGGGCTTCTGGGGGATGAACATCAGCTCCCCGACCGGCGGTCGTTCCACCTGACCGCTGGCCGCCGGCCAGAGGCCGCTGACCAGCCGCAGGAAGGAGGTTTTTCCGCAGCCCGACGGGCCCACCACCAGCAGCCGCTGCTGCGGACCGACGGTGAGGTTGAGGTCGCGGATCAGGGTGCGGGAGGAGCGGGGCGGCACCAGATCGACATGGCGCACCACGATCGAGGCGGCCGTTCCCGGCGGCTTGGGGGCACCCTCCAGGCCGGCCAGGCTGTCGGCGCCGGCGCGGGCCGCGGCGATGCCCTCCACCTTGTTCTGGAAGCCCTCGAGGCGGCTGATCGAAGCCGAGAAGGCAGCGAGGCGATCGATGTTGTTGACGATGTAACTGACCGAGAACAGCACCTGGGAGAAGGCGATGCTGGCCTGGCCGAACACACCGAAATCGACCTGCTTGGCGAAGTAGATCGGGGCGATCACCAACCAGGGCAGGAAGCGGGAGAAGTAGTCGTAGGAGCGCTGGATCACCTGGATCAGGGCCTCCCAGATGATCAGGCGGTTGTAGTTGCGGATCGCACCGCCCAGGCGACGCTCGCCCTCGTGGGTTTCCTGCTTCTCACCACGGTAAAAAGCGATCGATTCGGCATTGTCACGGATGTGCACCAAGCCGTAGCGGAAGTCGGCCTCGAGCTTGAGCTGCTGGTAATTCAGATTCACCAGCTTGCGGCTGGCGAACACCACCACGGCCGTACCCGCCACCGAATAGATCAGCAGCCACAGGGCCAGGGTGCGGTTGATGCTCAACAGCACAATGATGAAGCTGAAGAAGGTCAGCAGTGCCGAAAGAATCTCTACCGTCACGCTCAGACTGGTGGCCGTGAAGCTAGCGGTATCCTGGGAGATCCGCTGGTCGGGGTTATCGATCTCCTCCTGGCTCTCGTCGTTGGGGTTGAGCACGTAGTAGGCTCGGTTGCTCATGTAGCGCTGCAGCAGCCGGCTGCTCAACCATTCGCGCCACATCAGGCCGAGCTTGGGGATCAGATAGCTCTGGATCGCCCGGATCGGCAGCGCCAGCACCAGGCAGAAGGCATAGATCGCCACCGTCTTCCAGAAGCCGTCCTTGTCGTAGGCGACCAGGGTGTTATCGACATTGCGAGCAATGAAACTGATGCCCACATTGATGCCGTTGATCACCAGGATCAGCAGGATGATCACCCCCAGCAGCAACCACGGCAGCCAGCGCCCCTGGCGCAGCCGGCCGCGGAACCACCAGAAGCAGAACGCCCCGGCGGCGGCCAGGCCCAGGATCACCGGTCCCACGGGGCCAGTCCAGAGCGCCGCCACCTGCTGGGGCACACCGGGCAGGAAGCGGCTCTGCAGCTCCGGGATCAGGGCACCGCTGATGCCCACGGCCGCAGTCAGCAGCAACAGGGTCACCCCTACCACCACCGCCACCAGCGCCAGGATCAGCAGCAGGAACTGGGCGCCGCTCGCCGCCTGACCGTTGGCATCGAGGGGAAGGAAATAGGGCTGGGCCAGGCGCTGCAGCTTGCCCAGCTGCTCACGGAGGGCCTTCAGGGGGTTCAAGGGGGGCCGGCGAATCAGGGCATTGTCGCCGCTGGCGGGGGTCAGAGGGGGTGGGGCTGGTGTGCTTCCCCGCTGGCCCAACCGGCGCCTCAGCCTGGCGGCCAGGCCAGGGGCCGGCCACCGATCACATGCACATGCAGGTGAAACACGGTCTGACCGGCCTCGGCGCCGCTGTTGATCACGGTGCGCCAGCCGCTCAGGCCCTCCTGCCGCGCCACCCGGGCCGCCACCAGCAGCAGGTGACCCAGCAGCTCCCGATGCCCCTCATCGGCCTCTCCCAGCTGGGCGATCGGCTGGCGCGGAATCACCAGCACATGCACCGGTGCCTGGGGATTCACATCCCGGAAAGCCAGGCAGAGCTCATCGCTGTAGACCGCATCGCAGGGGATCTCCCCCCGCAGGATGCGACCGAAGATCGTGTCGCCGCCAGCGGGCACGGCCGGAATGGGACCGCCAGCGGCGGGGGTGGCGAACGGGACCTCGCTGCTGCTCATGGCGCCGGGCACTGGGCGGGGTGATGCGGGCGGTGGCACTGGAAGGGCAGTGATCACCGAATCCGATCTGATGTTGGCACGATGCGGCAGTGCGGGCCTGCGGGGGCTGGAGGCCCAGCCCGTGATGGTGGAGGTCGACATCAGCCCCGGCCTGCCGGGACTGCAGATGGTCGGACTGGCCGATGCGGCGGTGCAGGAGTCGCGGGAGAGGGTGCGCGGCGCCCTGCGCAACAGCGGCCTGCGGGTGCCGCTGACGCGGGTGATCGTCAGCCTGGCCCCCGCCGACCTGCGCAAGGAGGGACCCGCCTTCGATCTGCCGATCGCCCTGGGCCTGCTCAGCGCCAGCGGCCAGCTGGCGCCGGAGCGGCTGGAGGGGGTGTGGAGCGCCGCTGAGCTGGGCCTCGACGGCAGCCTGCGGCCGGTGCGGGGGGTGCTGGCCATCGCCCTGGCGGCGCAGCGCCAGGGGGTGCGGGCCCTGCTGGTGGCCGCCCCCAACCTGGCCGAGGCGCGGCTGGTGGAGGGGCTCACGGTCTGGGGGGCCTCAAGCCTGGGCCAGGCCCTGGCGGTGCTGGCCGATCCCTGCCGGGGCGCATCCCCGGACCCTGCCGGCGTGGAGCGGCCCGAGCAGCCCGTCGGCGAGCTGGGGGAGGTGCGGGGCCAGCGCCACGGTCGCCGCGCCCTGGAGATCGCCGCCGCCGGCGACCACCACCTGCTGCTGGTCGGCCCCCCGGGCTCCGGCAAGACCATGCTCGCGCGCTGCCTGGCTGGCCTGCTGCCGCCCCTCAGCCGCGCCGAGGCCCTCGAACTGACCCAGCTCCACTCGGTGGCCGGCCTGCTGCCGGGGGGCGCCGGCCTGGTGCACCGCCGCCCCTTCCGCGCCCCCCACCACAGCTGCTCGGCCGCCGCCCTGGTGGGTGGGGGCTCGGTGCCCCGCCCCGGCGAGTTGAGCCTGGCCCACCGGGGGGTGCTGTTCCTCGATGAGCTGGCCGAGTTCCGCCGCAGCGTGCTCGACCAGCTGCGCCAACCCCTGGAGGAGGGGGAGGTATGGATCAGCCGCACCCGCCAGCGCTGCCGCTTTCCCTGCCGCATCACCCTGGTGGGGGCCACCAATCCCTGCCCCTGCGGCTGGTGGGGCGACCCGGAGCGGGCCTGCCGCTGCGGTGAGGCGGAGCGACGGCGCTACTGGGGACGGATCTCGGGGCCGCTGCTGGATCGCCTCGATCTGCAGGTGGTGATGCACCGCTGTCCCTCCAGCCAGCTGGCGGCGGCCTTCCGCTGCGATCCCGACCCGCGGGGAACCAATCAAGCGGCTGGCCTGGCCGCAGCCGTGCCCCAAGGACAGCGCCTGGGGCAGGGCTGCGGCCAGGCCCCTGGTCAGGCCCCTGGTCAGGCCCCTGGCCAGGCCCCGGAGAGCAGCGGCGAGGTGGCCCGGCGGGTGCGGCGGGCCCGGCAACGGATGGCGGGGCGCAACCCGGAGGGCTGCGGCAACGGCCGGCTCGACGGCGCCAGGCTGCGGACCACCCTGGGGCTGGAGCCGTCCGCCCTGGATCTCTGGGAGCGGGCGATCGAGCAGCGCCAGCTCTCGGCCCGTAGCGGTGGCCGGATCCTGCGGGTGGCGCGCACGATCGCCGATCTGGCGGATGACGATCGGGTGGGGCCCGGGGCGATCGCCGAGGCCCTCACCTTCCGTAGCTTCGACGGTGTGACCGGCTCGGCCTAGCGGGAGCGGGAGCCCCGGCGGCGGGGGCGATCGTGGTAGGGCTGAACCCCCACCAGCGGAGGCTGGTGCAAGGCCTCCTCACGGGGGTTGCCGAAGGCATGGTTGAGGGTCTCGGCGAGCCAATGGCCGAAGTGGAAGGCCTGACCCCGGGATTCGTCGGCTGAAGCGGAGAACTCCATGGTGCGCAGCGGCAGGGCTCCTTCAGCTTGGCGCTGCCGCGCCCGCAGGGGAACCGGTAGAAGCACCGGTTCCCGTTGAGCGCCAAAGCACCGCGCAGGCCCAGAAGGTCGCCAAAACTCAACCCCCAAGGGCGGCCCGGGCGATCAGCCCAGCGACCAGTCGGCCGCCGAGGGGGCTGGTCATCAGCGGCGGCGGCGGCGCTGCTGGGCCTTGCGCTTGTACTTCTCGGTGGGGGTCTCGTGATGGCGCAGGCGCTTCAGGTCGGCGAAGATCCCCGCCTTGGAGACCTGGCGCTTGAAGCGGCGCAGGGCGGATTCGATCCCTTCGTTTTCGCCGACGGTGACCTGGGTCATGAACTGCTGCGCGGGAGCAAACGGCCATCAACCCTAGCAATGCACCTTCCGCCCCTTTGGTCGGCGCTGCCCATCAGCGGGGGGAGGGCAGCGGCGGCGGCGGCGCCCCGGCCGGAGCAGGGGCCAGCGGCTTGTCGGAGGAGCTGGCCGGCTGAGGGGCCGCCGCAGCCGAGGGGGCAGGGGTCGGCGGCAGAGCCGACGAGGATGGGGCACCGGCTGGCTCAGCCGCCGCCGGCCAGCTGTCGCGGTAGAGGTAGACGTGACCGAGGGAACGGCCTCGGAACTGGCGGCGCGCCAGGCGCCAGCCGGGCTCGAAGTGGAGCTTCAGGAAACCGCTGGCCAGGCCCTGGCTGCGGGCCACGAGCAGCTCCGGACCGGAACCGGCGGTGGGCAGCGCCAGAAGCTGAATGTCGGACGCGGTGGGCACCACGCTGAGGCGATAGACGGTGGCCAGGTCCCGGTCACCGATGCGCAGCGAGTAGCCGTTGGTGTCGATGTAGCGGCTGCAGATGCCCGAGAAATCAAAGCTGGCCAACAGCGGGTTCACCACGGCGGGCAGGCCCGGCGCCACCGAGAAACAGGGCCGCCGCTGGTTGATCTGCTCGTAGATGTTGAGCTGGGAGCGGCTGCCCGACCCGATCGGGGCCGCCACAAGGATGAAGCGATCAGCCTCAACCTCCCCCATGCCGAACAGGGAGGGGGCGTTCTGGGCCAGGGCGCCGCCGGGGAGGGCTGGGAGCGCGGCGGCCAGGGCCAGTGCGGCAGCCGGCGCAGACCGGCGTGGAAGGAAGCGGGTCAAGGCGGGCAGGGGCAGAGGCGGCGCGCTGTGGGGGCGCCGCCCGATCGTATGCAGGGCCGGTGCGGGGCAGTTCCGGCGGTGTGCCCTCCGCCGGCCGGCAGGGGGCCCTGGACCAGGCGCCTTCGCCGCGGTAATGGGGCGGCTCAGGCGGGCCGGTTGATCCGGATGGCCACCAGCAGGGCCAGCACGGTGCCCGGCAGGCAGGCCCCGAGGATGGCGCGGGTGGCGGTCACGCCGAGGTCGGGATCGCCATAGGCCAGCTCAAACACCGAGCCGGTGGCGGCGATGCCGAGCACGCAGGCCAGGGCCAGGAACAGGCCCGCCAGGGGTTTCATCGGCATGGCAAGGGGGAAAGGAGGGGGCCTTGGAGGGGAGGATCGCGACGGCCGGGCGATGCCCCAGGGGGCTCCGGCGGGGTGCCGCTCAGCGGATCGTCTGGACGTGGTCGCGCTGGAAGCCGTGCTGGCGCAGCTCCTCATTGAGACTCAGCTCATCGGTGACGCGGTCGACGAACAGCACACCGTTGAGGTGGTCCAGCTCGTGCTGGATGCAGCGGGCGAGCAGCCCATCCGCCTTGAGCTTGCGCGGCCGGCCCTGCTCATCGCGGAAGCTCACCTCCACCGTGGAGGGGCGGACCACATCGAGGTAAACCTTGGGAATGCTGAGGCAGCCCTCTTCGTAGGTGTTGAACGAGGCGCTGGCGGCGGTGATCTCGGGATTGATCAGCACCAGGGGCGGCGTGGCGGCCTCCTCAAGGTCGAGATCGATCACCAGCAGCTGCTTGTGGATGCCCACCTGGGGGGCCGCCAGGCCGATGCCCCGGGCCGCATACATGCTCTGCAGCATCGAGCGGGCCAGATCCCGCACCTCCTCATCCACCTTGCTGATCCGCCGGGCCGGGGTGCGCAGCTCGCGGGAGCCCAGGGTATGGATCGCCAGGGGCGGCTCGGCCAGTGGCTCCTTGGACACGTGCACCGTGCTCTGACCCTTCTCGGCGGAACGGGCCAACTGGGCGAAACTGCGCGCCAAGTGGCAGACCCTGAAACATTGGTGCAGATTGTAGAAGCCTTCAGCAGCGATAAGCGGTGGCGGCTTCGGCGCTGCGGCGGCCTCTGAGCGCCTCCCGGGTGGTGGGGGCAACGCCGGTCTGGTCCGAGCCGCGGCTGCAGGGCGGCCGGCTGTTCTGGCTGGAGCGCCGCCCCGGCGAAGGGGGCCGCACCACCCTGCTCTGCAGGCCCCTGGACGATCTGACCCAGGAGGCCGCAGCCGGTCGGGAGATCGTGCCGGCGACGGCGGATCTGCGCAGCCGCGTGCACGACTACGGCGGTGGGGCCTATTGCCTCGGCGGCGACGCATCCGGTCGCACCACGGTGGTGTGGGTGAACGACCGGGACCGGGCCCTGTGGTGCCTGGAGCTGCCTCCCCTGGCGGAGCCGGAGGATGCCACCGACCCGAGGCCACTCACCGCGGCCGATCCGGCGCGGCGCTTCGCCGATGGCCTGATCGACCCGCTGCGACAGCGCTGGATCGGCGTGCTCGAGCAAGGCGAGGCGGAGGCGCTGGTGGCCGTTCCGCTCGCGGGCGGAGAGCCGCTGCCCCTGCGCGACCCCGCCGACTTCTGCGGCTACGCCACCCTCAGCCCCTCGGGGAGCCACCTGGCCTGGGTCGAATGGCAGCGGCCCTGGATGCCCTGGGAGCGCAGCCAGCTCTGGCTGGGCCGCCTGACGGCGACGGGGGAGCTGGTGGAGGTGCGGGCGATCGCCGGCTCCGGCCCCGGGGATGGGGCAGACCTTTCGATCTTCCAACCGCTCTGGATCCCCAGCGCCGCCGGTCCCGCCGCCCTGGTGGTGGCCTGCGACCGCAGCGGCTGGTGGAACCTCGAACGGCTGGAGGCCGCCGAGGCCCTGGGGCCGGAGACGGCACCCCAGTGGCGGCCCCTGTTCCCCCAGGAGGCGGAGTTCGCCCTGCCCCAGTGGGTCTACGGAATGCGGAGCTGCGCCTGGGATGGGGAGGCGCTGGTGGCGATGGCCTGCCGCCAGGGGCGCTGGGACCTGGGAAGGCTGGCGCTTCACCGCCCTGGCGACGGCAGCACGGACAGCGGTGGCGAGAGCTCAGCGTCCCCCGCCGCCGCCCCGGCCCCGGAGGCCCCGAACCCCGATCGCCACGGAACCTGGGAGCTCCTGGCCCCAGCCTTCGACGACCTCGGCGCCGTGGTGGCCGAGGCGGGGCGGGTGGTGGCCCTGGCCGCCTCCCCCTGCGACCCCAGCGGCCTGCTGGAGATCGATCAAGCCAGCGGGCGCTGGCGCCACAGCCCCGCCAGCCCCCGGCCCCTGCCCGTTGAGGCGATCAGCCGGCCGGAGCCGATCTGGTTTGAGCCGGAGCCGGGCCGGCCCACCCACGCCTGGTACTACCCGCCGCTTGGGGGAGCCCGGCCGGATGCGCCGCTGCTGCTGCGGGCCCACAGCGGCCCCACCGGCATGGCCCGCACCGGCCTGAACCTGGCGATCCAGTTCTGGACCAGCCGCGGCTGGGGGGTGCTCGATGTGAACTACGGCGGCTCCACCGGCTTCGGCAGGGCCTACCGGCAAAGGCTCGATGGCCGCTGGGGGGTGGTGGATGTGGCCGACTGCGCCGCCGCGGCCCGGGCCGTGGTGGAGAGCGGTCGGGCTGATCCCGAGCGGATCGCCATGGAGGGGGGCAGCGCCGCCGGCTTCACGGTGCTGGCCCTGCTCTGCGGCAGCGATGTGCTGGCGGCCGGGGCCTGCCGCTATGCCGTGGCCGACCTGGAGGCGATGGCACGCCAGACCCACCGCTTCGAGGCCCGCTATCTCGATCGGCTGGTGGGGCCGTGGCCGGAGGCGGCGGCCACCTACCGGGAGCGCTCGCCCCTGGGCCGGGCCGCCGCGATCACGGCGCCGGTGATCTTCTTCCAGGGCCTCGACGACCGGGTGGTGCCGCCCGATCAGACCGAGCGGATGGCCTTGAGCCTGGGGGAACGGGGCGTGCCGGTGGAGGTGCACCTGTTCCCCGGCGAGGGCCATGGCTTCCGCGACGGCGCCGTGCAACAGCGGGTGCTGGAGGCCACCGAGGCCTTCTTCCGGCGCCACCTGGGGCTGGACTGACGCCACGGGCTGACCGTCTGCGGGTCTGGGTCTGGGTCTGGGTCGCCTTCAGAGCCGGCCAGGCGCAAGGATTGGCGGCAACGCGGCATGGCGCTTGGCCCCACTCCTTTTCGCCGTCGCCGCTGGAATGACCCTGCCCGCGCCCCCCCCCGCCGCCACGGCCGCCGCGGCGACCATCGCCGCCCCTGCGAGCACCGGCCCCCTGGACTGGGCCCTGGCCCTGCTGGCCCTGGCGGTGCTGCTGGCCCTGGGCACGGGCCTGGGCCGGGTGCTGGGCAGCCGCAGCTGGGGGGTGCCCGAGGCCCTGATCGCCGGCGCCCTCGGTCTGCTGCTGGCCCCCGCAGGCCCGCTGCCGCTGCTGCCCCAGGCGGTGATCGCCGTGTGGGAGCAGCTGCCGCTGATCCTGCTGACCCTGGTGTTCGGCACCCTGCTGCTGGGCAAGCCCCTGCCCCAGGCGGCCCAGCTGTGGCGTCCGCTCTCGGCCCAGCTGCTGCTCGCCCTCACCCTGGCCTTCGGCCAATACCTGGTGGCGGCGCTGGTGGTGCTGGCCCTCTCCAGCCGGCTGGGGGGTCTCCACCCCCTGCTCGCCTGTCTGATCGAGGTGGCCTATGAGGGCGGCCACGGTTCGGCGGCCGCCATGGGCCCGACCTACGCCCGGCTGGGCTTCCCCGGCGGCGAGGCCCTGGGCCTGGCGATGGCCACGGTTGGACTGCTCAGCTCCACCTTGGTCGGAGGTGTGGTGGTGGTGCTGGCGCGGCGGTTCGGCTGGCTGGCGGCGGCAGCGCCGGCACCGGCGGGCGGGGAAGCGGCGACGGCTGGGGCGGTGGCTGCCCCAGCGGCTGCTGCGGCGCCAGGCGCGGTTGGCGGAGCGGCAGGGGCTGGCGGAGAAGCAGAGGCGACGGGCGGAGCACCGGGCGCGGCTGGACGGCCGGCAACGGCCGGCGACGGGGCGGCGGCCAGCGACGCGGTGCCTGCAAGCGCACCGGTGGCCCGGGCCGGCGGCGGCGCGGCGGCGGCCTGGGCCCGGAACCTCGCCCTGACGGGCCTGGCGGTGGCGCTCGGCTGGGTCGCCCTGGCGGGCCTGCAGCTGCTGGGCCGCACGGTCGGCGGCGGCTTCGGCAGCCTGACCGCCGCCTTTCCGGTCTTCCCGCTGGCGATCATCGGCTCACTGCTGGTGCGCCTGGCCCTGGAGCGCAGCGGCCGGAGCGCCTGGGCATCGGCGCCGATCCAGGGGCTGGTGGCCACCCTCTCCGCCGATCTGCTGATCACCGCCGCCACCGCCTGCCTCGATCTGTCCCTGCTCGCCCACGACTGGCTGCCCCTGACCGCCCTGGCGGTGGCTGGCCTGGTCTGGAATCTGGCGGTGGTGCTGCTGCTCGGACCGCGGATCCTGCCGAGCCCCTGGTTCGAGCGCGGCATCCTCGAGTTCGGCCAGGCGACCGGGGTGGCGGCCAGCGGCCTGCTGCTGCTGCGCATGGCCGATCCCCACGACCAGGCCGATGCCCTGCCGGCCTTCTCGATCAAGCAGCTGCTGCTGCAACCCCTGATCGCCGGAGGGGTGATCACCGTGGTGGCTCCGCTGGCGATCACCAGCCTGGGGCTGCCGCTCTGGAGCGGCCTCTGCCTGCTGCTGGTGCTCCTCTGGATCGGCCTGGCCCTGCTGCTGGCCCGCCGGCCGGCCGAAGCCTCGGCTGCGGGGTGAGGCTCAGCGCACCATCGCCGCCACATTGCCGCCATCGACGGTGAGCAGGGCGCCGGTGGTGCGTTCCATCAGGGCCAGGGCCACGAAAGCCTCGGCCACATCCTCGGCCCGCACCTCCTCGCCGAGCAGATTGCCGCCCATGTACTCGGCCTCACTGAGGCCCCGGGCGGCGGCCCGCTCGTGGATCATCGCCTCGGTGAGCAGTCCGGAGCGGATTCGATCGGCGTTGATCGCATTCACCCGGATGCCCGCGGCCCCCTCCTCCAGGGCGTACTGGCGCACCAGGGCGAGCAGGGCGGCCTTGCTGGTGCCGTAGGCGCCGAAGCCGGGCCCGGGGTTGAGGGCCTGCTTGCTGACGTTGAACAACAGCTGGCCGCCGAGCCGCTGGGACGGGGAGGATGCCGTGCCGTCGGGTTGGGCGTCCTGGGCGCGGAACAGGGCCAGGGCCGCCTGGGCGACGCGCTGGTGGGAAAAGAAATTGAGCTCGAAGCTGGCCCGCAGCTCGGCCTCGGGCAGCTCGGCCATCCGCCCGCCCCAGGCGGCACCGGCGTTGCTGACCACGATGTCGAGGCCGCCGAAGCGGGCAGCCACCGCCGCGAAGGCAGCGGCGACCTGAACCGGATCGAGCAGATCGCAGGCCAGGCCCAGGGCCCGCCCGCCGCAGCTGGCGGCCACCGCCACCGCCGCCGGCTCATCGCGATCGAGCACCGCCAGATCGGCACCCCGGGCGGCGAAGGCGCGGGCGGTGGCGGCGCCGATCGCCCCGGCCCCGCCGGTCACCAGCACCACGGTGCGAGCCAGGGGCTTCTCGGCGGCCTTGCCGAGCTTGGCCTGCTCCAGGCTCCAGTACTCCATCGCGAAGGTGTCCGCCTCCCCCACCGGCGCGAAGCGACCGATGCTCTCAGCCGCCAGCAGGGTGGTGGCCCAGGCCTCGGCGATGTCGGCGGTGACGGCCGCATCGGCGGCGGAACGGCCCAGGCCCACCAGCCCCAGGCCAGGGATCGCCACCAGCCGCGGCAGGGGATCGAGGGGCTTCTTGATGCCGCCCACGCGGGCGTTCTGGCGATCGAAGCAGGCCTTGTAATCCTCGGCGTAGGCGGCCAGGGCGGGGTCGAGGGCGGCGCACCAGGCCTCCAGGGCAGCGCCATCGCCATCGGCGGGGGCGGGCGGCAGCACCAGGGGATGGGCCTTGGTGCGGATCACATGGTCGGGGGTGGCGACGCCGCGGCGGGCCCAGTCATCGAGGCGCAGGTCGTCGCTGACCGAACGGACCAGGGGCGTGTCGCGCAGGTCGAGCAGCCAGTGGCGGCGCACCCCGGCCGCCGCCGCCGCCCGCCCGATCGCCCCCCGCAGCAGGGGCAGCAGCCGGGAGGCGGGCGCCGAGCGGGCCGCAAGAACCGCCGGCTGCAGGGCGCGCTGGCCGCTGGCCAGGTGCTCCTCGGCCAGCCGCACCAGGGCAATCATCCGCTCATAGCTCTGCTTCGCCGTGGCGCCGAAGGAGAACAGGCCGTGCTGCAGCAGCACCATCCCCTCCAGCTCCACGCCGCTGGCGGCGGCCCGTTCGGCGGCCTGCTCATAGAGATCGGCGCAGGCCTTGGCCAGGGCGAAGCCGGGCATCACATAGGGCACCAGCACCACCCGCTCGCCGAAGACGCGGCGGCAGACCTCCGCCGCATCGGGCTGGTCGGCCAGGGCCAGCAGGGCCGAAGAATGGGTGTGGTCGACGAAGGTGTGGGGCAGGAAGGCATGCAGCAACGCCTCCACCGAGGGATTGGGGGCGGCCGGATCGATCAGGTTGTTGCGCTGGGCCGCCACCATCGCCTCATCGCTGAGCGCCTCCAGGGTCCGCAGGGCCCGCAGCGGTTCGAGCCGCACGGCCGGATGGCCCGGCGGTTCGATCGTGGCCAGATCCCAGCCCGATCCTTTGACGCAGAGCACCGGGATCGTCTCGCCGAGCAGGCCGGTGACGGTGGTCTTGACCGAGGTGTTGCCGCCTCCGTGGAGCACCAGCTGGGGGTCGGCGCCGAGCAGGCGGGCCGAATAGGTGCGCAGGGCCAGGGCTTCGCCGATGCCCTGGGCGCCGTAGTCGGCGACCGCCGCGGCCGCGTCGGCATCGGACCAGCGGTTGAGCACGGGCATGGGGCGGCTGGAGCGGATGGGGGGAAGGCTACGAGCCCCGCCGCGGCGCACCCCAGCCGGCCCCCTCAGGCCAGGCCCGCCTCCCTCAGCGCCAGGGCCGCCGTCCCCGCTCCTGGACCGGGCCGCACCTCACTCGGGGCAGGAGCGCCAACCCTCGGCGAAGGGGGCCTCGGCCTCCAGACGGGCGGCGATGCGGTCGGCCAGATCGGATTGCAGCAGGGCCACCGCCAGACCGGTGGCCACCCGGGCGGCCACGCCGCGCACCTGCTCCGCTGACGGGGCGTCGCCCCCGGCGGCGCTTCGCTGCAGGGCGCTGGCGGTGCGTTCGGCGATCGCCTCCAGCAGCGACGGGCCCAGCAGCTCACCGTGCAACAACCCGTCCAGCACCGCCGCCTCGACAGCGCCGGTTTCGGGGGTTGGGGCGACCACGCAGGGGCGGGAGGCGGCCGCCGGGACCAGCACCAGCGGTGCGCCCGGGCCGCCCGAACGGCGCTGGGGGCCAGAGAGGGGTTGCTCAAGAAGCATCCCGGCTTGCTGCGGAGACCTCTGGATGCTGTCGCAGGGTCTGGGATCCCGCCAGCGGCGGCCGGTGCGGATCCCGCAACCGGGCGGGGTGCGGCGGCGGCCCCGGCAGGGGGAGTCACCAGGCGGCAACGCGGGTCAGATCCCAAGGCCCTCGCTACGGTTCGGGAACCGGTTTTGGCGCGCGCCACCGAAACCCTTTTCTCCCTGCCTTGACTCCGCCATGGCCCTGCGCACGCTGCTGTTCCTGATCACCAACCTGGCGGTGGTGCTCACGATCTCGCTGATCCTCAACCTGCTCACCGCCCTGGGGCTGCTGCCGCCGGATCTGCCCCTGCTGCCGCTGTTGGTGGGCAGCTTCGCCTGGGGTCTGCTGGGGTCGTGGATCTCCCTGCAATTCTCGGCGGAATCGGCAAAGCGAATGATGGGCATCCAGCTGGTCGGCCAGGGCGGCAGCTCGGCCGAGCGCTGGCTGGAGAGCACCGTGGCCCAGCTGGCCCAGCGGGCCGGGCTGCCGATGCCGGAGGTGGGCATCTACGGCTCGCCGGAATGGAACGCCTTCGCCACCGGCCCCTCCCCGAACCGGGCCCTGGTGGCGGTCTCGACCGGCATCCTGCAGGGGATGCCGCCGGAGGAGCTGGAGGCCGTGCTCGCCCATGAGCTGAGCCATGTCGGCAACGGCGACATGGTGACGATGACCCTCCTGCAGGGCGTGATCAATGCCTTCGTGATGTTCCTGTCGCGGGCGGTGGCCTTCCTGCTGCCCCGCGGCGATCGCGAGGATGGCCGCGGCATGGCCCCACCGCCGACGATGCTGCTGATCTGGCCCCTGGAGGTGCTGCTGGGGGTTCTGGGGTCCCTGATCACCGCCTGGTTTTCGCGCCACCGGGAGTTCCGGGCCGATGCCGGCGCCGCCCGTCTGACCAGCCCCGGGGCAATGGTGGGTGCCCTGCAGAGCCTGGGGCAGGTGGTGAACCTGCAGGATCCCCGCGACGAACCCACCCTGGCCACCCTGAAGATCTCCGAGCCGCCTGGATTCCTGCGCCTGTTCGCCAGCCACCCGCCGATCGAGGCCCGGATCCGGGCCCTGCGGGAGGCCTCCAGCCAGGGGCACAGCTGACGGCGGCGGCCTCAGCGGCGTCCGACCACCTGGGTGAGACCAGCCGCCGGCCGGATGACTCGCCCAAACCCCATCAACCGTTGAGTCGCACAAACCCAAGCGCATGAAAGCGATCGCGGCCTACGGCGGAGCCAGCGGCGCCGATCCCGGCGTGTTCGAGCTGATCGAGCTGCCGCCACCATCGCCCGGCCCCGACGATCTGCTGGTGCGGGTCGAAGCCCTGGCCGTCAATCCGGTCGATACCAAGGTGCGGAGCAGCCTGCCGGGGCGGGATGGCGGCGGCGGGCCACGGCTGCTGGGCTGGGATGCCGCCGGCGTGGTGGAGGCCGTGGGCCCCGCCGTGCGCCGCCTGGCGGTGGGGGATCGGGTCTGGTTCGCGGGTGATATCAGCCGGCCCGGTTGCTATGCCGAGCAGGTGCTGGTGGAGGAGGCGATCTGTGCGCCGCGGCCCGCCAACCTGACGGCGGCGGAGGCGGCGGCCCTGCCGCTCACCGGCCTCACCGCCTGGGAGGCGCTGTTCGAGCGGCTGGGGCTCGATCCGCAGGGTGCCGACCGGGACCGCAGCCTGCTGATCCTCGGGGGGGCCGGTGGGGTGGGTTCGATCGCCATCCAGCTGGCCCGCCGGGCGGGGCTGCGGGTGATCGCCACCGCCTCCCGGCCCGAAAGCAGGGCCTGGTGCGAGGCGATGGGCGCCAGCGCTGTGGTGGATCACCGCCAGCCCCTGCCGCCCCAGCTGGCCGCCCTCGGCTGCCCCACGGTGGAGGCGATCGCCAATTTCAGCGACACCGACGCCTACTGGTCGGTGATGGCCGAGCTGATCCGTCCCCAGGGCTCGATCGTGGCGATCGTGGGGAACCGGGGGCCTTTGGATCTCAACCTGCTCAAGGCCAAGAGCGCCAGCTTCCACTGGGAGTTCATGTTCACCAGGCCCCAGTGCCGCACCCCGGACCGGGGCGAGCAGGGGGAGATTCTGAGGCGGTTGGCGGCGGCGGTGGAGGCCGGGGAGCTGCGCACCACCCTCACCACCCTGCTCAGCCCGATCAGCCCGGCCAACCTGGCCCAGGCCCACGGCCGCCTGGAGGAGGGCCGCTGCATCGGCAAGATCGTGCTGGAGGGGTGGGCCTGAGCACCGGCCGCCAAGCCCTCAGCGGCTGGCCACCAGCACCCGGTGGCGGGGGTCGGCGGCGGCGCGGCGGACGCCGTGGAAGCCGGCCTGGCGCAGGGCTTCGGGGAGATCGAGGCGGAAGTAATCCTCCAGGTAGGGCTCGGTGCTCTTGAGCAGGGTGGCCACCGGAGCCGGCAGGCGGCGGATCACGGCCGAATCGGGGTCCTGATCGACCAGGGCGATCACACCGCCGGGTCGCAGCAGGCGGGCCGCCTCCGCCAGCACGGCCCGGGTGGCCGCCTGGGGCAGCTCATGGCAGACGAACTGGAGGGTGATCAGGTCGTAGGTGGCGCCAGGCAGACCGGTGGCCTCGGCGGCGCCGTGGCGCCAGGTGATCGGGGCCGGCGAGGCGGCGGCCAGCGCGGCCGGGGCGGCGGCCGGGGCCTGGGCAGCCGTGGCGGCGGCCGGGGCGGCCAGCGCGGCCTGGGAAGCCGCCTGAAGCTCCGCCTCCCGCACCCGGGCCACCGCCAGCATTTCGGGGGAGAGATCGAGGCCTTCGACCAGGGGGGCGGCCGCTCCCCTGGTCGGGCCAGCGGCGGCGGCGGCCCCGTTCCCGGCCGCCCCGGTGGGGCCCGCCCCGGCGGGGCCCGACCCGGTGGGGCCAGCGGCGGCGGCTTCGGCCTGGCGCTCCAGCAACCAGTCGCGCAGGGCGAGGGTGCCCACCCCCACCGAGCAGCCCAGATCCAGGGCGCGGTGCACCGGGCCCGCGAGGCTCGGCTCGATCGCCGCGAAAATTGCTCGCCGCAGGCGGCGCTGGGCGTCGGCCGGCTGCAGCTCAGGCTCCTCGGGCCAGACCCGCAGGGCCATGGCATCGGTGGCCTGTTCGGCCTCGCAGGCGGCGGCCCAGCAGAGGTTGCCGGCGTCGTAGGCGTGGAAGCGCACCCGGTAGTAGTCCGGAATCGTGACGGCCGGATCGGTGCTCTGGGCCAGCAGCGGTTCACCGGCCTGGAGCAGGGCCTCGCGGCGCTGGCGCCAGGCAATGCCACGGCCCTCGGCGGTGCGGATGATCAGGCGCCGGGCCTGCTGAAACAGCAGCCAGCGCAGCGGTTCGACCGCCAGCAGCCGGTTGATCAGCCAGCCGAGCGGATGGCGCGAGGCCACCCAATTGGGGGGCGGGGCGCTGGTGATCGGATCGCTGGTCATCGGATCGCTGGTCATCAGATCGGTGCTGATCGGATCACTGTTGATTGGATCACTATTGATTGGTTCACTGCTGATCGGTTCGCTGCTGAGCGGGGCCGCGGACATGGGGAAGGCGGGTGCGGGGCAGGGCGGCTGGACCAGGCTAGGCAGGGCCCTGGGGCAAGCCCGGCCAGGGGAGCGGCGGCCTGGGGTGGTGCCGCTGGTTGATGGGCTGGTGAGGGGCAGGTGGTGGGCAGGTGGTTGGTTGGTTGGCGGGTGGGGCTCAGTTGGGGCTCAGGTGGGGCTCAGGTGGCTGACAGGGGATTGGCGGGGATTGGCAGGTGACGATCAGGGGGCGGCGCTGGGCTGCTCGCAGAAGCGCTGGTTGCGCTCGCGCAGTGCGGCGGCGGCGCTGTCGTAGAGGAAGGGCAGATAGCAGTAGCGGCTGCCACGGCGAACGGGTGTGACGCCATGGAGGAGGGAGCAGGAAAAGATCACGGCGCCACCGGCGGGTGGGCTGTAGAGCTGGCGGCCGAATTCAGGAAATTGCAACATGCCGCCTTCAAAGTCGCCGCTGTTGAGCACCAGGGAGACGGCAAAGCGCCGGTGGGCGGTGCCCCGGGTGGTGTTATCGCGATGGGGACGGAAATGGCCACCATCCGCACCCTCATAGCAGGCGATCAGGTGGCGCTCGATGCGGGTGGCCTCAAACTGAAAGGCTTTTTTGATCTCGGGAACCACCCGGTCGTGGATGCGGTGCAGACAGGCCATGCGCAGTTCCTGATCCTCGATCAGCTTGTCCCGGCGGCGCTTATGGATGTGGTTGAGCACACCAACCGTGAGGCCATCAATCTCGCGCATCGTGCCGGAGTCGCCGCCGCCGCCCCGTTGGTAATAGGCGATCAGGGCCTGGCAGAGCGAGGGCTCGAACACCCGGGGCAGCACCAACACCGGGGCCTGCACCGGGGCCTCAGCCACGCCCGGCAGGGGCGGAATGGAGGCGAGCAGGGCCGCGACGGCGGCGACATGGGCGGCTGGATCGTCGCCAAAGGGCAGCACGGCATAGAGCCGCAGGCGCTCATCGAGGAGGATGGTGGCCGGCAGGTGACGGTCTCCATCGAGGCGGCCATAGAGACGACTGATCGCACAATCAGCATCCCAGAAATAGCGAATCCCTGGCACGATCTGACTCAGCCGCTGCTGGCGTTCATCCTCGGCATCGGTGCTGACCCCAAAAAAGCAGATATTGGTATCATCAAACCAAGGTCGGCATTGCTGCATCAACCCATCCAGAACGGCGCGACTGAGGGGATTGGCGGCGGAGCCGAAGAAGCAGAGCAGCACATAGCGTCCGGCCAGGGAATCAAAAGCGAACCGCTCATTGGCCGTGCAGCGCCCGATGAACCAGGGGGCGGGCTCCAGGGGCTGCGGGGCCCGGATCGGCGGCGCCGGGGCAGGTTCCGGCTGGGCAGGTTCCGGCTGGGCACTGGGCACTGCCATCCGCGGAGCTGAGGGTAGTGGAGATCAACACTAATCCCGCAGTAAGCCCAGCGCTTTAAGCCCAGTCTCAACTGTCTTCATATCTTTTAATCTCTGCTTGTTCCCGTGCGCCCCGGTAGCCTGACCGCTCAAGGTCCGTTGCCTTGAGCTACCAGCGCATAGGCCCCGGCCCCAGGCCCCGGCCCCAGGGCCCACCCCCCAGGCCCCGGCCCCAGGGCCCACCCCCCGGGGTGAGCCCTGCCCTGCCCTGCCCTGCCCTGCCCTGCCCTGCACAGTCCCGGTCCGATGCCGGCCCCATGCCGGCCCAGCCCGCCCCGGCGCCGCCCAGCCCGCAGCAGCGGCCCGGCCAGCCCCGAAGGCCCCGGCTCAGCCGCCATAGAGCCCGCGCAGGCCCGCCTCGCTGGCCGGCGCCACGCCGCGCTCGGTGATCAGGCCGCTGACCAGCCTGGCCGGGGTGACATCGAAGCCGGGATTGAAGCCGGGGCTGCCGCTGGGGGTGAGCTGCACGGTCACCAGCCGGCCGGCCTCCCCCGAGGCGCCGCCCCCTCCCCCTGCGCCGTCGGCGGCCGCACCGCCCTGCTCGGGGCTGAGCAGCCCCTGGATGTGGGTCACCTCCCGTTCGGAGCGGGCCTCGATCGGGATCTCGGCCACGCCGTCGTCGAGGCTCCAGTCGATGGTGGAGAAGGGCAGGGCGACATAGAAGGGAACGTTGTTGTCGCGGGCGGCGAGGGCCTTGAGATAGGTGCCGATCTTGTTGCAGACATCGCCGCGGCGGGTGGTGCGATCGGTGCCCACGATCACGGCATCCACCTGGCCGTGCTGCATCAGGTGGCCGCCGGCGTTGTCGACGATCACGGTGTGGGGCACCCCCTCCTGGGCCAATTCGAAGGCGGTGAGGCTGGCGCCCTGGTTGCGAGGGCGGGTTTCATCGACCCACACCTGAATCGGGATGCCGGCCCGGTGGGCCTTGTAGATCGGTGCCAGGGCCGTGCCCCAGTCGACGGTGGCGAGCCAGCCGGCATTGCAGTGGGTGAGCACCCGCAGCGGTTCGCCCTGGCGGTCGCTGGGGCGGGCGGCGGCGATCTGGCGGAAGATCGCCAGGCCGTGGTCGCCGATGGCGGAACACATGGCCACGTCCTCCTCGGCGATGGCGGCGGCCTCCGCCCCGGCGGCGGCGGCCCGCTCGGACTCCGGCAGAGGCGCCACCCGGTCGCGCACCCGCTCCAGGGCCCAGCGCAGGTTGACGGCGGTGGGGCGGGTGGCATTGAGCCGCTCGAAGGCGGCCTGCAAGGAGGCGGTGGAGGGATCGCGCTGGAGGGCCAGCATCAGGCCGTAGGCGCCGGTCACCCCGATCAGGGGGGCGCCCCGCACCACCATCGTGGCGATGGCCTCCGCCGCATCCTCCAGGGAGCGCAGGGAACGGGTCTCGAAGCGATGGGGCAGCAGGGTCTGATCGATCACCCAGACCGCCGTGCCCCCCTCCTCCAGGCCGATGGTGCGCCAGGGGGTGCCGTGGATGTTCATGGGGCCGGTTCAGCAGCGGAGGCGCGGGCCCATCCTGGAACCCGGGGGGTCCGGCGGGCGGCGCCCGGGTCTGGGGCATCCGCCGGGCCGAGGGGGACCCCACGGGCAGCCGGGCATCCGGGATGCGGCCGAAAAGCCCCTCGTCGGGCGCCCACGCGCCGGGCGGTCATCCTGAGAGCAGCCGCGGCACGAACCTGCGGTTCAGGGACGGGAACCGCCCAGCCGGCTCAGCCGCAGGCCTGGCTGCGACGCTGCCGCTGAAGCGATTCCAGTCGCGATTCAGAGGGCGCTTCCAAACGCGATTCCGCTCCGGACTCCATTGCCGCCAGCCCGATCCAGCCCAGCCCCGCCGGCCCAGCTGCCGTTCCAGCCGCTCAACGGCGATCGCCTGCAGAAGCGTGTCAATGCGGCCCTGCATCCGTGGCCTGCACATCAGGTCAGGGCTGCCAAAGAGTGCAGTCACGACGTGCTGGCTGCCATCGCCACCCCTCCCAGCGCCAGCATGCCCTCAGGGCTGCCTAAAAGTGTGATCAGGTCGAGCTCGCTCTGCTGGCCACGCCGCCAAGCGCAAGCATCCCTTGGATGTCGTAGGCCAACTCCCGGAGCACCTGCCGGATCAAGCGGTAGCCACCGCGCCGTAGCAGGTATGGCCTCCGGCCGACTGCGTCTCCATCACGATGCTCCGCAGGAAGGCGAACACCGGGGCCCCGATCCGGTTGGCGTAGCGATGAGCGTCTTCATCCAGCTGGGCGTCGCGGGCCCAGTGCCACTCGTTCTCCATGCTCCATCGCTGCCGGATCAGGCGCAGCAGGACTTGTGGCGTGGTGCGCACGCTGGTCAGAAACAGGTGCCGCCGCACGCTGCGGTTTCCTTTTCGGCTGAGCGTGTCGGTGGTCACCTCCACGATCCAGGCGCTGCCGGGCCAGTTGGCCTTGATGGGCTCCGATGCATCCCGGGCCCGCAGCTCCCAGATGGTGTTGCGCCCATGGCGCTTCTCGTGATCCGTTGCCGCGAAAGGGATCTTGCGCTTTCCCTCGAACTGACAGCCGATCTGGCGATGCAGCGTCTTCTGGTTGGACTTGACGGTCAGGAGCACGTCGGCCCCCTGGGAGAGGCACCAGCGAAAAACGCCTGGGTGGTGTGGAGCGCATCCGCCTGGATCAGCACGCCATCGAGATCCAGACCGCTGAGCAGCTCTTTCAACGCCGCACGCTCACTGGATTCGTGGGTGTTGTAGGCCTTCTGGGCCAGGGCTATGCCAAGGGCCCTGGCGTAGACGGTGACTTGAGCGACAAATCGGTGGCTTCCGTCGCCTGTCTGGATGGCTGAGCCACGCAGCGTCCTGCCGTCGCACACCAACGGCTCCAGGCCATCGGCCCCAGCTGGGAACAGGCCGAGAATCCAGGCCTGAAGCACCTCCCCGAACTCCTGCAGGCGGGCCTTGTTGTAGCCGTCAGGCTTCCGCGCAGCGGTACAGGTAAAGGTACAGGTACAGGTACAGGTACAGGTACAGGTACAGGAAGGTGGCATCGGAGGGCCAGCGCTTGAAATCAAGCCCAAGAGCCTGGTTCAGGTCCTCTCGGTGCCTCATGGCGAAGGCTTCCAGATCGCGGGACCTGCGACAGCCGCTGAGGATGCCGAGCACAGTCACCAGCAGCAGGAACCACTGCGGGTAACGGACCCCGCGGCGGTAGCGGCCGTCCGGGATGGCCTTGAGGAAGCTGATCAGGTCATCCGGTGTGGGCTGAGCGGCTGCGGCAGAGGGGGTTTCGGGCATTGGAAGCACGGGGACCCGCCGACCGAAGCCAAGGCTGACAGCCTCGCCAAGGCCTGCCGGGACAGACTTTCAGGCAGCCCTGGGGGAGGCGGCCGGGTGGGGCCGTCCATCGGCATAGGGCATTCCGATCAGCCTCCGAGGCCCCTCTTAGAACACGCCGGATGGACTGATCGGCGTGCCGCAGAGCAGTTGGGTGGATGCGGTTTTGAAGCCATCGAACAAGCGCTGCGCTTCCTGCCAGGAGTCGATCACCCCCGACTGAAACACGGCGTTCTGCAGCTGCTGGAAGTCAGGTTGAGCGCTCTGCAGGCCTTGGCCGAAGGAGCCCACCACATTGGCATCAGTGCCCCACTGGGCATTGCTCCATTGGCTGTAGGCCGAGAGCAGTCCGAGGCGATAGCGATCCACGGCCTTGGTGCTTTGAAGCAGGTACAGAGGCAGTTCCGTTTTGCTGAGGCCCTGGGCGACGGCCAGTTCGGCCTGGGCCGTTTCAGCCGCCGTGGCAGGGCGGCCATAGAGGGTCATGGAGGTGATCTCCACAATGCTGCTGACACTCTGACTTTCCAGAGGCCCGCGGAAGTGGTCTTGCACCAACAGGTTCGTGATCGGATCAGCGACGAATTGCTGCACCATCAAGCCAGCGCTGTCACCCTGTCCCAGGGAATCTGCAGCCCAGTAAGCACCAACACCAGGTGTGACGATTCCACCGCAGTAGGCCGTATAAACCAGGTTGGCAAGGTTGTTGCGCGCCTCCACTTGGGAGGGGCTGAAGGTGGTGGCGGCAGTGCTGGTGGTGATCCCCTCGAGATCCTGATCATCGACCGTGTTGATCTGTTTGAAATTGATCACGAGTTGTTGGGCCGTATTGATCAGCTGATCCGAGCTAGACGCCGTGCCGTTGGCCCCATTGCCCTGGGCGATCAACAGCCGTTCCCCGGCCAGCAAACCGCCATTGGCGCGGGCACCGTTAAACACAGGCGTCGCAGCTGTCACGTCATCCGCCAACTGATCGATAGCCTGCAGATGCAAGGGATAGTTGGTTGCATCGAGATTGATGACATGCTGATCATCAAGCGGATGCATGAGGCCGCTCCCATGCTGATGCGTCCCAGCCGCCACGGGCTCGGATGTGGCGATGAAGTGGCCGGCATCTAGGGCCAGGCTAAACAGCTTGGTACCACTGGACGTTTGCGCGGTCACCAGTAGATTTTCAATCGCGGACTGGGCGTATCCATTGAAGCCGTTGGTGAGCACTACATGATTCACCGACTTGAGAGAGTCGTCGATCAGCAGCGCATCGGCAAGCAAAGCTTTGCTGGGGTCATACCCTCCCTCGAATCTGCCTGTCTGCAACGCCAGTGACAAGGCCGCCCCATCGATGATGGTGATACGCAGACCACCATCAATCGCATAGGCCAATGCGTAATCTGGAAAGTTGTCCAGATTGAAGTCGCCAACACTGAAGCTCGTCAGGTCACTACTCAGATTCGCGAGCGGGCTGTAAACGGGTGTGCCGCTGCCGTGATCCATCCCGCCATGATCTGGGCTGCCATGGTGGGGAATGAACTCCCATGGATTCAAGGCAAACTCTTCTTCCCACGCATCACCGGAGCCGGATCGCGTCCAGCCTTTAATCGTGAAGTCGTGGACGTTGACGAGGCCCGCGGGCCGGGTCACCCCGGCGCCAGGCACGAAACCGCCGGTGAGGATGTCTTTGCTGCCGTCGCCCGTGAAATCGTCGACAAAAGCCCAAGGCGCCTGGCTGACACCCTCGTAGGGGATGAATGTGCCGCGGACCTGGGTCTCACCAGTATCCAGCAACCGCCGGCCGTCGATCACACGCACAGCGCCATCACCCGACGATGCCACCAGCAGATCCTGAACGAAATCACGATTCAGATCACCAACCTGAAAACGCTCAAGATAGACATTGTCATTGGTCTCGACCCGCACCCCATAGCGGGCCATGTTGCTAGCAAGCTGTAGTTCGAAACGTTGCTCCAGCGATGCAGTGGCGTTGCCGTCAGATGTCGCGCTCCTACGACGCTCAACCGGAACGCCCTCGGCTGCGAGAAGCCAACTCCATTTGGTGTTGTCAATGACCATAACAGCTTGCATCATGCCGGCATCCTCATGGGGGATGATGTGGCAGTGAAAGACATAGGCTCCCAGGTAGTCCTGGAACAGCATCTTGACGGTTTGGGTATTGGCGCCATAGGTGGCAAGCTCGCGCACGGTTTCCGGCTTCAGCGCCTCTTCAATTGTATGCAACTCGCCTTCAAGTGGCTGCTTCTCTACAATTCCAATCGGCTTTCCCGACGCCGGATCAGCATTAATATTGTAATATTTATAGCCACTTGAGTTAATCATCGTCACGTCTTCAAGGTTGCGCTTATTCATCAGCTCCGAGTCACTATTCTTCACCTGGAAATCGTTAATATGGACATGGAAGGGGTGGCCAATATACTGATTCGATTGGGATGCTTTTTTCCCAATCCCGGCAGCGGCGACACTCCAGTTGACGTTTGTCCATTGCTCTACGGTGCCAACTTGGGCAATCGTTAGGTTACCGTTTGGGAAGACATGATCATTAATCAGGAAGGGGTTGTCATAGCCAAGCCAAGATGTTGGAGCCGCCTTAAAAGCCGATGTTCCGAGCCCGTTCAGGAGACCTTGAATCGGCAAAGGCCGGTAGCGTTTATAGTGATAGTCAATACCCTTGAATTCTGGCAGAGCCTCGATTCTGGCCAGTTCCTGCTGCGTGGCAGCGTCATAGTCCTGTTTGGGGCCAACCAACGTTCCACGGGTCCAATTGAATTCGCGTTGACGCGTAGCTTTCCAAATGTCTTGTCCATCAGGCGTCTGCGCAAACAGATCGATGCTGGGCACAGCTTGAGGATCCAGGTCGCCGGGTAATGTGGTCGGCAGGACTGTTTGCACCTTGATGCCCGCATTCGCCTCCTGAATCACGGCATCTTGTTGGGCTTTGCTCAGTGTTGGTACCGACTGATTGACATTGAGAGTGGCCAGTTGGCCGGGCCCAAGCGAACCCAAGTCGTAGGGATCCGACGGATTGATAAGCGTGTTCGTACTTGCGAGATCAGGATAACTTCCCATATTCAGAATGTTGAAGTCCGTGACCGTTGCGCCGGAGTCTGCCGTCTGCTGGAAGGCATAAAAGGAATCAATCTCCGTAGACCCCTGGGGCAAATAGACCAGCACATCCAAGCGCTTACCAGGAGACAGTGAAACGAGATTCTCTGCCTGCAAATATTTGATGGTGAGCGTATTATTGGGATTTTGATTGGAAGGATCGGCACTTTGATTGCCAAGAGCGCCTTGGCTCGCCCAGCGAATCTGTGGGAGCTGGTGACCATCTTCACCGTAGATGTAAATAGGGAGAGCCTGGCCGTTGTTCATGAATCTAATATTATAATACAGGCTATTGGTGAAATTGCTCAGCGAGAACGACTGCCAGCCGCCGGCTCCTGCATCCACATTCGGCTGAAATTCGCCATTCACTGTCGTCATCACCATCTGGTTAACCGGCTGACCATTGTCATAGCCGGCAAGAACAACATCACCATTGCGGAATCCCAATTGAAGATTTTTCAATTGAACGAGGTTACGTGGCGTCTCGGCGAATAGGGGGATTTTCCCCAGGGTATCGCCGATTTCCATGAATCCCGCCAGCCCCCCATACAACTGGCCATTGACAGAAGGATGATAGTGTGGATGATACCAATAGCTCCCTGAGGCCTGTTCTTGATTAAGATCCATCTCCGTCGTCCAGGATTGACCTGCGCTATATCGAGCCACGACATTGTCGCCAAAACCCTCAGGGTTGATGTGGATGCCGTGCAGGTGGAAGTTCGTTGACGTCACGCCACCCAGGCCACTGCTGGTTGTATTGCCGTAGGTGGAGATGGGGATGTAGCTGCTCTGCTGTGTTTGCTCAAGGCTGAGGCTGCCCAGTTGAATCTTGTTGGTGAAGTTCACCCTCAGCTTTTCCCCTGGACGCAGAAGCATCACAGGGCCGGGCATCGTGGTCGGCTGCCCGGGCCGTTGATAGGTGTAGAGAAGACTGGGGTACCAATACGGGGGGTTCGGAACCTTGTCTGGATTGGCAAGAGCCTCCAAATTTTTCAGCAAGGAGGCTTCGTCCACATTGGAGACAATAATATTGTCATCCTTCAGAGGGTCATAGCCTTGCCAGACACTCACTGGATCATAGTTGCTAAGTTTTCTAATTTCAGCGTAGAGAAGATCGGTGGTTGATCCCAGCTCCGAGAAATGCATATTGCTATTAGCCCCCTGATCGAAATCAAGCCCCTTGTAACCAAGTATCTGGAGATCGGTGATGCTGTTGGCGCGGGTTTTCTTGGTATAAAGGTTTATGACACCATTCAAACAGCTCGTGAAGAGACTATTAGGGTTGTTTTTATCAGTCATCTGGGGAATGAACCATTCACTCAAAAATCGGTTCATGCCCGGAATCTGCACCGGTGCCGTGGTGATGTCGAAGGCAGTCGATAGGCTGCCGAGGGTGTCATCGGCGGTAAAGGCCTGCTTGATTGGATCGTAATGAATACTGCTAGACGTGAGAACATTTGGCACTCCATTCACCATCGGGAATAGGCTGCCTAGCACATAGTTATACTGCCCTAGTTCAGGAGCTGGCTGCTGCAGTGGATTGATGACCAAGATCAAGTCATTATAGTCGCGGTCGCAGGCTGGGTCATCAATATAGATATCCTCGAGACCATAGATTAGCTGGCTGTCGTCCTCTGGGATAAAGCTCTCGACTTGGACGGCCCCAGCTGGATTGGCAGCTGAAAAAGAGGAATAGAACTCTGTCTTATTAGCGTTGAAGAAAAGAATTCCATAGTCGGTGCCGGGGCGCAAGCTAATGTTTTGCAATGTCAACACCTGGCGATACTCAGGCATGGCACTACTTTCGAAGACCAGTTGTTCGGCCTCTGCTGCTGCCAGAGCTGCTACGGCGTAGCCGGCTTGACTGGGTGTCAGAGTTTGGCCACGGACACTGACCTCGCCTGTGGCTGCAAGCAACGGATAAAGAGCAAACCCGTTCGAGTTCCCCCCGAGTCGCTTTACGGTGATGCTGCAGCGAGCCGTGGCCTCTGATGCCCTCAAAACACCACTGCCCTGGGCACTCAGTCGATACTCGAATCCTTCCCCGGACTTGACCCTGACGGTGTTCCCGATGGTTTCGATGCGTGGAATCGTGCTCTCGCTGGCCTTGATCAGGAGCAGGTAGCTCCCGGCAATGAGCGTCTGGCTACCTTGGGTTCCCCCCAGAGCCCTTCCCTCACTGGTAAGCCAGTTCACCTTGGCGTCGTTGGAGAGGATCATGCTGCTGGTCAGTCTGTCGGCCGATGCGGCGATGCCATCCAGCAGAAGAGGTACTGGCGTCTCCTCCGCTGCATAAGCGTGTTTGATGTAGACCGAGGGTTTACTGCTGGTTAAGCTGTCGGTTCTTGTGGTAGTAAAGCGGAGATCCCGCTGTAACACGAGCTGGTTGTTATCGCCTAGGCCAATTCCCGAGTCCCACAGGAGATTCCATAGATTAACATCAAAGAGCGGCATTTTATTGCCCATTCTCAGCTTAGGCTTGGCCGCTCGATATTACAGGGGGAAGTGGCTGCTGTTGCCATTGTGGCGATTGTTAGCGATGCCGAGCTCAACGCCGGTGACAGGCGTCCACCACGGTTGCGCTCCTGGGCCGGCCCTGAGGGGCAGGGCTGCCCGAAAGCTGCTCTCCTGAGCTCGCAAGGCTCAGGTTCGGCTGCGTTCGCAGACGATCGCGCAGAGACTTAGCTGAGTCCTGGCGGTGGCGATGCCGTGAGGCCAGGCCCTGGGGAGGACTTTGAGGCAACCCTGCACATCAGGGTCGCCACGATCCTGGACCAGCTGGCCGCCGGCGCCAGTGGGGAGTGCCAGGGCGCCTTACGTTTTTGCAGTTGTGCCAGCAGCGGCAGGCGCTGGAGGTTGGTGCGGTCTGATGGTCGCCCTGCACCGCATGCTCCCCTGGCGACTCGCCGCCGTCACCTTGGCGGCAGTCGTAGTAACGGCTCCATTGCTGGTGCGACATCTGGTTGATGGCTTCGATGAGCGGCCCGAGCCCGCCTGGGATCGCAGGCTGAATCCGATCGAGGCCGCTCTGCTGCGCTGGATTGGGGATGCCGGCCGGAGTGCAGAATCTGCCGCCGGTTCGCTGGTGCCGCTGCTGATCAGCAATGCGTTGATCGCCCTGCCGGCCCTGGCGCTGCTGCTGGTCCATCAGTGTGGGGCGGCCACGCTGCTGATCCGCAACCAGGAACGGGACGTTCAGCGCGCCTGTGCAGGCTGCAGGGATGGATGTGCCGCCTGGCTGATGGAGGGCTTCTGCCATGCGTGGTGCCTGCGGCGCTGGAGAGATGGAGAGCCACAGGAATCCCCCCGCAGCAGAGCGACGGAAAACCAGCCTGCGATTGGCAGGGCCCCGCAAGCTTGGTCGCTCTTGGTCCTGGAGCGCCGAAACAAGCTGTTCAGAGGGAGGAGATGGGACATAAAGGGGTGGTAAGCTCAAGTTGATGGCTGGTTTCTTGGGTTCCGCAGTGGGTCCTCGGGACTACACACCCCGAAATGCTCGATGTTATATGAACTTTTCTGATGAACGAGGGCCGCTTCACGCATTCATGCACGGTCAAGTGATGCCAGGAAACGTCCATCCAGCAGCCTTCATCACCGCTGCGCCAGCGAGCCAGCGAGCCGCCATCATTGGCCCATGACCGATCTTGCCGCCGTCACCATTGATCCTACGGCGATCGTGGACGAAGGGGCCGTGATTGGCGCCGGAACCCGGATCTGGCACTGGGTGCATGTTTGCTCCGGGGCCGTCATCGGTGAGCGCTGCTCACTTGGCCAGAATGTCTTCGTCGGCAATCGCGTCCAGATCGGCTCTAACGTCAAGATTCAGAATAACGTTTCTGTGTATGATAACGTGACCCTTGAAGATGGGGTTTTTTGTGGACCCAGCATGGTGTTTACGAATGTGATCAACCCCCGTTCGGAAGTGAGTCGAAAGCATGAGTTTCAAGCCACGCTGGTGCGCCGTGGGGCGACCCTGGGAGCGAACAGTACGATTGTGTGCGGCAGCGTGATCGGGGCCTACGCCTTCATCGGTGCCGGAGCGGTGGTCACCGGCGATGTCAGACCCTTTGCCCTGATGGTGGGCGTGCCTGCTCGGCAGATGGGCTGGATGAGTGCCCACGGAGAGCGGGTGCCGTTGCCGCTGCAGGGAGAAGGCGAGTGGATCTGCCCTCACAGCCAGGATGTGTACCAGTTGACTGGTAATCAGTTGATCCGCATTCCCAGCGGCTCCGCGTGCTGATGGATCCCATGGATGCACGCACTGCATTGTTGCAGCGACTGCGAAGTCGAGAGGCACTGATCGCTGTGGTTGGGCTGGGATATGTGGGGCTTCCCCTCTCACTCACCCTTGTGGAGAGTGGTTTCAAAGTGCTGGGTCTGGACATTGATCCGGACAAGGTCAAAGCGCTGCAGATGGGGCGCAGTTACATTGAGCACATCGATGTTCAGCGCGTCGCCAGCGCCTGCTCGGCGGGACGGCTGGAAGCCAGCCTCGATTTTCAACGCGCAACAGAGGCCGATGCCCTGATTTTATGTGTGCCCACTCCCCTGGGCCCACATCGCGAGCCCGATCTGGGCTTCATCCGCGGTGCGCTGGAGGCGTTGCTCCCCCACCTGCGTCCGGGCCAGTTGATCAGCCTGGAGAGCACCACGTACCCGGGCACCACGGAAGAGGAGTTGCGTCCTCGGATTGAGGCCCGCGGTCTGCGGGTGGGCGTTGATGTGTTTCTGGTGTATTCACCCGAGCGGGAAGATCCCGGCAATACCCGTTTCAGCACGGCCACCATTCCCAAGGTGATCGGGGGAAGCACGGCCGCCTGCCTGGAGATCGGAGTGGCGCTCTACGAACAGGCCATCCGCACGGTGGTGCCGGTGAGCAACACCAGTACCGCCGAATTCACCAAGTTGCTTGAGAATATTCATCGGGCCGTCAACATCGGCTTGATGAATGAGCTCAAGCCACTGGCGGATCGCATGCACATCGATCTCTATGAGGTGATCAGGGCGGCAGCAACCAAGCCGTTCGGTTTTGTGCCCTATTACCCAGGACCTGGCCTGGGGGGGCACTGTGTGCCGATTGATCCCTTTTATCTCACCTGGAAAGCCCGCGAGTACGGAATGCACACGCGATTCATTGAGCTCGCTGGTGAGATCAATGCGGCCATGCCCGCCTATGTCGTGCAAAAGACGATGGATGCCTTGAATGAGAGATCCAAGCCGCTCAAAGGCAGCCGGGTCCTGGTGTTGGGAATTGCCTATAAAAAGAATGTTGATGATACGCGCGAATCACCTTCTGTGCAGATCATCAAGCTCCTCCTGGCCAAGGGAGCTTTGGTCGACTACAGCGATCCATTCTTTCCTGAGTTCCCACCGATGCGTGAGCATTCCTTTTCCCTGCGCAGCCTGCCTCTGAATCAGCCAACCCTGGCAAGCTTTGATGCGGTGCTGCTCTGCACTGACCACGATCGCTTTGATTATGAGTTGATACTCAGAGCCTCGTCCCTGCTGATCGACACGCGCGGGCGTTATCCGGTGGAGAGTGGAGTAATCCGAGCCTGATGCAGTTGATCACCGTGGTGGGTGCACGCCCCCAATTCATCAAGGCGGCGGTTGTGAGCCGTGCCATCTGGGCCACGCTTGGCAGCAAGCAGCCCATTCACGAGCGCATTCTGCACACTGGTCAGCACTACGATGTGGCGATGTCGGCGCGGTTCTTCACCGATCTAGGCCTTGCTGAACCCGCCTTTCATCTCGGTATCGGCGGTGGTCACCACGGTGCAACAACAGGCCGGATGCTGGAGGCGATCGAAGCCGTCCTGCTCAGCGAGCGGCCCGATGCCGTGTTGGTCTATGGCGATACCAACTCCACGCTCGCCGGAGCACTGGCGACCAGCAAGCTCAGGATTCCCCTGTTGCACGTGGAAGCGGGGTTGCGGTCCTTCAACCGCCAGCAGCCCGAAGAGCAGAACCGGGTGCTCACGGATCATCTGGCCGACGTCTGCTTTGCCCCCACCGATCGCGCTGCGGCCAACCTGAAGCACGAAGGGATTGCCGCTGAGCGCATCATTCGAACCGGTGATGTGATGGCTGATGCGGCACGGCTTTATGGCCAGGAGGCCGAAACCAGGGCGGCCGAATTGTTGGCCCCCCTCGATCTTCCAGATGCTCCGTTCATCCTCGCCACCCTGCACCGCGCCGAGAACACCGACGACCCCCAGCGCTTGAGCGCTGTGCTGACGGCGCTGGTGGAGGCTCCCCTGCCCGTGCTGCTGCCCCTGCACCCCCGCACCAGGGCGTCGATTCGCCAGCATGGCCTGGAGCCGTTGTTGGCCCGACTGCAAATTCTGGAGCCCCTTGGTTTTCTGACAATGGTGCTGCTGGAGCGACGTGCTGCCCTGGTGGTCACCGACTCCGGCGGGGTCCAGAAGGAAGCGTTTCTGCAGGGGACGCCGTGCGTCACGGTGCGTCGCGAAACCGAGTGGGTGGAATTGCTTGCTTGCGGTTGGAACCAGCTGGCCGACCCGGCAGATTGCGAGGCCATGCTCTCGGCCATGGACGATCAACTGGGATTGGATCGCCATCGGGAACGTCCGGCGCTGTATGGCGATGGCCATGCAGCCGAGTCGATTGTCACCTGGATCCAGAAGGAGCAGGCTCGGGTTGTGGGGGGCCTGTCCTGAAGCGCTCCCAACACCCTGGTCCGTCGTCCAGCTGTCCCCATGATCTCGAAACCCGTGGTGCCGATCAGCGACCGCCGCATTCGCATGGCGTTGGTGGGCTGTGGCCGGATCAGTGCCAACCACATCAAGGCCATTGCCCTGCATCACGATCGGGCCGAGCTGGTGGCCATCTGCGATCCCCAGCCTGAACGGCTGGACCAGGCGGACATGGAGATCCGCCAGGCCACGGCCAATGCAGCGGGAATCGCTGCCGCTCCAGCCCGCTTCCCCAGCTTCAGCGAGCTGCTCGAGGCGGTAGAGGCCGGAGACCTGGCCGTCGACCTTGTGGTGCTGGCCACCCCCAGCGGACTGCATCCCAGCCAGACGATCGCGGCAGCGGCTGCCGGGCTGCATGTCTGCACGGAAAAACCGATGGCTACACGCTGGGACGAGGGTCGGGCGATGGTGCAGGCCTGTGATCAGGCCGGGGTGCGACTGTTTGTGGTGAAGCAGAATCGCTTCAACAGCACCCTGCAGCTGGTGCGACGGCAGCTCCAGGCCCAGCGTTTCGGGCGCCTGGCGATGGTCACGGTCACGGTGTTCTGGCAGCGCCCGCAGAGCTATTACGACCAGGACGCCTGGCGCGGCACCTGGGAATTCGATGGCGGTGCCCTGATGAACCAGGCGAGTCACTACGTGGATCTGCTCGATTGGCTGGTGGGTCCGGTGGACAGTGTCAGCGCTTCGATCGCGACGATCGGCCGCTCGATCGAGGTGGAAGACACGGCAGCCATGCAACTCCGCTGGCGCTGTGGTGCCCTCGGCACCATGGCGGTGACGATGTTGACCTATCCCAAAAACCTGGAGGGATCGATCACCCTGCTGGGTGAGACCGGCACGGTCCGGATCGGCGGACCGGCTGTGAACCGGATCGAGCAATGGGCCTTTGCCGATGTCAGCCCCGATGATGATCTTGTCGACAACGCCAGTTACCAGACCACCAGCGCCTATGGCTTCGGCCACCCGCCCTATTACGCCAACATGATCGATACCCTGCAGGGCAACGCTGAGGCCATGTGCGACGGACATGCTGGATTACGCAGCCTGGAGCTGCTGATCGCCGCCTACCGGTCGGCCAGCGATGACCGTAGGGTTCATCTCCCGCTGGAGCACTGAGTTTGATTCGGGAAGCAAGGTCGCAACGCGGAAGGATGCTCGTTCCGATCGCAGAGCGACTGATTGCCATGGGCTGGGCCGCTGGACAGCTGGGCAGCACCAATCGATGATTGCACCTGAAGCGCGATCAGCAGCGCACCCGAACCGTTTTCAAACGGGTGAGCATGTCAGTTGAGCCAACGAAGCGACTGGCTGGTGGGGCTCGGACTTGAGCTGCCATGGCCCGTGCCATGCTGTTGCGATTGGTGCACGCTTCCACGATCTCGACCGATGGCCTGTCGGGAGCAGCTTGGTCAGGTAGTGTGATGATCGAGTTGAACGTGTTGATGGCTGGCATCGACGTTTCAGGGCAGGCGAGGCGAGTAGTCGACATGAAGATTGCCCATCTCACCACGGTGCATCCGCGCTATGACACGCGCATTTTCCAGAAGATGTGCTGCTCCCTGGCAGAAACGGGTCATGCTGTCACCCTTTATGTGGCCGATGGTTTGGGAGACGAATGGAGCAAGGGGGTGCAGATTGTGGACATTGGCAAGCCGCGGAATCGAGCTCTGCGCGCTTGCCTCGCGACGGCCCAGATGTGGTTAAGAGCATTTCGATCAGACCATCAGATCCTCCACTTCCATGATCCGGAGCTGATTCCTGGAGGCCTGCTGATGCGTCTTGGCAGGCCGATCATTATTTACGATATCCACGAGTATTACCGAAAGCATCTGCGGCAGACCGCCTCTCTGCCAACGTTCCTATCGGCACTCCTGGTGTTGCTCTATGACCTGATGGAACGCTGTGCATCTGCATGTCTGCAGGCGTGCATCGTCGTCTCTCCTCATATGCTGAAGGTGCTGCCCTTGCGCAACGCTTTCATCATCGAAAATCATGTGCGTTCTGAGGAGTTTCGGCCTGGCTCTGCTCCCCCATCCGCAAGACCGTTGCTGGCCTGCTATGTGGGTGTGTTGTCAAAAGAGAGGCACGTTCAGATCATGATTGAGGCTGTCGCCAGGGCCGGAGCGCGCCTCGCCTTGGCTGGCCGGTGGTACCCGCCCTCCTACCGGGATCGGCTCAGCACCGGGGCATCGTGGCAAAATGTTGATGAATGGGGATTGCTAGACCGAGGCCAGGTCCAGACCCTCTTTGATCAATCTCGGGCTGGTTTGCTGATTCTCGATGTGCATGGAGATGAACAGCATGCCAGCAGCAACAAGCTCTTTGAATACATGGCAGCCGGACTCCCTGTGATCGCCTCGGATCTTCATTTCACACGTGAAGTCATTCGTCGACATCAGTGTGGCTTGTTGGTGTCGTCTCCCACGAGCGCTTCCGCACTGGCCGCAGCGATCAAGTGGATCCTTGATCATCCCGCCGAAGCCGAACAAATGGGCCGGGCGGGTCGTCGCGCCGTTGAACAGCACTATTCATGGGATCGCATGCAGGAACGGCTGGTGCAGCTCTACGCAGATCTGCTCCAAAGGGCAGGACAGCGGACCTGATCAGCAGCTGGCACGCCGGTGCACCGCCTGCAACGGTTCCAGGCGGCCCAGGGCACGAACGCCTCCTCCCCCAGAACACGCTCGTCAATCCCGAAGGAGGCGACCGGCATGGAGAGGCTCGGGTTGATCATGCGGAGCTGGAGAGCCGCAGACCGCCCTGGACGGAGGCCGTGCGATAGGCCTGCTCCGGATGGGTGGGCGTCTCGGGGTATCGGCGCTCCAGCGTGCCGTGCCTCACCATCGGCGCGAGGTGGCGATCGGAAAGATTGCCGGCCTCGATGGTGAGCTGGTCCGCCAGCCAGGCAGCGGTTCGCCAGTGGCCGGCGCAGAGTTGGCCAATCACCTGCCGCAGTCGCTCCTTCCGGGGTCGAGCTCCAAGCCCTGTGATGGCCTCCTGCAAGGAAGGGTCAAGCTCCCCTCGATCGGCGTGCAGCTCCCCTCGATCGGCGGCATCGGCAACCTGCAGCCTTGGCTCCAGGGTGTAGTAGCTCTGCGATCCGGCAGGGTGCAAGTTCAGCAAGCCCCGATCCCGAAGCCGCCGCAGCACTTGACTGGCGCCGAGGGTATCGAGACCCATGAGGTTGCGCAGGCTGGCATTGTTGACCTGGGTGTTGCGGTGGGCCTGGAGCAGCGCCCGGAACTCCTCATCGCTGAGATCCTCGGCGGCGATGCGTGAGATGAAGGCACGGTCGTCTTCAGCGAGGGTGGTGGTGTTGCGCAGGACAACGCCCACACTCCTGGGGGTGGGTTCAATGCGGGGCGACGGCAGGAACGCATCAAGCGGGGGTATTCACTTGACGGCCGGAAGCGGTTGCCCACCAGCCGAGAGGGTTGCCGCATCAAGCTGCCCACCACGTTGAGGGCTTCCTGCCATACCTCAGGCAGGTTGCCTTCAATGCGCGGGCGTTCCTCCACATTGTGCTCGGCACCCAGGCGTCGCTCGATGCCGATCACGCGAAACACCCGCACGCCGGCGTTGGCCCATGAAACAACGATTTGCGATCGAAATGCTGCCCTTCGCCCTGGGAGAGGAAGGGCGATGCATCAAACAGGGGCACCGGGCCCATCAAGCCACCACCTCCAGCAGCACCTGGCCATCCTCCAGCGTTTCCTGGATCGCCCCCAGCTCCCGCTCCAACGTCAGCTGGGCCTGAAAGCTGACGGGATCCAGCTCGGAGGCCGCCAACAGCGCCCGCTCACTGAGGGCGCCGCATTCGCGCAAGAGATTGGCGAGCCGATCGGGCGGTACTGGGGCGGCGTCAACAGGGCTCGAATCCGGGTTGGCTGCAGCCTTTTTGCGCCCACGCCGCGAGGGGCCAGACACCGCGGCTTCCGCCTGGCGGGCCGCCCGGATCCGCTCCAGCAGCACACTCGCCGGCTCGTCGTTGGGGTCCTGGGGCACCAGCTCACCGCGAAACGCCTTGGCCAGCAACGCCGGCGTCAGCCGCTCGACGATCTTGCGGGCGGCGCTGAGCCGGGCTTCGAGTTGGTCGGCGAGGGAGAAGAGGGATTTGACCTGAATGACGATCTCCCGCATCTCTGCAGCTGGCGGAATCGCGATGGGAAGGCAATTCAGAACTGCCTGAGTAAGCTTTGCCCGGCCAGTCGCTCCTGTAAGCCAAGGCAGGACTGGATAGTGCATTAAGGCGTAGCAGAGGTAGTCAGCCGTGATACTGTCTTGAGGCTTGAGAACGTGCGCGTGGTTATTGACCCAGCACTTGCCCGATGAACGATAGGCGATCGGTTTTTCCCTCCCATAGAAAGTCTCATCTTCTGTCACGAGCACAATCTCGCCATCAAAGATATATTCATCCACCATGTCAACCATCCCGTTGGCGCCATAGTAGGGGTACAACCCTTTGGCACTCTTGCGTTTTTCTTTCTTGACTGGTATGCGTTGGTTGTCAAGGCATTCGGCAATCATTGACACGCTGCCAACCATCCATGAAGCAGGCGGCTGACTTTCCCAATGGCTCAGGTCGGGCTCCAATGGGTTTCGCACCTTCATTCTATTGTATAGCCGTGCTTCGACAAGGGACGCAATTTCGTTATTCGCTGTATCGATATTCAGGGGATTGACCACCCGCCACTCCCGCGTCAACTCCCCCGAGGTGGCCGCCGCCAGCACCGCCTGGCGAAAGCGCTTGAGCAGGGCCTCCACGCCATCGAGCCGCTGGCGGCAGGCGTCGACCGCAGCCAGGGTGGCGTCGAGCTTGGCGGCGATGCGGCGTTGTTCGTTGAGCGGGGCGAGGGGAATGACAATCTCGCGCAAACGAGCAGCCGATACATTGGCAATATTCGTCGTCTGACTTGATCCTTCGCGGATTTGAGATTGAACAGATTCCGATCTGAGAAAATGAAAAAGAAATTGATCAGTAAGGGCTTGCGTCGGACGAAGTGCAGCCAAAAACGCCCCGAAAGCCGTTTCGCATGGGAGCTGTCTAGCAACCGAGACCTTCCCGACAAGCTCATAACTATTTGCCATTGACATCAGGACGTCGCCAAGCCTGACAAGCTGGCTGGGCTTATTTACAAAAGCCTTGCTGACGAAATAAACGCTTTTCCAGTCGAGCTCACGCTGAATATTGCTCGTGCGCAAACAGCAAACATTATCTTCGGTCTTGCAGTGTTCTTTCGCGGAGGCCGGGAATGTAATCCCCCGAATGATTTCGCATACTTCTCCAAGATCGCAAGCCGCCCACCCCACCGGCAGCTCTCGCCCCTCCTCCATCACACCACCTCCTCCAACTCCTCCCCCAATTCCGCCAGAATTGCCCGCAAATCGTCGAGAGCACCTTCCAGTTCACCCATCGCCTCGCGGGCCAGCTCGGAGGGTTCCGGCAGGTCGGCGGCGTCTTCGGCGGAGTCGTCCTTCAGCCAGGCCAGATCGAGGCTGTCGCCGCGGGCGGATATCTCCTCGCGGCTGAAGCATTGCCAGCGGCCCTCGGGCCCGGTGGCTGTGCGCGGCGCCAAGCCCAGGGGATCCGGCCCATAGGCCGCCTCGAACGCCGCAAAATGCTCGCGGGTGAGCGGCGTGCGCTTGCCGAAGGCCGGCATGTTGGCCCGCAGGTCATACACCCACACCGCTTTGGTGTTGCCCCGATCGCTCGTGCCGCGCGTGAAGAACAGCACATTGGTTTTCACACCTTGCGCATAAAAGATGCCGGTGGGCAGGCGCAGGATCGTGTGCAGGTTGCACTTGTCCATCAGGTCTGCCCGGATCTGTCTGCCCACGTTGCCTTCGAACAGCACGTTGTCGGGAAGCACCACCGCCGCTCTCCCCCCAGGTTTCAAGGCCCGGATGATGTGCTGCAGAAAGCAGAACTGCTTGTTGCTGGTGGGGAAGAGAAAATCCTCTCGGTTTGGCACGCCACCACCTTTCTTGGTGCCGAAGGGTGGATTGGTGAGAATCAAGGAGGCCGGCGGCAGCAGCAGCCCATCGCCGCTGAGGGTGTCGCCATACCAGATGCCGCATTGCCCCGGCCGAGAATCCAAGCCATGCAGCATCAGGTTCATCAGCGCCAACCGGTGCGTGTCCTGCACGTGCTCCATGCCATAAAACGTGCCCTCGTAGAACTTTTTCTGCTGCCTCTCATCCAGCTGACTGAGGTCGTAGTGGTCGCGGATCCAGTGCAGCGCCGCGATCGGGAAGCCACCGGTTCCCCCCGCCGGATCCTGAATCACATCCTCCAAGGTGGGTTGCATCACCGCCACCATGCAATCAATCAGCGGCCGGGGGGTGAAATACTGGCCGGCGCCGGATTTCTTTTCCTCCGCATTCTTCTGCAGCAAGCCTTCATACAGATCCCCCAAGCCCTCCTCGCGGGCGCTGTACCAATCCAGCGTCTCGATCTCGCTCACCAGCTTGCTGAGCGTCACCGGTTTCTTGATGAACGAGCTGGCATTGGCGTAGATCTCTTTGACAATCGGTGCTATCTCATTGTCCTCTGCATCCTCGTCTTTCTCGCCTGATGCTGGGCTGCTTTGCTCCGATTCGCCGTCATGATCGGTGACATCGCCTTCTAATTGTTTGTCTTCCGATTAGCCCAGGTTAAGCAGCAACTCTTCATAGTGGTTGAGCTGATGGTTTGCGCTGAGGATTTCCAGCATGTCCCATCGTCACTGCGAGGGTATGCCTTTCTCCTGGCCCGTTTCCTTGGCCATCTTCAGGAACAACAAATACGTGAGCTCCGTCACGTACTGGTGATAAGTCACCCCGTCGTCCTTGAGGACGTTGCAGAGGTTCCAGAGCTTGGCGACGATGTCGTGGGTGTGGCTGTTGTGGGTGATGGTCACGGGCATCAATGCGTCAGCTTTGCGCCATTCCCTTGGCAACACTGAGCGGAATGTTGGGACTTTCGGGATTCACATCCACGCTCTGCAGCTGGGGGCGCAGCACCAGATCCATGTCTTCCATCGGGATCGCGCCCAGCAGCACTTCATTGCCCAGCACCATCGCACCGGTGAAGCAGCGGCGATTCCGGAAACTTACTTCCACCGGTCCTACATACGGCACCGTCCGGCGATGCCCATCGGCCAGCACGACCTCGCGCCGCTCCAGTTCCGCCAGGCTCAGCTGGATCGCCACATGCTCCGGGATGCACAGATGCACAGCCCCGCTGTCCACAAGGGCCGACACCTGCAACGGCGCCAGGTCGGGCCGGGTGGGGTTGCTGAGGGAGAAATTGCCGCGGATCAGGCCCATGGCGCCAGGGTAGCCAGGCTCAGGCTTCACGCCGCCCAGATCTCCTCCAGCTCCAGCACCAGACCCGGCAACACCTCGCCGCCCTCCAGGCGCAGGGCGTTCTCCAGTCGCTGCGGTGCCGATGGCACGCCGGCATCGGGGCGGGCCAGCCAGATCTCCACGGCCCTCTCTTCCGGGAACAGCAGCCAGCCCAGCTGGGCGCCGTTGGCCTGGTAGAGCACCATCTTGCGGCGCAGGGCCTCGGCACCACGGGGGCCCGCGTCACTGGCACTGGCCAGTTCGATCACCAGATCGGGGCAGAGGGGAGGAAATGTGCGGCGCTGCTCAGGAGTGAGCGCCTGCCAGCGCTCCAGTTTCACCACAGCCAGGTCGGGGCTGAGCACCGAACCATCGGCGAGGCGAAAGCCGGTGGAGCTGTCGAACAGCTGCAGTGGCAGCGAGCATTGGCGCGCGGCCAACCCCAGGGCCAGGCCGAGGTTGTAGTTGCGAGCGCCGGTCTCGCCTCCGGTAGGGGTCATGGTGATCAGCTGGCCATCGGCTGCCAGTTCCAGCACCGCGTCAGGGTTGGCCTCGCACACCAGCGCGAACTGCTCCGGCGTCAGCCGTAACTCCTGGGGCAGCAGCAGCGGCGCCACAGCCGAGTCGACAGCCTCAGGCGCGGTTGGGGCTTCAGCAGGTGGAGCGACCGTCATCGCGCCGGTGGGGCATCCACTTCAGGCTACGCGGCCTGGCCTGACGGTGCCGTGGGGACGCTTCCGGCTCGCGCATGCATCGTGCATGCAAGTCCAGTAGGCTGATCACCCTGACGAGGTGCCCCTTGCCATCTCTCCAGATCCGCGACCTGCCAGAAGCGCTCCACCGGTTGCTGCAGCACCGCGCTCAGGTCCACAAGCGCAGCCTCAGCCAGCAGGCTCTCGCTGATCTGGAGGCCATCGCCGGCGGCGATCCACGCGAACGCCGCCGCCAGGTGCTCGATCGCATGGTCCAACGCGGGCCCTGCTCCCCATCGCTGAGCGCGGCCCTGATCGGGGAGTTTTCGCCGGAAGACCTGATCCGTGCTGACCGCGAGCGTTGATGGCCCTCGCTTGTGTCCTCGATGCCTCAGCGGCCGTGCGGCTGTCCCTGGGTGATGCCGCCACCTCTGGGCTGGCGGAGTCGATTCGCACGGCCTCCCTTGTCCTGGCGCCCGAGCTGATGCTCACCGAAGTGGCCAACACGCTCTGGAAACTTCAGCGGGCCGATCTACTCGCTGGCCTCGATCCCCAGCAGCTCCTGAGTGAGGCCCGCGATCTCGTGGATCGGGTGGAGCCGGATCGCCACCTGCAGGCCGAGGCCCTGGCCCTGGCCTGTCATCTCGACCACCCCGTCTATGACTGCCTCTATCTGGCTCTGGCCCGGCGCGAGGCGGCCACCCTGGTCAGCGCCGATCGCCGCCTGAACGCATTGGCAGAGCGGGTGCTGCCCTGAGCGGCCTCAAGCCGCCCACACCTGGCGCTGAAACTCCTGCAGCACGCCATCGAGCTCGCCGCCGAACAGCCGGTTCAGCCGCGGCCAGCCGCCGCCTTCCCGCTTGAAGAACAGCAGGTCGTCGTCCAGCGCCTCGCGATCCACGATCGTGATCGCCTTGGTCTGGTTGGCGATGCGCTGCAGCCAGTCGCGCTGCGGTTTGCTCCAGCTGCGCGAAGCCAGGATTCGCTGCAGGGCCTTCTCCACCCGCTGCTCGTAGGTCATCAGCGGATCGCCCAGGGCCGCCTGACGGATCCAGCCCATGATCGAGGCGGCCATCTCCTGGTTGGTGGTCTCCCGCCAGGCCGTGGCCAAGGTGGTTTCGCTGTAGCCCCGCTGGTCCAGGGCCAGCTTCAGCTCGCGCAGATCCTTGCGGGTCAGCTCCCAGGGTTTCGTCAGCACCGTGGTGAGGGCAGGCAGGTCGTTGCCCGGGTCACGCACGAAGGCGCTGAAGCCCTCCAGGTAGTCCTCCGGACGCGTCGCCTCGCCGTAGCCTCGTTCGATGGCGCGCAGTTCGTCGTCGTGTTCGGAGAGGAACTGCGGTTCGGCCCGCACCTCCCATTGCGCATCGAGCACGGCGCCAAGCCCCTCGATCCTCCCCAGCCAGCCCCTGGCCTCCGCCTCCGGCAGCTGCTGCAGACGGTTGATGAAGGCCTCAGGTTCCTCACCGCTCAGCAAGCGGAAACGGGCCTCGGCGGTTTCGCTGAGATGCCGCTGCTTGCGCCGCAGCTTGGCGATCAGCTGTTCGCGCACCAGCTGCCACTCCTCCCCCTCGGTACTCTGCAGCTCCTCCAGCAGCTGGGAGAAGGGGATCTTCGGGTTCACCACCACCGGCTTCATGTCGGTGATGTGCTGCAGCGCTTCATACAGGCCCACCGCATCAAAGATGCGGAAGCTGTCTTTGCCGATCGGCTCACACAGGCGGGTGGCGCGGCCGATCATCTGATCGTAGAGGATGCGGCTGTTCACGCGGCGCAGAAACACGATGTTGCCGATCGCCGGCACATCCACGCCCGTGGTCAGCAGATCCACGGTGACCGCCACATTGGGGAAGCTTTCATTCTTGAAGCGCCGGATCAGCTGGGCAGGCTTGTCGCTGCTGCCGGTGATCTTCGCCACCGCCTCATCCGGCACGCTGCCATAGCGCCGCTGAAACGCCTCCTTGAGCAGCAGCACCACCAGATCGGCGTGCTTGTCGCTGACGCAGAAGATCAGAGTTTTGAACGGGGAAAAGGGATCGAGTTCATCGGCCAGAAACTCACACACCGTGCGGTTGAAGGGTTCGGTGATCACCTGGCGATTGAAGGCCTCCACCTCGAAATGCAACTCATCCGGGGTGGTGAACAGATCGAACTGGCCGCTGCGGGGATCGATCCTGGTCACCTCCTCACCGGCCTTCCAGATGATCCCTTCGCTGCTCAGCTTGGTGCGGATGCGAATCGGTGGTTCATGATCCACCAGATAGCCATCCACCACCGCCTCGCGGTAGCTGTACACAAACACCGGCCGGCCGAAGATCTGCACCGTATGCAACGCCGGGGTGGCGGTGAGCGCCACCTTCACCGCATCAAACATCTCCAGCACCCGCCGGTACTTCGACACATAGTCGTTGAAATCGCGGAAGCGCAACTCACGATCGCTCAGCTCCCGATCCAGCAGGTATCCGCGGTGGCATTCATCCACCACGATCAGGTCATAGCTGTCCACCGTGGGGCGGCCCTCCTCATCCCCCAGCAACAACCGCTGCGCCATCGCCTGCACGGTGGCGATGTGCACGCGCGTGTCGCTCTCCAGC
>JBMSXZ010000002.1:0-54665 GCA_049426205.1 Cyanobium sp.
ACTGGACCACGATGCGGGCCCGCATTGACCGCCTCAAGGATCTGGAGCGGATGGAGTCCTCCGGAGCGATCGCGATGCGACCGAAAAAGGAGGCGGCGGTGCTGCGGCGTGAACTGGACCGGCTCCAGAAGTATCTGGGCGGTCTCAAGAACATGAGGCGGCTGCCGGACGTGGTGATCCTGGTGGATCAGCGCCGCGAGACCAACGCCGTGCTCGAGGCCCGCAAGCTCGACATCCCTCTGGTGTCGATGCTCGATACCAACTGCGATCCCGATCTTTGCGACGTCCCGATTCCCTGCAACGACGACGCCGTGCGATCGGTGCAGCTGGTGCTGGGCCGTCTCGCCGATGCGATCAATGAGGGCCGCCACGGCGCCCAGGACCGCTCCGAAGACGAGGGCTGAGCTCCTCGCCCTCGATCGCCCAGCCCGGGGTGTACCCCTCCGCCTGGTGATCGAGGGCTGACCCAGCATCCCCCTTGGCCAGGATCCCGACCGGAAGGATTCTCCGCGGTCCTGCCCCGGATTCCTCCCGTTCCAAGTTGCCGCCCCTTCTCCGGGCCGCTCTCCCCCCCTTCCCCTGGCTGGCGAACCCTCCGATCAGCGTGAGGGTGGCCAGCCTGAACTCAGGACTGGAGTCCCGGTCCAGTTCCCTGGGCCAGAGTTCTGGGATGGTGGTTCGAGCCATCACCATCCCGAAGCGAGCAACCCTGGCGTTGGCCGCGTCCGGCTGGCTTCCCCAAGCCCACTGGTTTGTCCGTTCCGGGTTGTCTTGAGGGCTGCGTCCATCGCCATCCCCTGAGCCCTTTCCCGCCTCCCACCGCTTCCCCCCTTTCCCCTACCCATGGCTGAGATCACCGCCAAGCTCGTCAAGGACCTGCGCGACAAAACCGGCGCCGGGATGATGGATTGCAAGAAGGCGCTCGCCGAATCGGGCGGCGACATGACCAAGGCCACCGAATGGCTGCGTCAGAAGGGCATCGCCACCGCCGAGAAGAAGTCTGGTCGCACCGCCGCCGAGGGGGCGATCGGCAGCTACATCCACACCGGTGCCCGGGTCGGCGTGCTGGTCGAGGTCAACTGCGAGACCGACTTTGTGGCCCGCGGCGATCTCTTCCAGGAGCTGATCCGCAACGTGGCCATGCAGATCGCCGCCTGCCCTGCCGTCGACTACGTCAGCACCGACGAGATTCCCCAGGCCGTGGTCGAACGGGAGAAGGCGATCGAGATGGGCCGGGATGACCTGGCTGGCAAGAAGGAAGCGATGAAGGAGAAGATCGTCGAGGGCAGGATCGGCAAGCGCCTCAAGGAGCTGGCCCTGCTCGAACAGCCCTTCATCCGCGACAACACCATCACCGTGGGTGAGATGGTCAAGCAGGCCGCCGGCAAGACCGGCGAGAACATCCGGGTGCGTCGCTTCACCCGTTTCACCCTGGGCGAGGGCATCGAGGTTGAGAAGGCGGACTTCGCCGCCGAGGTGGCGGCCATGGCCAAGCCGGCCTGAGGCAGGAAGCCCCTCCAGGCCCCAGCGCCGTGACCCCCGACCCCCAGCGTCCCGACCTTCCCGCCGACCTGGCGGCGGTGGGGCGCTGGCTGGCGGACGAGAACCCAGGCCATTACAGGCAGCTGGCTCTCTATCTGCAGGTGATGCGGGAGGTGCTGCCCGGCAGCGTGGATCAGGCGATCTTCCAAATCGTCACCCAGATCCACCCCGGCCGTTACGCCGCCCTGTCCGCGGACCATCGCGCCCGCCTGCATCGGCGCCTGCTCTCCCTGGTGCAGCGCTGCGCCAGCCTGCTCACCGTCGAGCAGTTGTCAGGCCTGGCGGCCCGCCAGGATCGCCAGCGGCGCCAGCGCCAGCGCCAGCATCAACAACGGCTGGTGGAACGTCTGGTTGGGGCGCGCCTCGCCGGCGAGGACCGATCCGATCGGGGCCCCGGGCCCACCGATCCCGACCTCCGATCCCAGGATGACCTGGCAGCCTTCGCTGGCGCTGGCTTTGGGCCATCCCCCGCCGGATCGCTGCCGCCCGGATCGGTGAGTCTGGGGATGGCGCTTCCCCTGCGTGGCTCCCTGGTCGGCTGGTCGGCCGAGGGGATCGATCACGGTGCTGTTGATGGCGACGATCCTCTGGAGGAATTCGACGACAGGGAGGAGCACCGGGACGGTGATGGGGCAGCGGAGCCCGGGCCGTTCGCTTGGGAGCCCTTCGGCATGGAGCCCGGTCTGGATCCGGAAGGGAGCGGGGCTCGGGCCCCGTTCCTGCCCTCGGACGAGGCTCTCCCCGAGTTGGACGACGTCCTCCGAGAGGTGGACGGAGCCTTCGCGGCCGACGATCACGATGGCGATCCTGCCGCCGGCGGACCGTGGGCGGCAGGCGGCAGCGGAGCTGGATTGCTACCCCGCGACCCCCTGCAGCTCGAGGCCTGGTTGCGGGGCTACGACCAGGCCCTGACCCGCCGCCTGCGCAATCTCTCCCACGCGATCAACGGCGAGTTGATGCGCTCCGGCCTGCTGCCGATCCTGCTGCCCACCTCCCTCCTCGACGCGGTGCTGGAGGGTCGGGTCGACACCCTCGGAGCGGCCCCCAATCTGCTGCGCCTCCAGCTGCCGATGCCGCTGCCTGGAACCGATCAGCCATTCCAGGCCACGGTCCTGCTGCTGCGTTGCACAGATCTCGAACTGGATCAGCCGCGCCTGCGCCATCTGCGGCGGGAGCTGCAGCGCCGCCGCCAGGAAGGCCACAGAATGGCCCAGCACTACCGTCGTCTCCAGCGGCGACGTCAGGCACGCGAGGCTGAGGCGCTGTGGCTGCAGGACATCCGCACCCGACAGCGGGAGGGCCCGAACCCGCCGCCGATGCCCTGACCAGGGCCGGCGATCCCCTGATCCCGGACCCCGCCGCCAGGCCCCGCGGCCTCGCCGGCAGCAGCGCGTCAGCAATCCGCGCGGATCCGACCCTGCCAGGGTCCGATCGCGCTTTGCCAGCGGAGGACCCAGCCACAGGGCCCGCCGCCGCCGATCCCCTGCCCGGCTTTGAAGCCTGGAGCGCCCCACTCCAGCAGGCCTGTCGGCTTGAGGCCGAACGGGACTTCCCGGACCTGCTTGGTCGCCAGGAGACCTTCTCCAGCTTCGTCGCCCGGACCCTGGCCCATCCTCCGGAGGCGCTCCCGCTGCCCTGCAGGCGGGCCTTCATCGAGCTGGCCAGCGCCTTTCAGGGCTACCGGGCCGATGGGCTGGGGCGGCGTCAGCAGCTGGTCCAGCAGCTGCGCCAATCGCTGCACCAGTGGCGGGTGCGGCTGCGCCCAACCCTGCCCCCGTCGCCCCCCAGGCTGCGACTGACACCCGCCAGCCCCGCCCCCGGCTCGCCGTCCCGGGCGAGCTCCGCAGGTGGCGGCGGCGGCCGCCTGCTCCCCTCCACGCCGCTGGCGGCGGTGGGCGGCGTTGGCCCCCGCACCGCCACCCGCCTCGCGGCCCTCGGCCTGCTGACGGTGGGGGATCTGGTGCGGCACTACCCCCGCGACTACCTCGATTACGCCCATCTGGTGCGGATCTCTGCCCTGGAGCCCGGGCGTACGGCCACGGTGGTGGCCACGATCCGCCGCAGCCATGCCTTCGCCAGCCCCCGCAATCCCAACCTGGCGATCCTGGAGCTGCAGGTGCAGGATGTGAGCGGCCGCCTGCGGTTGAGTCGCTTCTTTGCCGGCCGCCGCTTCACCTCTCCTGGCTGGCTGAAGGCCCAGCAGCGCCAGTTCCCCCCGGGGGCCACCGTGGCCGTCAGTGGGCTGGTGCGGGAGGGGCCCTGGGGGCCGAGCATCAGCGACCCGCTGCTGGAGGTGCTGGAGAGTCCCGGTGCCCCAGTGCGCTCTGAGGCGATCGGACGGCTGGTGCCCGTCTATGGGCTGACCGAAGGCCTCAGCGCCGAAACCCTTCGCAGGGCCGTCGCGGCAGTGCTGCCCCACCTGCCCAGCTGGCCCGATCCCCTGCCGGAGTCCCTGCGCCGCCAGCTGGACCTGCCGCCCCTGGCCCAGGCCCTGGCTGGCATGCACCAGCCCGTCGACCGCCAGGCCCTGGAGGCCAGCCGGCGCCGCCTGGTGTTCGATGAACTGCTGCTGCTGCAACTGGCCCTCGCCCAGCGGCGCCAACGGCTGCGCCAGCGCCAGGCCCCGCCCCTGGCCCCTCCCGCCAGCGGCGGGCCCGGGCTGCTGGAACGGCTGCGGCAGCTCCTGCCCTATGCCCTCACCGCTGCCCAGGAGCGCGTGCTCGCAGAGATCCGCCATGACCTGGCCCAGCCCCAGCCGATGGCGCGGCTGCTGCAGGGGGATGTGGGCAGTGGCAAGACCGTGGTGGCCCTGGCCGCCTTGCTCTGCGCCATCGAGGCGGGCTGGCAGGGGGCCCTGATGGCCCCCACCGAGGTGCTGGCGGAGCAGCACATGGCCAAGCTCGATCCCTGGCTCTCGCAGCTGCATCTGAGCGGCGCCCTGCTCACCGGATCGACGCCCCTCAAGCGCCGCCGCCAGCTGCTGGAGGATCTGGTCAACGGCCAGCTGCAGCTGCTGATCGGCACCCATGCCCTGCTGGAGGACCCTGTGCAGTTCGCCAGGCTTGGCCTGGTGGTGGTCGATGAGCAGCATCGCTTCGGGGTGCGCCAGCGCAACCGCCTGCTGGCCAAAGGCCTGCAACCCCACCTGCTGACGATGACGGCGACGCCGATCCCCCGCACCCTGGCGCTCTCGATCCACGGCGATCTCGATGTCAGCCAGATCGACGAGCTGCCCCCCGGCCGCACGCCGGTCCGCACCCAGCTGCTGCGAACCTCCGCCCGGGACCAGGCCTGGGAGCTGGTCCGCCATGAGGTGGCCCAGGGCCAGCGGGCCTACGTGGTGCTGCCGCTGGTGGAGGAGAGCGAGAAGCTCGATCTGCGCTCCGCGGTGGAGGAGCATCGCCACCTGGCCACGGAGGTGTTCCCCGATCTCCGTGTCGGACTGCTGCACGGGCGACTCAGTTCCGAGGAGAAGCAGGCGGCGATCGGTGCCTTCGCCACCGGTCAGACCCAGGTGCTGGTCAGTACCACGGTGGTGGAGGTGGGGGTGGATGTGCCGGAAGCCAGCGTGATGGTGATCGAGCATGCGGAGCGGTTCGGCCTGGCCCAGCTGCACCAGCTGCGCGGTCGGGTCGGACGGGGGGCCGCCGCCTCCCATTGCCTGCTGCTCCAGGAGGGAAACAACAGCCAGGCCCGCCAGAGGCTGGAGGTGCTGGTGCGCAGCACCGATGGCTTCGAGATCGCCGAGATGGACCTGCGCCTGCGCGGTCCAGGCCAGGTGCTGGGCACCCGCCAGTCGGGGCTGCCCGATCTGGCCCTCGCCAGCCTCAGTGAGGACGGGGAGCTGCTCGAACGGGCCCGGCAGGTGGCCCGCGAGCTGGTCGCCTCTGATCCGGAGCTGACTGCCCACCCCGGCCTGCTCCAGGCCCTGGCAGACCAGCGCCAGCGGCAGTTGGAGGCGGCCCGGCTCAACTGATCCAGCAGCGCGGGCAGGCCCGGGGCCAGGCTGGGGGCCGCCCTTCCCGCCCACCGCAATGCCTCAGCCCCGACCCTGGAGCCCGGTGCCGATCCGTGACTGTGGCGAACCGCTGCGCGAGCTTCCAACCCAGCTGCTGCGGCTGGAGCCCCATCCCTATGTCAGCCTCGGCGCCCCCTACGGTGCCGGGGCCAGCCCATTCCGGCTGCGCGCCGGGGTGATCGAGCGCCTGCTGCGCGCCGATCGGGCCCTGCGCGACGATCCCCAGCCCTGCCGTCTGGCGGTGTTTGATGCCTGGAGGCCCGTGGCGGTGCAGGGCTTCATGGTCGCCCAGGCCACCGCTGAGGAATGCCGCCGCCGCGGCTTCGAGCCGGAGGATGCTCCTGAGTCCCTGCTGGCGGAGGTGCGGCGGGATGTGGCCCGGTTCTGGGCCGAACCCAGCCTCGATCCGGCCACGCCCCCCCCCCACAGCACCGGGGCGGCTGTCGATCTGACCCTGGCCGATATGGAGGGCAGGCCCCTGGCGATGGGGGGCGCCATCGACGCGATCGGAGCGGTGTCCGAACCTGCCCATTACGCGGCTGCCGCCCTGGCTGATTCCAGCTGTGAGGCGGCTTTATGGCACTACCGCCGCGAGCGGCTCGGGGCCACCATGGCGGCGGCCGGATTTGCCCGGCACCCCAACGAGTGGTGGCACTTCAGCCATGGCGATCAGCTCTGGGCCTGGCTGCAGGGAGAGCCCCAGGCCCATTACGGACGGCTCGGCGCCGAGGGCTAGGACGCGGTCCTGCCAGTCGGAGCGGGGAGATCAGGCTGCGCTCGCCAACAGGGCGGCGACCTGGTCATCGCCGAGACCATTGATGAAGGCCCCGAAACTGCGGCGGCCCCCCTGGTCACGCCAGGCGCAGAACAGCGGTTCAAGGGTGTCCTCGAGCCGATCGAGGGGCAAGCGCTGCAGGAAGGGCCGGGCCAGCCTGGTCAGCCCCGGGGTTCCCCCCAGCCAGAGCTGGTATTCGTCGACGCCGCTGCCCACCAGCCCGATTTCGGCCATGTAAGGGCGGGCACAGCCATTCGGGCAGCCGGTCATTCGCACCAGCAGGGGCCGCTCGATGCCCAGGGCTGCCATCCGTGTCTCCAGACGCTCCAGAACCGAGGGCAGGATCCGCTCGGATTCGGTGATCGCCAGGCCGCAGGTGGGCAGGGCCGGGCAGGCGATCGCGTGGCGGGCCAGCGGGGTGGTGTGCTCCGGGGTCTCGAAGCCGATGGCGGCCAGCTCGCGTCGCAGGGAGCTGCGCTGGGGGGCACCGATGTTGCAGAGCAGCAGATCCTGGTTCGGAGTCAGCCGCACCTCCAGCTGGTAGGTCTCAACCAGGCGGCGCAGGTTGGCCTTGGTCTCGCCGGCCAGACGGCCGCAGAGCAGGGGGAGCCCTACGAACCAGAGACCATCACCCTGGCGGTGCCAGCCGAGATAATCCTCGAGGCTGGCGCGGGGCTCGTCGCGCAGCGGGCGGATCGGGTGGGGGAAGTAGGCCTTGAGCTCCTGGCGGAACCAGGCGATGCCGCGGTCGTGAATCAGGTATTTCATGCGCGCATGGCGACGCTGGTCACGGTCGCCGTGATCGCGCTGGAGGGCCACGATCGCCTGGATCAGTTCGAGCACGTGGGCCGACTCGACATAGCCGAGGGGATCGGCGCAGCGGGCGAAGGTCTCGTCCTTGTTGTGGGTGCGGCCCATGCCGCCACCCACATACACGTTGCAGCCGCGCTCCCTGCCGTTCGGATCGCTGAACAGCACCAGGCCGATGTCCTGGGTGAGCAGATCCACGGCGTTGTCGCCAGGAACCGTGACCGCCACCTTGAACTTGCGCGGCAGATAGGTGCCGCCGTAGAGGGGCTCTTCGGGATCGCCGCTGTAAACGTTGCCTTCGGCCTGGCGAGCCATCACCTGGCGCACTGCGCCGCTGGGGCGGATCCGGTAGCTCAGATCGCCATCGACCCAGAGGTCGAGGTAGGCGCCCATCGCCGCCTGGGGCGTGAGCAGATCGGCGATCTGATCCGCCAGACGCCGGGCCCCCGGGTAGCCGCCACCGCTGAACGGTGCCGCCGGGGCCATCACATTGCGGTTGATGTCGCCACAGGCCGCCAGGGTGGAGCCCATCGACCGCACGATCGTGCCGATCACCTCCTGGAGGTCGGCCTTGGCAACCCCGTGGATCTGGAAGGCCTGGCGGGTGGTGGCGCGCAGGGTTCCATTGCCGAACCGGTCGGCCAGGCCGTCGAGGGCGAGGTAAAGGGGAACCGGGATGCGGCCGCCTGGAGAGCGCAGCCGCAACATCATCTGCCAGTCCTTGTCCTGGCCCTTGCGGCGGTTGTCGCGATTGTCCTGTTGATAACTGCCGTGGAACTTGAGGATCTGGACGGCTGATTCGCTGAAGGAGCGCAGATCGTTGGCCAGTTCACTGCGCAGCGGTTCACGCAAGTGATCGCTGCTGGCCTTGAGCTGCTCAAAGCGGCTCGGAGCTTTAGCCGAAGGGCTGGCACCATCCTCCACACCAGAACGGGTGGGCACGGGCCCATCGGATCCGGAGCGGTCGGTGACCCTGGAGGGACCCATGCGCGAAGCGTCGCTGCAGAGCCCGAACCTAGCGAACGTCCAACGGTCCGGAAGCCCCGCGGAGGCTTGCCAGCTCTTCAATACAGTTTCGCCAGGCATCCCGAACCCCGAGACCCCGCGTCCATGGCCACGTTTCTGCTTGAGATCGGCACTGAGGAGCTGCCCGCCGATTTCGCCGCGGACGCCCTGACCCAGCTCCAGGAGCGCGTCGCGAAGGATCTGGAGGCAGCGTTCCTGCAGCCGTCCGCCATCCGCGTCGATGGCACACCCCGCCGGCTGGTGCTGCGCCTGCACGATCTGCCGGCCCGGCAGCCGGATCGCAGCGAGGAGCGCAAGGGGCCCCCAGCCCGGCAGGCCTTTGTGGAGGGCCGGCCCACCGGTGCCGCTGAGGGCTTCGCCCGGCGCTGCGGCGTCGATCCCGCCAGCCTTGAGGTGCGCGACACCGACAAGGGCCCGTTCGTGTTCGCCACGATCCAGCAGCCGGGGCGCCCGGCGGCCGCGGTGCTGGCCGAGCTGGCGCCGGCCTGGATCCTTGGGTTGCAGGGACGGCGATTCATGCGCTGGGGCTCCGGTGAGAGCCGCTTCAGCCGGCCCGTGCGCTGGCTGGTGGCCCTGCTCGATGCCGAGATCGTGCCGATCGCCCTGCCCGACTGCGATCCCCCCGTGGCCAGCGGCCGCCTCAGCCGCGGCCACCGCCTGCGGCCTGACCCCCTGCCGATCGCCAGCGCCGAGGCCTATGGGGCTGCCCTCGCCGGCGCCGCTGTGCAGGTGGAGCGCCAGTACCGGGCCGCCACCAACCGGGCGGCGATGGCGGCGGCGGCGGGCGCCGCCGCCGCCGCCCCCGACCTGCCGGACAGGCTGTTCGCCGAGCTGGTGGATCTGGTGGAATCGCCCCAGCTGCTCGAAGGTGGCATCGAGGAGCGTTTCCTGGCCCTGCCACCGGAGTTGCTCTGCACGGTGATGCGGGTTCACCAGCGCTATGTGCCGCTGTTGCGGCTCGATGCCCCCGCCGATCCCCTGGCCCTCGACTCCCACGGCCAGCTGCTGCCGCGGTTCCTGGTGGTGGCCGATGGCCACCCCGACGCTGCCGCCACGATTCGCCGCGGCAATGAGCGGGTGCTTCGGGCCCGCCTGGCCGATGCCGCATTCTTTCTGCAGGCCGATCGGGCCGTGGCCAGCATCGATCGCCGCGACCAGCTCGATCGGGTCACCTTCGCCGAGGGGCTCGGCAGCCTGCGTGACCGGGTGGAGCGGCTGGAGTGGTGCACCGATGCCCTGCTGGAACGGCTGCCCCTGCAGGAGCCGGATGCCAGCCATGCCCGCCGGGCCGCCCACCTCTGCAAGCACGATCTGGTGAGCCAGATGGTGGGCGAGTTCCCGGAGCTGCAAGGGGTGATCGGCGGCAAGTATCTGCTCGCCGAAGGGGAGCCCCGTGCCGTGGCCCTGGCTGTGCTGGAGCACTATCTGCCTCGGGGCGCCGGCGATGCCCTGCCGGCCTCCGCCCCCGGCGCCGTGGTGGCCCTGGCGGAGCGCCTGGAGCTGCTGCTCAGCATCTTCGCCAAGGGGGAGCGGCCCAGCGGTTCTTCCGATCCCTACGCCCTGCGCCGGGCCGGAAACGGCCTGCTGTTGATCCTCCAGGACCGGGGCTGGCGGCTGGATCTGCCGGCCCTGCTGGGGCGCGCCTGCCGCCACTGGGCCGAGCTGCTTCCCCACAGCCGGATCGTTCCCGAGGCCCTGGCGACCGAGCTGGCGGAGTTCCTGCGCCAGCGCCTCCAGAGCCTGCTGGAGGAGGAGGGGTTTGATCCCGATCTGGTGCAGGCGGTGGCGGGGGAGGGCCTGCCGTTGAAGCGGGTGCTGCAGGATCCTTCCGACGCCCGCAGCCGCTGCCGGCTGCTGCAGAGCCTGCGGAGGGACGGGGAGCTGGCCGCCGTCCAGGAGGTGGTGCAGCGGGCTGCCCGCCTTGCCGAGAAGAGCGATCTGGCCGCTGGCGTGCTCAGCCCGGAAGGCGTGGTCGATGCGCTGTTGTTTGAAAAGGAGTCGGAGGCCGCGATGCTGAAGGTGCTGCGACGCCTGGAGCCGATCGCCGCTGGCCCTTCCCCCACCCCGGCTCCGCAGGCGGGCGCTCCAGCCGTGGAAGCCGCTGGCACCCCTGATGAGGCCCCGCGCTACGCCCAGCTGGCCCGCAGCCTGGCCGACAGCGCCCCCACCCTTGCCGCCTTCTTCGACGGCCCGGGCAGTGTGCTGGTGATGGCGGACGATGTTGCGGTGCGGGCCAACCGGCTGAGGCTGCTGGCGGTGTTGCGCAACCAGGCCCTGGTGCTGGCCGATTTCAGCCGACTCAGCGGCTGAGGCCACCATGGCGATCGTCCGCGTCGAGGAGCTGGGGCGCACCTTTCGGGTGGCCGACAAACAGCCAGGCCTGGCGGGCACCCTGCGCCACTTCCTGCACCGCCGCGAGCGCCTGATCACGGCGGTGGATCAGCTCAACTTCGCGATCGAGCCGGGGGAGATGGTCGGCTTTCTCGGCCCCAATGGCGCCGGCAAGACCACCACCTTGAAGATGCTCAGCGGGCTGATCCATCCCACCAGCGGCAGCGTCTCGGTGGCGGGCTATCAGCCCTGCCGCCGGGAGCCTGGCTTTCTGGGCGCGATCACCCTGGTGATGGGCCAGAAGCAACAGCTGATCTGGGACCTCCCGCCCCTCGATTCCCTGGCGGTCAATGCTGCCGTCTATGGCATCCCCGATCGCGAGGCCCGGCGTCGCATTGACGAGCTGGCGGAGATGCTGCAGCTGGGACCCGAGCTGCAACGGCCGGTGCGCAAGCTTTCCCTGGGTCAGCGCATGAAGGCCGAGTTGCTGGCGGCCCTGCTCCATCGCCCCTCGGTGCTGTTCCTCGATGAGCCAACCCTGGGGCTGGATGTGAATGCCCAGGCCGCCGTGCGCACGTTTCTGGCCGATTACAACCGCCGCAGCGGCGCCACCGTGCTGCTCACCAGCCATTACATGGGTGACATCACCGCCCTCTGCCCCCGCGTGCTGCTGATCCATGGCGGCACCCTGTTCCACGATGGCAGCCTGGAGGGATTGAGCCAGCGCCTGGCGCCCTGGCGGGAGGTCCGCCTGGCGTTGGCCGAGCCGTTGCCACCGGAGCGCTTCAGCGCCTATGGCGAGCTGGAGCGCTGCCAGGGTTGCGAGGTGGTGCTGCTGGTGGAGCGGCAACGGCTCACGACGGTGGTGGGACACCTGCTGGCGGAACTGCCTGTGCTCGATCTGGAGGTGCGGGAGCCGCCCCTGGAGCAGACCATCGGCCGTCTCTTCCAGACGCCGGCATCGGTGGCCCCATGACCGCACCGTCCCCCGGCCCGGAGCCCACGATCAGGCCTGTCCAGCGGAGCCGCTGGCGGCGATCGCCCCTGCGCATCGGCCGTGCCCTGCTGGTCAGTCAGTACGCTCTGATGCTCGAATTTCGGGCCGAGATCGTGCTCTGGGCCTTGAGCGGCGTGATGCCGCTGCTGATGTACGCCGTCTGGAGCGGCGCCCCGGCGGGGGTGGCGGCGGGGCTGAATGGCCAGCAATTTGCGCGCTATTTCCTGGCGGCTCTGGTGGCGCGGCAGTTCACGGTGGTCTGGGTGATCTATGCCTTCGAGGAGGACAACCTGCTCGGTCGGCTGTCGCCGCTGTTGCTGCAGCCCCTCCCCCTGATCTGGCGCTACTGGGCCGCCCATCTGGCAGAGCAGGCCACCCGGGCGCCACTCGTGGCTGTCATGGTGCTGCTGTTTGTAGCGGCGGTGCCGGCTGGGGCACCAACAGCGGATCCGCTGCGGCTGTTGCTGGCGCTGGTGGCGATTCACCTGGGATTCTGCCTCAACTTTCTCTTGCAATACGCGATCACGATGCTTTGTTTCTGGAGCGAGCGGGCCAGTGCTCTGGAGCGGCTGCTGGCGATTCCTCAGCTTTTTCTTTCGGGCCTGCTGGCGCCATTGGATCTGTTCCCCGAGCAGCTGCGCGCTGCCGTTCTGCACACACCTTTCCCCGCCATCATCTACCTTCCGGCTCAGCTCGCCGCCGGCGGTCCGATCGCGGTCGGACCTGCATTTCTGAATCTGTTTGGCTGGCTGGCGCTGCTCCTGCCCCTGAATCTGCTGCTCTGGAGGGCAGGGATGCGCCGCTTTGCGGCCCTGGGGGCCTGATGAGGAGCGGCTCCGGCCTGCGCCGCTACGGGCTCAGCCTGGGGCGCTTCTGGTCAGCCTCGCTGGCGGCCCAGATGGAGTATCAGCTGAATCTGATCATCGAACTTCTGGCCACCATCGGCTCCCTGGCGGGCAGCCTGTTCACGCTGTCCCTGTTTTACGGCCATGGCCAGCGGTTGGGCGGCTGGCGCTGGGAGGAGGCCCTGGTGGTGCTGGGTCTATCGATCTTTCTCGATGGCATCTCCAGCTCCCTGTTGCGGCCCAATCTGAGTGAGCTGCTGAAACAGGTTCAGAACGGCACGCTGGATTTCGTACTGCTTAAGCCCATCGACAGCCAGTTCTGGGTGTCGTTGCGCAACGCCTCCCCCTGGGGTGTGCCGGAGATGGCCATGGGCCTCGGACTTGCCTTGGTGGGCCTGATCCGCTCCGGTGCCAGGCCCGCGCCCGGTGGCCTGGCGATCGGCCTGCTGCTGCTCGCCTGTGGAGTGGCGATTCTCTACAGCCTCTGGTTTGTATTGGCGGCCACGAGCATCTGGTTCGTCAAGGTCTGGAATGCCACCGAAGTGTTGCGCAGCCTGCTGGGGGTGGGCCGTTATCCGATCAGCGCCTATCCCCCGGCCCTGCGGGTGGTGTTCACCGTCGTGCTGCCGATCGCCTTCCTCACCACCGTTCCTGCCCAGGCCCTGCTGGGCCGTGCCACACCGCTCTGGTGTGGCGCCAGTGCGGTGCTGGCTCTGCTGGCCCTGGCCGGGTCACGGCTGGTCTGGAGCTTGGCCTTGCGCCACTACACCTCGGCCTCCAGCTGAGGATTGGGGGATGCAACAAAAAAGAGGTCATGGGATCTGCCCATGACCTCTTGAATGGCTTCACTTCAGTGGCAATTGTTGTGGATCACTGGCGAGAGGAGAGGACCGGTTCACGCTCAGAATCCGGACTGCCTGTGGGTCGTGAATCGGAGCCGTTGGCCTCTGTGCCGTCGCTGGCCGAAGGGGTTGCCGCAGGCACGGGGCGATGGATCCGAATCCCTCCACGAATGGCGCTGACCGGTTCCATCGCCCGCACCTCGGCCTCACTGCGCACCTGGCTGGGGACTGGCCGGTAGCCACTGGGGGCGAGGGCCTGACCGCGCAACACGGAGGCGAGGGTCTTGAAGGTCAGCTTGAGCTGCTGCCAAGGGTTCATCGCCACGACCCTCTTATAGAGGTAGCTGTCGAAGGTAAGGCGTTGCACGTCCTTGTCGTCGCACATTTCGACGAACGCTTCGCGGGCAGCATCATTGCTGTAGAAGATGTTTTGAAGGATCTCAAGCACCTTGTAGGTGGCACCATACTTGCGATCCCATTTCTTGAGATACACCTTCAGATCGGATTCTGTGGGGATGGTGCTGCCATTCCTGCTGGCAGCAACGATCTCTTCCGCACACATCCGGCCGCTCTTGGCGGCGAAGTAGATGCCCTCGCCGGAGCTTTTGGTCACGTAGCCGGCGGCATCACCGACCAGAGCCATGCGTCCCACCACGCGGCGGGGACGGGGGTGCTCAGGAATCGGATGGGCTTCAACCTTGATCACCTCGCCCTTGAGCAACCGTTTGGCTGCACGCTGGCGAATCCCTTTTTGCAGATCTTTAATCAGGGACTGGTTCTGCTGCATGGTGCCAGTCCCCACGGCGACATGGTCGTACTTGGGGAAGACCCAGGCATAGAAGTCAGGGGAAACATCAGTTCCCACATACATCTCAGCCAGATCTTCGTAGTAGCTCATTTCCTCCGCCGGCAGGCGGATGCGCTCCTGGAAGGCGATGGCAACGTTGTAATCGCCGGCATCCATCGCCTTGGCCACCCTGCTGTTGGCACCGTCAGCCCCGATGATCACATCCACCTCCAGGCTGCGGCTGACACCGGTGGCCTCGCCTTGGCTGTAGTCGGAATAGGTCAGGGTGTAGGGACCCTGGCGGTTGCTGCCCGTATCAATGCGGGTGACAAGGCCGTTGATCAGCTGGGCTCCCAGCTCGGCGGCGCGGTTGCGGAGGAAGGCATCGAGCACCTCGCGACGGCACATGCCGATGTATTCGTTGTCGTTTTCGAGATTGATATCAACCTCGCGGTTGGAGGGTGAAATCATCTTCATGTTGCGCACCTTGCGATCGATGATCGCCTCAGGCAGCTCGAACTCAGAAACCATGCAAAGCGGTATCGCTCCGCCACAGGGTTTGGCGTTATCGAGCTTGCGTTCAAACAACCATGTCTGGATCCCGGCCTTGGCGAGCACCTCAGCTGCACAGGACCCGCTCGGACCACCGCCGACAACCGCAACGCGCAACATCTTGAAACCTTCTCCAGCCAAGGGATCTTGCCTGGAAGCTAACACCGTGACACCAGAGCTGTTGGCTTCCCCCGAGCCGACTTAGCATCATGAAGCCTCAGCGTCAGGGTGTGGTCTCCAGAACTCACGGGGTCACGCCCTCCTTAGCCGCCATGGGGACCCATCGACGCCGCGCCACCGCCGAGGACATCCCCGTGGCCCGGCGCCGCGCCCTTCCCCAGCGGGGGACCCGCACTGCTCCCCAGCTGGTGGCGCTGGCGACGCTGGTTCTCGGCCTCTCTGGCGCAGCCCTGCTGCTGGGCCCCCTGCGCTCCTGGCTGCCGAGCCCGGTGGCTGGTGTTCGCGAGCGCCCGGAGGCGGACGGAAGGCTTCTGGGACACTTCCCCTACCCGGAGGCTCCGGCCGGCGCCCTGGTGGCCATCGCCCCTGGTCTGCAGCTCCGCGCCGATGCCGCCGAGGCCCTGCGGGCGATGCGCGCCCGGGCGTCGGCGGAGGGGATCGACCTGGAGGTGATCAGCGCCTTCCGCGGCATCGCCCTGCAGCGTCAGCTCTTTTTTGATGTGAGCGCTGAACGCAACCAGAGCGCTTCGACCCGGGCCCAGGTGAGCGCTCCGCCGGGGTACTCCGAGCACAGCACCGGCTATGCGGTTGATCTGGGCGATGGCCGCGAGCCGGCCACCAACCTTTCGCCTCGCTTCGAGACCACCCGGGCCTACGCCTGGCTGGTGGCCAACGCCGCCCGCTTCCACTTCCAGCTCTCCTTCCCCCGAGACAACCGCCAGGGCGTGAGCTTCGAACCCTGGCACTGGCGCTATGAGGGCTCCACCGAGGCCCTGCGGACGTTCTCCGCTGCCCACCGGTTAGGCCGTTGAGGCCCCTGCGCTAAGATCACATTTCGCTTCAAAGCAAAGGACATCCGGGGCTTGCCCTGCGCAGATCGCCAAGGGCCGCGCGTCGGTCTTATCCATTCCCCGGAGGGGGTGCCGGTCCTGGATCGACACCGCTGTGGTGCGCTGTCATCCCCGCGTCCTCTCCATCGGTCTGCAGAGCCTCCCCCAAGGAACGTCCTGCCAACCGACCGACGGCCCCCTTGGCTCGAGCTGCCGTTATCACTGCCACCAGCGGCTGAAGCGCCGAAACCCTGGTGGGGTATGCGGCGATTCTGGCCATCGAGGGGCTGGATCAGCGATCACCACGCCGCCTGATCCCGCTGCAGCGGCTGCCGCACCCTGCCTCGGCATCGCCAAACCTCCGCCCCAACGGCCGCTGGCCGAGGGCGGCGAAGACCCCAACACGGCTACCAGCCCGAGCTTTCCACCTCATCCATTCAGGACACTGCCAACCATGAGCGCCGAAGTCAAAGGTGTGCCCATTCGCAATATCGCCATCATTGCCCACGTCGACCATGGCAAGACGACACTCGTCGATGCACTGCTGAGCCAGTCCGGCATCTTTCGTGAGGGAGAAGCTGTCCCCACCTGCATTCTGGATTCCAACGATCTTGAGCGGGAACGGGGCATCACAATCCTGTCGAAAAATACTGCTGTCGACTACAACGGCATCCGCATCAACATCGTCGACACCCCCGGACACGCTGACTTTGGTGGTGAGGTCGAGCGGGTGCTTGGCATGGTGGATGGCTGCCTGCTGATCGTCGACGCCAACGAGGGGCCCATGCCCCAGACCCGCTTTGTGCTGAAGAAAGCCTTGGAGAAGGGCCTCCGTCCGATCGTCTTCGTCAACAAGATCGATCGTGCCAGGGTCGATCCCGAAGTGGCGGTCGACAAGGTGTTGGATCTGTTTCTGGAATTGGGCGCTGACGACGACCAGTGCGACTTTCCCTACCTCTTTGGTAGTGGCATGGGCGGCTATGCCAAACCCGATATGAAGACCGACAGCGACACGATGAAGCCGCTGTTTGATGCGATCCTCCGCCATGTCCCACCGCCGGTCGGCGATCCCACCAAGCCGCTGCAGCTTCAGGTCACCACCCTCGACTACAGCGATTTCCTGGGCCGGATCATGATCGGCCGCATTCATAACGGCACCATCCGCAACGGCCAGCCCGCCGCCCTGATCCGCGACGACGGCAGCATCAAGCGTGGTCGCATTTCCAAGCTGCTTGGCTTCCAGGGCTTGCAGCGGGTTGAGATTGAGCAGGCCAGTGCCGGTGATCTGGTGGCCGTGGCCGGTTTTGATGAGGTCAACATCGGCGAAACCATCGCCTGTCCCGATCATCCCGAAGCCCTGCCACTGATCCGGGTCGATGAGCCGACCCTGCAGATGACCTTTGTGGTCAATGACTCACCCTTCGCCGGCAAGGAGGGCAAGTTCGTCACCAGCCGCCAGGTGCGGGACCGTCTTCAAAAGGAGCTGCTGACCAACGTGGCCCTGAGAGTCGAAGACACCGATTCCCCCGATCGCTGGTCCGTAAGCGGGCGCGGCGAACTTCACCTCGGCATTCTGATTGAAACCATGCGGCGCGAGGGATTTGAATTTCAGGTGAGCCAACCCCAGGTGATCTTCCGCACCATCGATGGAACCCCCAACGAGCCCTACGAAACCCTGGTTCTGGACGTGCCTGAGGAATCCGTCGGCACCTGCATTGAAAAGCTCGGGATTCGCAAGGGTGAGATGCAGAATATGGAAGCCACCAACGATGGCCGCACCCAGCTCGAATTCGTTGTGCCATCCCGCGGCCTGATCGGCTTCCGCGGCGAATTCATCCGCGCGACCCGTGGCGAAGGGATCATGAGCCACTCCTTCCTCGACTATCGGCCGATGCAAGGCGAGTTCGACACCCGTCGCAACGGCGTACTGATCGCCTTTGAAGAGGGAACTGCCACGTTCTATGCGCTCAAGAATGCTGAGGATCGTGGTCAGTTCTTCATTACGCCAGGCACCAAGGTTTACAAGGGGATGATCATCGGTGAGAACAATCGCCCCCAGGATCTCGAAATCAATGTTTGCAAGGCCAAGCAACTCACCAACATGCGCTCCGCCGGTGCTGAGGAACTTGACACCCTTCAAGCTCCCCTCCAGATGACCCTGGAGCGAGCCCTGGAGTACATCGGTCCCGATGAGATGCTCGAGGTCACGCCCGAATCGATCCGCTTGCGTAAGCTCCCCGCCCGCAAGCCGGCCAAGCGCTGAGGCCCCCCGCGCTCTCGAAGCCCCGCTGCGATGCCGCCGCCTCCCTTCCCCATCCCAGGCGGCCATGACCCCGAGTCAGAGCTGATCGCCGATCCGCGCCTTCAGCAGGCGATCAGCTTGTTCAATGCCGGCGAGTGGTACGCCTGCCACGACGGCCTCGAAGAGCTCTGGCACGAGACCGCAGGCCCCCTGCGGCCCGTGCTCCAGGGCCTTTTGCAGATCGCTGTCGCCCATCTCCACCTGGAACGGGGCAACGCACGTGGTGCGACGGTGCTGCTCGGGGAAGGGCTCGGCCGGCTGCGGGGCTGTGAAGCCTCGGCCCTTGGCCTTGATCTGGCCAGGCTTCAGGCGCTCAGCCGGGACCGACTGGAGGCCCTTCAGCAGGGCCTGGCGGTGGAGGATCTTCCCCTGCCGCGGCTGGACCCCTCACCCACCCCCTTGGCGTAGATCCCAGCTCCTCCGGGTCATCGCGCCACATCCGACGCTTCTGGTTCCGCCCGCTTCACCCAGGCCCCGGGAGCCCCGAACAGCCCTCGGTAGATTGCGCCCCATCCCCTTGTTCACCGTCCAGCCCTTGCGCCAGCCAGACCCAGGACGTCCCGGATCCTCTGCGAACCGGATGGGTGCGACCACAACCGTGGCGCTGCTCCTGCTTGCCGCCGGCACAGCCCCCCTCGGCGGCTCCCTTCTGACCCCTCGCCCTGTCCTGGCCCAGGTCCTTCCCACCCCCCCGGCTCCCCAGCTGCCCGCCTCTCCAGCTCCGGCCGCCCCCAGGTCTGCCGGCGGCTCCGCGCCGACCAGGCCAGCGCCCACCCCAAATCCTGAGGGGAGCGACATGGTCACGATCGAGTCGGATCAGCAGCTGGCCGACAACCGCACCGGCATCGTCACCGCCACGGGCAACGTTCGGATCACGTATCCCGAACGCGGGCTGGTCGCCACCGCCCGTCAGGCCCAGTATTTTTCCCGCGAGGCCCGTCTGGTGCTGAGCGGTGATGTAGAGGTGGTCGATGGTGACGGCCAGCGCATCCGGGCCGAGCGCCTCACCTACCGTCTCGACAGCGAGCGCCTCCAGGCCGAGCCGACGGGCGGTCGCCAGGTGATGAGCCGATTGCGCCTCCAGTCCCCCTCCGGTCGGACGGCGGCACCCTCGCTGCTGCCATGAGCCTCTGCCTGCAGGAGGTGTCGATCACCCTGGGCGGCCGCTCCCTGGTGAAGGCCGTGAGCCTGGACCTCCACCCTGGTGAGGTCGTTGGCTTGCTCGGCCCTAACGGGGCTGGCAAGACCACCACCTTCAACCTGGTTACCGGACTCCTGCAACCCGATCGCGGCACCATTCACCTCGATGGCCAGCCGGTGGCGGCCCTGAGCATGCCTCAGCGAGCCAGGCTCGGCATCGGCTATCTGCCCCAGGAGGCGAGCGTCTTCCGGAGCCTCACCGTGCGTGAGAATCTCCAGCTGGCCCTGCAGGAGAGCGCCGCGCCACTGGACATCCGGCGGCAGCGGCTTGACACGCTGATTGAGGAGTTCCATCTGGCACCCTTTCAGAACAGCAAGGGCTACCAGCTCTCCGGCGGTGAGCGCCGCCGCTGTGAGGTCGCCCGAGCCCTGGCCGTGGGCCCGGCCGGGCCGCGCTACCTGCTGCTCGACGAACCCTTTGCCGGGGTCGACCCACTGGCAGTGGCGGATCTGCAGGCCTTGATTGATGGTTTGCGCAACCGGGGCATGGGTGTGCTGATCACTGATCACAACGTGCGTGAGACCCTGGCGATCACCGACAGGGCCTACATCCTCACCGAGGGAAGCATCCTCGCCTCCGGCACCTCCCGGGCCATGGCTTCTGATCCCCTGGTGCGCCGCCATTACCTGGGCGAGGGCTTTCAACTGTGACACCCCTGCCCCGCCCCCTCTCGAAGACGCGCTGGTGGCAGCATGCCGCTCCTTTGCTGCGTTCGCTGCCGGCCCGATTGCACTGGCGGCGCCTGCCGCTGATGGACCGCTGGCTCGTCTCCGAGCTGATGGGGCCGCTGCTGTTCGGGATCGCTGCCTTCACCGCCGTGTCCCTATCGGTGGGGGTGGTGTTTGAACTGGTGCGTCGGGTGGCGGAGTCCGGTCTTCCCCTGCTGGCCGCCATTCAGGTTCTGCTGCTGCGGTTGCCTGGTTTTCTGGTGCTGGCCTTTCCGATGGCCACCTTGATGGCCACCCTGCTGGCCTACAGCCGCCTCTCCGGCAGCAGTGAGCTCACGGCGTTGCGCAGCGTAGGCGTGACCACCCGGCGCATGATTGTCCCGGCCCTGGTGCTGTCACTGCTGATGAGCTTGTTGACATTCGTGTTCAACGATCTGATCGTGCCCAAAGCCAATCTCGCTGCCACCAACACCCTGGAGGTCGCCCTCGGCAAGGCCTTGACGACTGAGAAAGGGAATAATGTTCTCTATTCACGTTTTGGTCGCATCAAAGAGTTGGAAGGTGAGACGGTCAAACAACTTACCCACCTCTTCTATTCGCGCAAGTATTTGCAGGGTCAGATGCAGGATGTCACCGTCATTGATTTCTCCCGCTCCGGCCAGCGCCAGTTGCTGACAGCCAAAAGCGGACGCTGGAATGAGAATGAAGGCATGTGGGAATTCAGGGATGGCACGATTGTCAACTTGGATGAAAACAGCGGTTCCACAACCTCAGCCCGTTTTGATCGTTACTTCTATCCCCTCAGTCGTACCCCCCTCGACCTCGCCAAGATTCCCAGCGACCCCGGGGCCATGACCGTTGGCCAGGCGCGCACCGCGGAGCGGCTTTTTGAGCAGGCTGGCAATTCCAAGGAAGCGCGGCGGCTGCGGGTGCGGATCCAGGAGAAATTTGCGTTTCCGGCCATCTGTCTGGTCTTTGGCCTGATCGGCAGCAGCCTCGGCGTCCGTCCCCACAACCGCACCAGTCGCAGCCAGGGTTTCGGGATCAGCGTGCTGCTGATCTTCGGGTATTACCTGATGGCGTTCATCTTCAGTTCCCTCGGCATCTCCGGCACCCTGCCGCCCCTGCTGGCGGCCTGGAGCCCGGTGCTTGTCGGACTCGCCGGCGGTCTGGTCCTGCTGCGTCAGGCGAGTCGCTGAGCCTCGCTCCATCCTGCTTCTGATCTCCCATCGCCTGTCCAGCACCCACAGCCTTCTCGGGATTTGTCGCCCCTTGGCCGGACTCCCTGAGCGTCTCGGGTCCGGGATACCGCCCATCCACCGGGGCAACGCTGGCGATCACGCGGCAGACTGGGCGTAGTGCTGACACATTGCGGTGAACGATCCGGTGATGGCCCTGGGCCTGGTGGCCTTCGGCCTGCTGCTGCTGGTGCTTCCCCTGTCCTTCTGGGCGGTGAGTGCACAGCGCACCAGTTCCTTGGTGCGCTTCCTGGTGGCGGGCGCCAACCTTTGCCTCACGGCCCAGCTGGTGCTGCGCTGGTGGGATGCCGGCCATTTCCCGATCAGCAACCTTTACGAATCCCTCTGCTTCCTGGCTTGGGGCTGCACCCTCACCCAGTTGTTGGTGGAACGCAGCTGGCCCAGCCCGATCGTGCCCGCGGCGGCCACACCGATGGCCCTCGGCTGCGTGGCCTTCGCCAGTTTCGCCCTGCCTGAGCGGCTGCAGGAGTCCTCGCCCCTCGTTCCGGCCCTCCGTTCCAGCTGGCTGGTGATGCATGTCAGCGTGATCATGCTCAGCTACGCGGCCCTCCTGGTCGGTTCGCTGCTCTCCCTGGCCGTGCTGTTCACCGACCGCGCCGATGCCCTGCAGATCCGCGGCAGTTCGATCGGCAGCGGCGGCTTTCGCCAGGCCCAGCTCGCCGGCTCACCGGCGGCAGCCAATCTCTCCTTCAGCAGCACCGATTTCAATCTCAGCGAACAGCTCGACAGCCTCAGCTACCGCACGATCACGGTCGGTTTTCTGCTGCTGACGGTCGGTCTGATCAGCGGCGCTGTCTGGGCCAATGAGGCCTGGGGCAGCTGGTGGAGCTGGGACCCGAAGGAGACCTGGGCCCTGATCTGCTGGCTGGTTTATGCGGCCTATCTTCACACCCGACTGATCCGCGGCTGGCAGGGAAGGAAGCCCGCGATCGTGGCGACAACCGGTCTGGTGGTGATCGCTGTTTGCTATATCGGTGTCAACCTCCTCGGCATTGGCCTTCACAGCTACGGCTGGTTCTTCAACCGATGACCTGCTGGGACTGGTCGTACCCCTAACCCTTTATCGGGAGCTGATTGGTCCTCAATCCTCCCTATCCCAGCCCCCCTCCAAGCAGGAGACATCCTCCAGCGACTCTGGGCCCGCTCCTTCGTTGGCCCTCGCCAGGACCCTGCTTCGATCAAGCTTGAGCTTCTGGCTTCTCCCGTCAGCAGCCCGGCTCTTGCAAGGCCGTCATTCGCTCACCATCGTGCATGACCCAATCGAAGGCCAAAAGAAAGCCCTGGCCTGGCCAGGGCTGATGGTCGCGGTTGGCGCGCCGGGAGCGAGGGACAAGAGTTGGCCGATCGGGGTCAGACTCCGTCGGGCTTGACGCTGTTGCGGATGCCCAGAATGGCCTCCGCATAGTCGGCTTGGCCAAACACGCCGGATCCGCTGACAATCGCATTGGCACCGGCTTCAATCACCTGCCAGGCATTGCTGCCCTTGATGCCCCCATCGACTTCGATCCAGGGATCGAGGCCTCGCTGATCGCAGAGCTGGCGCAGTTCGCGGATCTTCTCCACCTGGGAGGGAATGAAGCTCTGGCCGCCAAACCCTGGGTTGACGCTCATGATCAGAACCAGATCGCAGAGCTCAAGGCAGTAGTCGATCGTGCTGAGTGGTGTGCTGGGATTGAGTACAGCCCCTGCCAGCTTGCCGAGATCCTTGATCTGGCTGAGGTTGCGATGAAGATGGGGGCACGCTTCGACCTGGACGGAGATGATGTCGGCACCGGCTTTGGCGAAGTCAGCGACATATTTCTCCGGCTCTACAATCATCAGGTGCACGTCCAGCGGCTTGCTGGTCACCGGCCGCAGAGCCTCAACAATCAGCGGTCCGATCGTGATGTTGGGCACGAAGCGACCATCCATGACGTCCACATGGATCCAGTCGGCTCCGGCGGCATCGACGGCCTTGACGTCTTCCCCGAGCCGCGAGAAGTCCGCCGACAGGATGGATGGGGAGATCACCAGGGACTTGGTGCTCATGGGGCTGGGGCGGCTGGGCCTGGCAATTGTACGGATCGGCCCCTGCCACCCCCCGGGGCCAGCCCCGGGCCGAGGCTGATCCCGCAACCGGCTGGTCGATCCGGCGTTCCCGTGTGCACTGATACGATGGCGCCGCTCCGGGAAAGCCAGCCCGCCAGCGCCTTCACCCCGTCGATTCGGTGCGCCCGGCCCTTCAGGCCAGCCCCAGGCCAGCCCGCACGGGCCTCCGCCCTGCTTTGGGCCAAGGTCCCGATGAGCTCCTGATTCTGCCAGCGCTCTCCGCTCTGAGCCACTCTCGGTGGTCACCTCAGCGGATCCCGTTAGGGTGTTCCGAATCCTCTCCACCTCTACCCAACCGCCCTACGCCCGTGGATCGCACCCTCATCCAGGAAATTCTCGAGGTGGTCGAACAGGCCGCCATCGCTTCCGCTGCCCTGACCGGTCTTGGCATGAAGGATGAGGCCGACGCGGCCGCAGTGGAAGCCATGCGCCAGCGCATGGGGCAGATCCAGATGCAGGGTCGCATCGTGATTGGCGAGGGCGAGCGGGATGAAGCGCCGATGCTTTACATCGGTGAGGAGGTGGGCAGCGGTTCCGGTCCCGGCGTTGATTTCGCCGTTGATCCCTGCGAGGGCACCAACCTCTGCGCCAACAACCAACGCGGCTCGATGGCGGTGCTCGCCGCATCAGATCGCGGCGGTCTGTTCAATGCCCCCGACTTCTACATGAAGAAGCTGGCGGCTCCGCCGGCCGCCAAAGGCAAGGTGGATATTCGCAAATCGGCGACTGAAAACATCGCCATCCTGAGCTCCTGCCTCGGTCTTGCTCCCAGCGAACTGGTGATCGTGGTGATGGACCGTGCCCGTCACAAGGATCTGATCGCCGAGATCCGTGCCACCGGCGCCCGGGTTCAGCCGATTTCCGATGGTGATGTGCAGGCCGCCATCGCCTGTGGCTTCGCCGGCACCGGCACCCATTGCCTGATGGGCATCGGTGCCGCCCCTGAAGGCGTGATTTCCGCGGCCGCTCTGCGCGCCCTCGGTGGTCACTTCCAGGGGCAGCTGGTGTATGACCCCGCCGTCGCCCAGACCAAGGAGTGGGAGGGTCTCACCCGCGAGGGCAACCTGGCCCGGCTGGCAGAGATGGGCATCAACGATCCCGACAAGGTCTACGAAGCTGAAGAACTGGCCTCCGGTGAGAACGTCGTGTTCGCCGGCAGCGGTATCACCGATGGCCTGCTGTTTGACGGTGTCAAGTTTGAAAAGGATTGCGTGCGCACCTCTTCGCTGGTGATTTCCACCCTTGATGGCACTGCCCGCTTCACCAACACGATTCACATCAAGCCCGGTGCCCAGAGCATCGCGCTGCGCTGAGCCCCTGCGCTGCTGCTAGCGATTCTCCTCCATGCACATCGCCGTCGTCGGACTCAGTCATCGCACGGCTCCCGTGGAGATCCGGGAACGGCTGAGCATCCCCGAACAGGGTCTGGAAGCCTCCCTTCAGCAGCTTCGTTCCGATGAGCAGGTGCTGGAGGCTTCCATCCTCAGCACCTGTAATCGGCTTGAGATCTACACGCTGCTGCGCCACCCCGAGGATGGCATCCATGCGGTGGCCTCCTTTCTCACCGAAGTTTCGGGATTATCTGAGGAGGAACTGCGGCCCCATCTGTTCACCTACCACCACGAGGAGGCGGTCTCCCATCTCCTCCGGGTGGCCGCAGGCCTCGACAGTCTGGTGTTGGGGGAGGGGCAGATCCTCTCCCAGGTCAAGAAGATGGTGCGATTGGGCCAGGAGTATCGCTCCCTTGGACCCATCCTCAATCGCCTGCTCAGCCAGGCGGTGAGCACCGGCAAGCGGGTTCGCACCGAAACCAATCTGGGAACCGGTGCTGTGTCGATCTCGTCGGCGGCCGTCGAACTCGCCCAGCTGAAGGTTGGACAGGCTCGCGGTGTCGACGACCTCGTTCCCCTGGACCAGGAGCAGGTCGCCGTGGTGGGCGCCGGCCGCATGGCCCGCCTGCTGCTCCAGCACCTCCAGTCCAAGGGGTGTCGCGGTGCGGTGCTGCTCAACCGCACCGTCTCCAGGGCCGAGGCTCTGGCTGCCGATTTCCCAGCGCTGCCGGTCCAGTGCCGGCCCCTTGACGATCTTGACCACTGCCTGAGCACCTGTTCACTGGTCTTCACAAGCACCGCTGCCGATGATCCCGTGATCAGCGCCGAGCGGTTGCGCCACCTCAATCGGCGCTCCAGTCTGATGCTGATCGATATTGGTGTTCCTCGCAACATCAGTGCCGATGTCGCAGAGCTTGCTGGCGTTGAGTCCTTTGACGTCGATGATCTTCAGGAGGTCGTCAACCGCAACCAGGAGGCCCGTCGCGAGATGGCTGCCGAGGCCGAGGAACTGCTTCGACAGGAAGCCCGGCTGTTCCTGGAGTGGTGGGATGGCCTTGAGGCCGTTCCCCTCGTCAACCGCCTGCGGCTCCAGCTTGAGGAGATCCGTGAGCAGGAGCTCCAGAAGGCTCTCAGCCGCATGGGACCGGACCTTTCGGCCCGAGAGCGCAAAGTGGTGGAGGCCCTGAGCAAAGGCATCATCAATAAGATCCTGCACACCCCGGTCACCCACCTGCGGGCCCCCCAACCGCGCCAGCAGCGCCACACGGCGATGCGAGTGCTGAGTGAGCTGTTTGAACTGAACGACCACGACCCCGAATCCTGAGCGATCCCATGGATTACCAACACCGGCAACGAAGTGTCGCTGAGACTCGCCGAAGCAGCGGGTGCTCACCTACGGTTATCTCGATGCAAATTATGGGGGCCATGCGATGAAGCGTGTTCTTGCGATCATTCTTGGTGGCGGAGCTGGTACCCGTCTCTACCCCCTGACCCGAATGAGGGCCAAGCCGGCCGTGCCCCTGGCTGGCAAATATCGGCTGATTGACATTCCGATCAGCAATTGCATCAATTCTGAGATCAACAAGATCTACGTCCTTACCCAGTTCAATAGCGCCTCCCTCAATCGTCACCTGACGATGACCTACAACCTCTCCGCTGGTTTCGGCCAGGGATTTGTTGAGGTTCTGGCCGCTCAACAGACTCCGGACAGCCCCAGCTGGTTTGAGGGTACCGCCGATGCCGTGCGCAAGTACCAGTGGCTCTTCCAGGAATGGGACGTGGACCATTATCTGATCCTCTCCGGTGATCAGCTCTACCGGATGGATTACAGCCGCTTCGTGCAGCACCATATCGATACCGGTGCCCAACTGAGTGTTGGCGCCTTGCCTGTGGATGCCGCCCAGGCTGAGGGCTTCGGGCTGATGCGCACCAGCGCCGATGGCCGGATCCAGGAATTCCGCGAAAAGCCCAAGGGCGAGGCCCTGGAGGCTATGCGTGTGGATACTGCCTCTCTGGGGCTCTCCCAGGAGGATGCGGCCAAGAGGCCCTATCTGGCCTCGATGGGGATCTATGTGTTCAGCAGGGAAACCTTGTTTGATTTGCTGAATAGCAACCCCACGGCCACTGATTTTGGCAAGGAGATCATTCCCACATCCCTGGCCCGCGGCGACCAGCTGCAAAGTTTCCTGTTCAATGACTATTGGGAGGACATCGGCACAATCGGTGCCTTCTATGAGGCTAATCTCGCTCTCACTGATCAGCCCAATCCTGCCTTCTCCTTCTACGACGAAAAGTTCCCTATTTACACCAGGCCTCGCTATTTGCCGCCAAGCAAGCTGCATGACGCTCAGGTTACTCAGTCGATCATCGGCGAAGGTTCTCTGCTGAAGGCCTGCAGCATCCATCACTGCGTCCTCGGCGTCCGCTCCCGTATCGAAGATGAAGTCGTTCTCGAAGACACCCTGCTGATGGGTGCTGATTACTTCGAGTCCATGCAAGAACGGTTGGTGCTCCGCGAGCGGGGCGGCATCCCGATCGGGATTGGTCGCGGCACGACGGTGCGACGGGCGATTCTCGATAAGAATGTGCGCATCGGGAACAATGTAACGATCACCAACGCCAACCACATTGAAGAGGCAGACCGGCCGGAGCTTAATTTTTATATTCGCAACGGAATTGTCGTGATTGTCAAAAACGGCAGCATCCCTGACGGAACCGTCATCTGAAGCCAACCGGCCTCCCGCGCCAGCCTTTCCTGACAGGGAGGCCATGGTCAGGGCGTTGATCAGCCTGTCTGGTCACACTGGGTTGTAAGGAATCAGCCCGTTCCCATGAGCAAGGCACATTTTGGCCTGATCGGCCTCGGAGTGATGGGGGAAAACCTTGTCCTCAATGCCGAGCGCAACGGTTTTTCCAGCGTCGTCTGGAACCGCACCTTCGCCAAGACCCAGGAGTTTCTCGCCGGCCGCGGTGCCGGCAAGGACATCATTGGCGCCGAGACCCTGCAGGAGTTCGTGGCGGCCTTGGAGCGCCCTCGCCGCATCCTGATGATGGTCAAGGCAGGCCAACCGGTTGACGACATGATCGCCACCCTCTCTCCCCTGCTCGAGGAGGGTGATCTGCTGATCGATGGCGGCAACAGCCTCTACACCGACACCGAGCGGCGCGTGCAGGAGCTGGAGAGCCGCAGCTTTGGCTACATCGGCATGGGAGTCTCCGGCGGAGCCAAGGGGGCCCTGGAGGGGCCGAGCATGATGCCCGGCGGCACCCGCACGGCCTACGACGCGATCGAAGGCCTCGTCACTCGCATGGCCGCCCAGGTCGTTGATGGCGCCTGCGTCACTTATGTGGGTCCGGGTGGTGCCGGCCATTTCGTCAAGACGGTGCACAACGGCATCGAATACGGCATCGAGCAGATCCTGGCCGAGGCCTATGACCTGATGAAGCGGGTCGCCGGTCTCGATGGCACAGCCATGGCCGATGTGCTGGCGGGCTGGAACGAGACCGAAGAGCTGTCCTCCTTCCTGGTCGAGATCACCGAGGTCTGCCTGCGCGCCAAGGATCCCCTGACCGGCCACGACCTGGTGGAGCTGATCGTCGATGCCGCCGGTCAGAAGGGCACCGGCCTGTGGACCGTCGAGAGCGCTCTCAACATGGGCGTGCCGGTCCCCACGATCTACGCCGCCCTCAACGCCAGGGTGCTGAGCTCCCAGCGGCCCCAGCGCATCGCCGCCGAGCCCCTGCTGTCGTTGCCAGCGGCTGTGGCGTTTGATCTGGGCACCCCCGCCGACGGCATGGCACCGTTGCGTGACGCCTGCATCCTGGCCTCCATCGCCAGCTACGGCCAGGGCATGGCTCTGATGCAGGAAGCCTCCAAGCTCCACGACTACACCCTCAACTTTCCCGAGATCGGCCGGATCTGGAAGGGGGGATGCATCATCCGCGCCCGTCTCCTGCAGCGCATCCAGGACGCCTACGGCGCCCGGGCCGACCTCCCCAACCTGATGCTTGATCCCTGGTTCCTCGAGCAGGTCCAGCGACGCCTCCCCGGTTTGCGCCAGGTGGTGGCGGGAGCCGCCCTCGCCGGGATTCCCGTGCCATGCCTGAGCAGCACCCTCGACTACATCAGCAGCACCTTCACCGCCAGGCTCCCCCAGAACCTTGTGCAGGCGATGCGCGACTGCTTCGGCTCCCACACCTACGAACGCACCGACCGTGCGGGCAGCTTCCACACGGAGTGGCTCTGATGAGCAGCCTCCAGAAGGATTTTCAGCGCGGTCCCCACAGCATCACCCGACTGGTGGTGGCGTCCTCTCCGGTAGACCTGGTGCGCCAGGCGGCGGAGCGGATCGCCGCCGCCATCGACCTTGCCCTGGCGGAGCGGGACCGCGCCCAGATCGCCCTGGCTGGCGGCCAGACCCCGGCACCGGTCTATCGCCGTCTCGGCCAGGAGCATCTGCCCTGGGAGAGGGTCGATGTGCTCCTCGGCGATGAGCGCTGGGTCCCGGCCGACGACCCCTCCAGCAACGCCCGGATGATCCGCGAAACCCTGCTGGTTGAGCCACCGGGCTGCCAGGCCCGCTTCCACCCGGTGCCCACCGACCGGGCCACCCCCGAGCAGAGCGCTTCGGCCTATGCCGAGCTGCTGGCGGAGCTGTGCAGCGGTGATCCACCGGTGTTCGATCTGATGCTGCTCGGCCTCGGCGATGACGGCCACACAGCCTCCCTGTTCCCCGGGACCGCGGCGCCTGCGGTGCGGGATCGCAGCGTCACCCTCGGCGAGGGTAAGGGGCTCCCCCGGGTGTCCCTCACGGCCCCGGTGCTCTCCGCCGCCCGCCAGGTGATCATGCTGGTGAGTGGGGCGGGCAAACGCCAGGCCCTGGCCCGGCTCCTCGATCCCCAGGAAGCTCCGGAACGCACCCCGGCACGGCTGGTGCAGCCGGCCGGCCCCCTGGTGATCCTCTGCGACGCCGCCGCCGCCGATGGGGTGCTCTGAGCGCCAGTCTCCTCCCCCGTGGCGTCGCCGCAGCGAGCAGGATGGGGGAGACACAGACTCGATGCTGATGGCGATGGCTGAGGCGGCGGATGGGCCGATGGCGGCGGACCCCAGTGCCGGCTGGACGGCCGGAGCAGGGGCTGCCGAAGCAGCCAGCGAACCGGACGGTGGCCTGCTTCTGGTCAGTGGCGCCGGTTTCAGCGGCTGGCATGCCCTCAACGACACGGTGATGGGAGGCCGCAGCAGCGGCGACTGCCGCTGCGGCCCCGAGGGGCTGCTGTTCGAGGGGCTGGTGGTGGAGGAGGGCGGTGGCTTCATCAGCGTGCGCTCCCCCCTCTTCTCTCCCCCGCTCGACCTTTCCGGTTTCACTGCTCTGAGCCTCGACCTGGCCGGTGATGGGCGCCGCTTCAAGCTCGCCGTGGCCTGCGCCGATGGGATCGGCGGACTGACCGAGCTCATTCCCGGAGGGCTGCGCTGGGTGCACGAGTTCGCCACGGCGCCAGAGGGCTTCTGCCGGGTGCGGATCGGCTTCGATCAGCTGACCCCCTCCCTGCGAGCCCGGCCGCTCCAGGGCCTGCCCCTGGGGTTGCCGTTGCACTTTGATCCGGCCCGCATCATCCGCCTGCAGCTGCTCCACTCCCGCTTTGATGACAGCGGTGGGGTCAATGCCGGCTTCCGCCCAGGATCCCTGCACCTGGCCTTGCGCTCGATCCGGGCTGAGCGATGAGCCCCGCTGCTGAGCACTGCTCCGACGACCACGATTCCGCTGGCTTCCGTTCCAGAGCGCGCCCAGGTGATCCATTGCCGCTGCATGGGGATCGTCGATTCCCTGACCCTGGGCACAGCCCTCGATCTGAAGACGGGGATGCCAGCGATTGGATGCCGTTGGTGGCGGCGGCGGCCGACCTTTGCCGCCCACCCCTTCGCCATGGGGTGGTGCCCCAGGGAGACGCCAGCGATACCGACTGCTGCCTCCACCTGGAGGCCCGCGATGGCGACGGCTCACGACTGCCCCAGCACGACCTTGAGCTGGAGCTGTTTCGCAGCGGCAGCGGCACCACCGCCAGCCTTCATCTCACCCTGGCCTGGCTCGCGGATGACGAACGTCCGATCCTCTGGCAAGGTCAGCATCCGGTCTGGATGGATGGCCAGGGCCAGCGCTGCCCAAGGCCGGAAGGGGGGGAGGCGCTGGAGGCCCTGGCCCGACGGCTGCGGGCCCTGCTGGCGCCATCGTCCTGAGGCCCCGCCCCCCTCGGATCAGGGCTGATCGGTCACGGCGCCAAGGCTGCTGCTGCTCACCAGGCGGGCGTACTTGCCGAGAACGCCGGTGCGGTACCGGGGCTCCGGTGCCCGCCAGGCGGCGCGGCGGCGCTCCAGTTCCGCGTCCTCGACATTGAGCTGGAGCAGCAGACGTTGCGCATCCACGGTGATGCTGTCGCCCTCCTCGACCAGACCGATCGTGCCGCCCACGGCCGCCTCCGGCGCCACATGCCCCACCACCATGCCGTAGGTGCCGCCGCTGAACCGTCCATCGGTGATCAAGGCCACCTTGTCGCCGAGGCCCTCGCCGATGATCGCTGCGGTGGGGGCCAGCATCTCCCGCATCCCCGGACCACCGACCGGTCCTTCGTAGCGGATCACCACCACATCCCCCTCGCGGATCCGCTTGGCGAGAATCGCCGCCAGGGCCTCCTCCTCGCTTTCAAACACCCGGGCCGGACCGGTCAGCACCGGGGTACGCACGCCGCTGATTTTGGCCACGCTGCCCTCGCTGGCCAGATTGCCCTTGAGGATCGCCAGGTGCCCTTTGGCGTAGAGCGGGTTGCTCAGGGGGCGGATCACATCCTGGTCCTCGGCCGGCACAGAGGGCACGTCCGCCAACACCTGCCGCAGGCTCAGGCCCTCCACGGTGCGGCAGTCGCCATGGAGCAGGCCGGCATCGAGCAGCAGCTTCATCACCTGGGGGATGCCGCCGGCCCTGTGCAGGTCCACCGTCACGTAGCGGCCGCTGGGTTTGAGATCGCAGATCACCGGCACCCGCTGGCGGATCGCCTCAAAATCCTCGATCGCCAGCTCCACCCCGGCGGTGCGGGCCACCGCCAGCAGGTGGAGCACCGAATTGGTCGAGCCGCCCACGGCCATGATCACGCTGATCGCATTTTCGAAGGCCTGGCGCGTCATCAGGTCCCGGGGGCGAATGTCCCGGGCGATCGCCTCCACCAGCACCTCGGCACTTCGGGCAGCACTCTCGGCTTTCTCGGGATCCTCTGCCGCCATGGTGGAGCTGTAGGGAAGGCTGAGGCCCATGGCCTCAAAGGCGGCGCTCATCGTGTTGGCGGTGAACATGCCGCCGCAGCTGCCGGCCCCGGGGCAGGCATTGCGCTCGATGGCGCCGAGCTGGGCCTCATCGATCCGGCCGCCGCTGTACTGGCCCACCGCCTCGAAGGCGCTGACCACGGTGAGGTCGCAGGCGCCGAGTCGGCCCGGTTTGATGGTGCCGCCGTAGACGAACACCGAGGGGATGTTCATGCGCGCCATTGCCAGCATGGCGCCGGGCATGTTCTTGTCGCAGCCGCCCACCGCCAGGAGGCCGTCCATGCTCTGGGCGTTGCAGGCGGTCTCGATCGAATCGGCGATCACCTCGCGGCTGACCAGGGAGTACTTCATGCCCTCGGTGCCCATCGAGATGCCGTCGCTGACGGTGATGGTGCCGAACATCTGCGGCATCGCCCCGGCCCCGAGCGCCGCCTGTTCGGCCCGACGGGCCAGGTCGTTCAGCCCCAGATTGCAGGGGGTGATCGTGCTGTAGCTGTTGGCGATGCCGATGATCGGCTTGTTGAAGTCGTCGTCGCCGAATCCCACGGCCCGCAGCATGGCGCGGTTCGGGGAGCGCTGGATCCCCTGGGTGATCGCGGCGGAGCGCAGCATGGTCTGGGCGGGCAGGTCGTGGGGAAACCTACCGAGGGACAGGCTCAGGGCAGGGGCTGCAGCGCCTCCAGCTGGCGACGCACCTCATCGATCGCCTGGTTGAGCTGCTGGACCCGCTCCTGCAGGGCGGGGCTGCCGTTGTCCTCGCGGGTGTTGCGCAGGCGTAGCGGCAGTTCCACCGGTCCATCGACGCTGAGGGGGCGCTCCTCGCCGGCGCTCAGGCCGGTGGGCAGGCTGCGCTGGCGGCGGCGGCGGTCGGCCTCGCTCAGCAGCCACCAGCCCAGTCCGACCGCCCCCAGCATGGTGCCGCCCAGGAGACCGAGCATCAGACTGCTGGCGGACCCGCCACCGTCCCTTCCCCTGTCCCGATCGTCCGAGCGGTGATCCCTGCGGGAGTCGGCCATGGGTCAGGCGTTGGATCCCTTCAGCCTAGGCAGCCGCCGCGATCGATTCCAGTGAAGCGCTGCTCCACATCGCCGATGCCCGGCAGGGGCAGGCCCCGATCGTCGAGCTGGGCCTCGATGCAGGCGCAGTAGAGGGTCAGATCGGGCACCGTTTCGCCGAGACGCTGCAGCCCCGGTGCCGCCGCCACCGTCGTGATCACCCGGAGCCGCCGACCCTCCACCCCGAGCTGGCGCAGCTGTTCCAGGGCCCGCAGCAGGCTGCGACCGCTGGCGATTTGGCCGATGAACACCAACGCCCCGACCCGCTCCCCGATCCGTTCGGGCAACCAGCGGGTGTCCAGCTCGGAGGCCGACACGCTGAGCGGCGCCAGGGCCGCCGCCGGCAGCACCCCCCGGGCCCCCTCCCAGAGGCCCAGCCCTGCCGGCAGACAAGGCACCGCCAGTAGGGGCGCGGAGGCATCCACCACCTGCCCCTCGCAGGGGCCGTTGGGGGTCTCCAGCTGCAGCGCCCGCTGGGGCAGCCAGTCGCGCAGCGCCTCGTAGGTGAGCCAGCGACCGAGCTCGGCCATCGCCGTGGCCACCAGCGGCGACGGGGTCGCCGGATCGCGCAGCACGCACAGCCAGTGCGCGATCAGGGGGTGGGGGGGAACCACCACCCGCAGGGACATGGCCATACCTGCCATAACTTGATGCTGCAGCGTACCGAGGGGTCCTTGATCACCATCCGCAGCGCCGGCCGCTTCGGCCGCCTCGCCGGCATCGCCCCTCCGGGAGTCCTCCCCGGCCAGGCTCCCGGCCGCGCCCGAGACCCCCTGCGCCGGGTGCTGACCAGCCTGCTGCTGGCCGTGCTGCTGCTGCTGCCGATCCAGCTGGTCGCCGCCTCGCCGGTGCTGGCGATCACGGCCCCAGAGTTGCGAGGGCAGCGCACCCTCCAGAGCCTTGATCCCGACATGCACGGCCGCGACCTGCGCCAGCAGGAATTCCTCAAGGCCAGCCTCGAAGGCTTCGATCTGCACGGCGCCGATCTGCGTGGGGCTGTGTTCAACACCAGCAACCTCAGCGGTGCCGACCTGCGTGGCGCCGATCTCGAGGATGTGGTGGCCTTCGCCAGCCGCTTTGACGGCGCCGATCTCCGCGATGCGGTGCTGCGCAACGGCATGTTGATGCAGAGCCGCTTTCGTGACGCCCGGATCGAGGGCGCCGACTTCAGCGAGGCGGTGATCGACCTCCCTGAGCAGAAGGCCCTCTGCGCCCGGGCCAGCGGCACCAACGCCCGCACCGGGATCGACACCCGCGAAAGCCTCCGCTGCCGCTGAGGCCCCAGCGGGACCCCGCTTCGGCCCGGCTGTCGTCGCGCGGCCAGGGCAGGACCCGGCCCGAGCAGGCTGACCGCCCCTGCGGCCTGGCCTAGATTTCAGGCAGCCGGTTTCGTGGGGGATCAGCCCACGGAGGTAACGGGGAAAGCCCGGTGCGGGAGCTCCTCCCCAACCCGGCACTGTCCCGCAGCTGTGAAGGTCGCCTGGGCGACCCAGTCAGAACGCCCGCCGGTTTCGAACCCTTCTTTCCGGCGCGGACCGGCTCTTCTGCACGATGTCGTCCTCCACTGGGTCCCAGACCCTTCTCGCCCGTTGCGCTGCGGCCTTCTCAGCGCCGCGTCGCCTGCTGTACCCGGCCCTGCTGATCCCGGTTCTGCTGCTGGTCCTGCCGTCCGGAGCCCAGGCCCACCACGTGATGGAGTTTCTGCACCAACGCCCCACTCCCCTGGTCGGGCTGTTGAGCGGTCTGGCCCACCCCGTGATCGGCCCGGACCACCTGCTCTTCCTTCTGGCCCTCTCGCTGGTCGGGTGGCGCCAGCGCAGCCTCTGGATGCTGGGCCTGCTGGGCGTCGGACTGGCCGGTTCCGCTCTTGGCCTGCTGCTTCCCGGACTGCCCGGTGCCGAGGCCCTCGTCTCCCTCACCCTGGTGCTGGTGGCCCTGGTGCTGTTCGGTCGCCTCCACCCCCTGGTGCTCCTCCCCGCCTTTGCCCTGCACGGCTACGTGCTGAGCGCCTCGGTGCTGGGCTGGAACGGCGCCCCGATCGGTTTCTATCTCCTCGGACTGCTGCTCAGCCAGGGGGCGCTGCTGCTGCTCGCCCTGGGTGCTCTGCGCGGCCTTGCCGCTTCCCTGTCGCCCGGCACGGTGCGGACCGTGGCCGCCGCCCTGCTCGGTTGCGGAGCCGCCTGGACCTGGTCGTCCCTGGTGGGTTGACCGCCATGACATCCACAGCCCGCCTGCCGGTCACGGTGGTGACCGGCTTCCTTGGTGCCGGCAAGACCACCCTGCTGCGCCACCTGCTTCTGGCCAGCGGCCAGAGACTGGCGGTGCTGGTCAATGAGTTCGGCGAGCTCGGCATCGACGGTGAGCTGCTGGCTGCCTGCGGCTTCTGCCCGGCCGAGGAGCTGGACGGTCGTCTGGTGGAGCTGGCCAACGGCTGCCTCTGCTGCACCGTTCAGGAGGAATTTCTGCCCACCATGACCCGCCTGCTCGAACAAGCCGACCGACTCGACGGCATCGTGGTGGAAACCAGTGGCCTGGCCCTGCCCGAGCCCCTGGTCGCCGCCTTCGGCTGGCCGGAGATCCGTGCACGGACCAGGGTCCACGCGGTGGTCACCGTGGTCGACGGCGAGGCCCTGGCTGCGGGCCATGTGGTGGGGGATGCTCGCGCCCTGGAGGCTCAGCGGCAGGCTGATCCCAGCCTCGACCACCTCCGGGCGATCGAGGAGTTGTTCGAGGATCAGCTGCGAGCTGCCGACCTGGTGCTGGTCAGCCGGGCCGATGCCCTTGACCCCAGCCAGCTGGAGCGGGTGATCGCTTCCCTGCAACCCCAGGTGCGGCCGGGCACGACTCTGCTGCCGATGAGCCGCGGCCAGATTGATCCGGCCCTCGTGCTCGCTGGCGACCCTGGCCAGGCGCCGGCCGCGGACCACGATCACGAGCACGACGAGCACGGGCCCCATCACGAGCACGACGCCGATCACGACGACCATCACGACCATTCCCATGTGGCGATGCATGCCGTGGTGGTCCGTCGCGACGGCCTCTGGGACCGCCAGGATCTGGAGCGAAGCCTGCGCCAGCTGATTCGTGAGCAGCCCGTGCTGCGGCTCAAGGGTCGGCTCACCCTTGAGGGACGCCCCCTTCCCCTGCAGATTCAGGCCGTTGGTCCGCGGCTCGATTGTTGGTTCGAAGCGGGTGCCTCCCAGCCGCCGTCCCCCGCTGAACCGGGCCTGGAGCTGGTGGTGCTGGGCGCCGCCGCCGATGCCGAGCGACTGGAGCGCGCCTGCGCCGCCCTCTGATGCCGATCGGTGTGGCTGGCTCCACCGGTCGGAGTCGTCGCGCTCCCTGGATCTGAGCCGTTGCCGTCCCCCTGGGGACGGACCAGGACCGCCGGCCGGTCGTCCGGGGGGCTCAATCCAATGGGATCTCTCCCCTGGCGCAGAGCCCATCCCAGCAGAGATCCCGCGGCGCCTGCCAGCGGGCGGTCACCGGCCGCCAGGGACCACCATCGCGCTGCATCCGCACCCCACCGCGGCCATCGTGTCGGAATTCCAGATGGCGAGGGCCGACCCGCAGCACCCAGTGGCGGCCCACCTCAATCACCTCCATCCAGCAGGCCTGCCAGGGCCCCTCGCCCAGGCGGCATTCCCGGGCCCGGGCCCCGGGAGTGGGGCCGCTGGCCCCACGGCCGATGCCGGCGCCGGCTGTCAGCAGCAGGACCGCCAAGGCCACCAGGCTTGTCGCCGCAGCGGTTGGGCCGGGGGCTTGGGCCACGGCTGGCGAAAGCAGCATCCCACCAGCCTGGATCCGATCCGGCCCCCCGGGGCGTGGGCTGCGAGGATCGGTGCATTCGCCTGATGCCGGTGCCTCTGTATCAAGCCCGTGTCCTGGTCTCCCTACGACCTTCGGTGCTCGACCCAGCCGGCGAGGCCACCCGGGCCGCCGCCGCCCGTCTGGGGATCGAGGGTGTGCGCAAACTGCGCATCGGCAAAGCGATCGAGGTGGAGCTGGAGGCTCCGGATCCGGCAGCGGCCAGGGAGCGGCTGGAGCTGCTCGGGGACCGACTGTTGGCCAATCCTGTGATCGAGGACTGGCGCCTCGAACTCCAGGACGCGGGCTGAGGCAGGACGATGACCGTCGGCATCGTGGTTTTTCCCGGCTCCAATTGCGACCGGGATGTGCGCTGGGCCCTCGAGGGCTGTCTGGGGATTCCCACCCGCTTTCTCTGGCATGAGGAGCGGGATCTGGGGGGGCTCGATGCTGTCGTGCTGCCGGGGGGCTTCAGCTACGGCGACTATCTGCGCTGCGGTGCGATCGCCCGTTTCGCGCCGGTGCTTGAGGAGGTCTGCGCCTTTGCCGGCAGGGGCGGCCCGGTGCTCGGCATTTGTAACGGCTTTCAGGTGTTGACCGAACTGGGTCTCCTCCCCGGTGCCCTGACCCGCAACCGCGATCTTCACTTCCTCTGCCAACCCCAGGCGCTCAGCGTGTCCGCCGGACCCTGTACCTGGTTGCAGGGCTACGGCGTCGAGGAGGCGATCACCCTGCCGATCGCCCATGGCGAGGGTCGCTACCAGATTGATCCCGATGGCCTCGCCGAGCTGGAGGCCCGTGAGCAAGTGGTGTTGCGCTACCGCGACAACCCCAACGGCTCGGTGGGCGATGTGGCTGGTCTCTGCAACAGTCGCGGCAATGTGCTCGGCCTGATGCCGCACCCGGAGCGCGCCTGTGACTCCGCCACCGGGGGGCTTGATGGCCGGCGCCTGCTGGCCTCTGTCCTGGGCTGATCCGGCATCCGTCGCTGGCCCGTCACCCCGCGGAAGGGCGGTAACGATCCAGCGACACGGCCGGCCAACGGGGAGTCCCCTGGCTGAGCTGCACAAAAAAAGGACCCTCCTCAGAGGGTCCCGGAGATGGCGGCGGCCAAGGGTTCAGTTGACAGCGGCGAAGAAGTCCTTGCTCTTGACCGGGTCAGGGTTCATGGTCTTTTCGCCGGGCTGCCAGTTGGCCGGGCAGACTTCATCGGGATGGGACTGAACGTACTGGAAGGCTTGCAGCACACGCAGGGTTTCATCGACGCTGCGGCCGACCGGCAGGTTGTTGATGGTGCTGTGCATGATCACACCATCAGGGTCGATGATGAACAATCCGCGCAGGGCAATGCCGGCTGATTCATCGAGAACTTCATAGGCAGCGGCAATATCTTTCTTGAGATCGGCTACGAGGGGGTAGGCAATGTCGCCGAGACCACCACTCTTGCGGTCGGTCTGGACCCAGGCGAGATGGCTGAACTGACTATCGACAGAGACACCCAGGACTTCGGTGTTCTTGCTGGTGAAGTCGGCGTAGCGATCGCTGAACGCCGTGATTTCGGTGGGGCAGACGAAGGTGAAATCGAGAGGGTAGAAAAACAGCACCACGTACTTGCCGCGGTAGTCGGAGAGAGTGATCTCCTTGAATTCCTGGTCCACCACCGCGGTGGCGGTGAAGTCGGGAGCGGGCAGGCCGACAAGCCGGGTCATGGTGATTGGGGAAATGGTGGAGGGTCAGCGGGGCGCGACCGCTTGGGCGACGGCCCATTCCCGGTTGTCTGCCGTGGCCGCCCGGGTCGTGAGCGGCAGGCCGGAGCATCCGGGCCAGGCAAGGCGAAGTCGGTACGACTTTCACTAACCGTCCTACAACCTATCACAATTTCTCCGACCCCTGTGGAGCTCGAGGCCATAGGCTCGTATGCGCAGCACCTCACCCTTCCGTTGAAGCCCTGATGCCCTGGGATCCCAGCGTTCTCCGCAAGTACAACACCACCGGCCATTTCCGGCTGCTCAATCAGGTGCGGGCTGAGCTCAAGGGCAACCCCCTGATCCGCCCCAAGGATGGGGAGACCGTTGGCGCTGCCAATCGCAGTCGCAGCCTCACCCGCGCCATCGAGGCCCGTGCCCAGGCCGGCCCCAGCCGCAGCCGCCGCCCCCCGGTGGCCGGGGCCGAGGTGGTGGTGGTGCAGAACCCGGATACCCTTCCCCAGGCACCCGGAAGCCTGGGAACCTTGCCCTGGGCGGATCGTCTCGCCGCCGCCGATAGCGATCCGGCGACCGGTAGCTTCCGTGATCGGCTCAGCGCCATCGAGATGCGCTGAGGTTGGCAGGTTCGACTGGCTCGGCTCCCCGTTCGTGCCGGATGGGGTCGGCTCCAGCCTGCTGGTTCGGTGCAGGGGGCTTCACCACTGGCATGGAGCGGTTGATCTGCTGCCAGGTACCCTCCGCGCCGATGCCGTCCTGGGGCCCGGAGCGTTTCAATGATCGGCAGACAGGGCCTCCCTGCGCTTCTGCGGATCTGAGCTTGCGGTTTTGTGCGGTGAGGGACTCAGCAGAGGTTCAATGAACAGGTGTTGATCAGGCGCACAACGCCTGGAAATGGCAGAAACAGGCCGCGACAACCTGGGGTGGCCAATGAAATGGCTCGGGGGAGACTTGAACTCCCGACCTTGGGGTTATGAATCCCACGCTCTAACCAGCTGAGCTACCGAGCCGCGGTTCCCTGATTGTACGGGACGGCCCGCCGGGGGGAGTTGTCCCGTCCGGCGGGCCAGGCCTCAGGCCCGGGGCGCCAGCACCAGCAGTGGATTCATGGCGCCCTGACCTGGGGGCACCACCTCAAAGTGCAGATGGGGGCCGGTGCTGCGTCCGGTGCTGCCCATGCGGCTGATCACCGCGCCCTGCTCCACCAGCTCCCCCTCACGCACCAGCAGGGTGCTGTTGTGGGCGTAGCGGGTCAGCGTGCCATCGCTGTGGGTGATCTCCACCAGATAGCCGTAGCCGCCGTCGTGCCAGCCGGCGAAGGTCACCTGACCGGAGGCGGCTGCCTTGATCGGGGTGCCAACGTTATTGGCGATGTCAATGCCCTTGTGCATCCGACCCCAGCGCCAGCCATAGCCGGATGTGAACAGGCCCTCGGCCGGCCAGGCGAAGCTGCCGGCCAGGGGAGCTGGGGCCCCCCTGCGCTCCTCACCGAATTGGGGAAGCTCGGGCCAGCTCAGTCCGCCGCTGCCGACGGGAGCCAGGCCGAGCAGCATGCGAGCGCGACCGGGCGAGGAGTGGGCCACCTGGATCTGGCTGCCCACCACCAGCCGTGCTGTATCGAGACCGGGATTGAGGCGCAGCAGTTCGGAGATCGTGATCCCGTAGCGCTGGGAAATTTTGAGAAGGGTGTCGCCGAAACGGACCACTGCTGAGGGGGTCACCGGCTCGGGCGGGGCGGGGAGGGAACGGCGGGAGCTGGCCGATGGCTCCAGCGCAATCAGGGAGGCGTCGCTTCCGACGGAGGACGCTCCCAGCACCGGGGCTGGTGAGGGGGCCGGGAGGTTGTCCCGGACGGTATCGATGCTGCCGTTCGGCTCAACGGCCTGGGGAAGCTGCGGGACATCCAGGGGCCCTGAGGCTGAGTCGACCAACGGGAGTGGATCGCTGGGATCTCCAAGAACCGTTGGATTGCTGGCGATCGCGCTGACCAGCGGAAACGCAGCCGGAGCGACCAGGAGCAGGGGAAGGATGGACCTGAAAGGCTTCATGCAGTGTTTCACCCATTGGACAAAATCCCGTGGAGAAGCCGACATCCACGCGACGGGCAGAGAGTAACCGGTCCACCCCGGGGGCACAAGTGCTGAGAGCGACCGAACCGGCTCCGCTCCCCACCAGATCTGGGATGGCAGGCGTCAGCCGACGCTGTCGCTGGCGGCATGGCCGGGGCTGATCGGCTGGCGCAGCTGGCGCAGGGCCTCGAACAGCACCACCCCTACGGCCACCGAGAGGTTGAGGCTCCGCACCCCAGCCTGGCCAGGCTGGGCAGACACCTCCATCGGGATCGTGAGCCTGGCATCGGCCCGCTCCAGCAGCTCCGGGGGCAGTCCATCGCTCTCCCGCCCGAACAGCAGCCAGTCGCTGGGTTGGAACCGAAACCGGCTGTAGTCGCCGCTGGCTCGGGCGCTCAGGGCCACCAAGCGCCCCCCCCGGCGCCCCTGCTCCGCCAGGAAGGTGTCCCCATCGCGGTGGCGATGCAGTTGCACCAGGGGCCAGTAATCCAGACCGGCACGGCGCAGGTACCGATCCTCCAGGCTGAAGCCGAGTGGTTCGATCAGGTGCAGTTCGCTGGCCGTGGCCGCGCAGGTGCGGGCCACATTGCCGGTGTTCGGAGGGATCTCCGGCTGAAACAGCACCACCCTCGGCATCGCTCAGCGCTCAGGGGGGACCGCCAGGCCGAGCTGGTGCAGGTCGAGGGCGCGGCCCTGCAGCACCAGCCAGGAGGCTGCGCAGCCATCGCCCAGCCGCCGTTGGAGTGTCGCCAGCCGATCGCGGAACAGCCCACCGATGGCGGTGGCGGGCACCACTCCCCAGCCGCACTCCTCCACCACCATCAGCACCGGTCCGCCCGGCCGCCGCAGCTGCTCCAGCAAGGCTGAGCCAAGCTGCTCCCAGCTCTCTGGGCTGCGATCGAGATGGGCCGCCACCCAGGTGCCAAGGGAGTCGACCAGGGCCAGATCCGCCGGTGGCAGGGCTTCGAGACCCTCCTGCAGGGCGCCCCCCACCTCCAGACAGTGCCAGCTGGCCGGCCGGCGGCGGCGGTGGCGCTCCAGACGCCGCTGCCAGCTGGGATCCCCGGCAGCCTGCGGACCCGTGGCCAGGTAGTGCACCGCCAGGCCGGAGACCTGGGCGAGATGCTCAGCCCAGCGGCTCTTGCCGCTGCCGGCCGGTCCGCTGATCAGGGTGAGGCGGGGCAGGGAATCAACCGCCACCATTCATGTTGCGCAAGGTGGCCACCGAAGAGGGAGAGACGCGGTTGAGATAGCGGAAAATCCAGTATTTAAAGATGGTGGCCAGAACCACCGGGAAGGTGGCGATGAACAACATGATGAAATTCTCCCTTGCCGGCAGGCCAAGGTGTTGGGCAATGCCATCGAGAAGCACTGTCCAGCCCTCCGGACTGTGAAAGCCAACAAAAATATCGGTGAACAGAATGATCGCAAACGCCTTGGCGCTGTCACTGAGTCCGTAGACCACCTCGTCGAGAAAGCCACGCAGGACCTGGATGTCGCGCTGGCCGAACCAGCAGACCAGAACGAAGCCGATGAAGGCCATCACATCGGCAAGGATGTTCTTGATGGCATGGTTGCCCTCTTCTCGGGCCTCGTCCTTGAGCTCCTGGGCTTTGTCGGCCAGTTGCTTCTGCAGCTCCTCCTGGCTCGGCAGGCTTTTGCTGTTGAGCAGGGATTCGAACTCGAGTTCGGCCTTGAAGGCCCTCAGTTTCTCCACAGCCCGCTCATCCATGTGGGGCCTGGAGTAGTTGAGCAGCGGTGTGTTCGGGGCGTAGCGATCGATCAGCGGCGAGATCACGTAGCTGTGGCTCACCTGTTGCACCAGCAGCGGCACCAGCACCAGCAGCAACAGGATCCGCAGCGATACCAGGGTGGAATCCCGGCGGCGACGGAAGCCTGCCACCACGCTCGCTTCCGCATCCGGATCGAGCTGGCGCCTTACCTGATCGACCACCCCAATCAGGCTGCGCGGCAGCACTTCCGGGGCGCGGCTGAGTGTCGGCAGGGGGCTGCGACGGGGGTCGTAGCGCTCCATCACCGACTCGATCAGCTGCAGCTGGCGCAGTTCCTGGCCCGAGAGCTCCCGGCGGTAGGGCTCCACGGTCTGGAGGGCCTGCTGGCAGATCTGGCTGGCGGCCCGGAAGCGCCGCAGCACCTGGGCCTGGACCTGGCGGGGAATGCGCAGTTCCAGCTCCGGACGCACCGGTCGGTCGTTGTAATGCTCAAGTTCGATGCTCTGGATCTCCAGGGCGGCCTCGTAGCCGCGCTCGAGGTCGCTGCTGAGGTCCATCGACTGGGCTTTACCGAAGGTTCCGATCCAGTCGCCGAGGGCCATGGCTGTTGGGTTTGCAGTGCTCTTTCGGGATCTGGGATCGGGATCAGCGCGAGAACACCCACCAGGTGAGCATCGGTACCACCGTGCCCACCACCAGCAGGACCACCACCCAGGTGAAGCCGTTGCTCTCGGCAGTCTCCTCGCGGCTCGGCACGTTCGAGACCACCACCGCTTCCTCGCTGACGGCGGGCTCACCGGGGTCCTCACCGCCACGCAGCACGGTGGCCAGGCGATCGAGGCCATCGACGCCGGCCTGGCGGTAGCGGTCGCCCTGGCGCAGGGGGATGGCCATGGTGGTGCGAGCGATGCTGCGCAGCAGCTCGGGGCTGAGCTGTCCCTCCAGACTGGGGGAGGCGACCACAGCTGCGGCCTTGTTCTGGCTGTCGATCAGCAGCAGCAGCAGCGCATCACCGGCCCGTGAGACCGCCCTGTCCTGACTGGACGCAGGGCTCCAGGCGGCGAGCAGCTCCTCACCCAGCGCTTCCAGGCTCAGGCCGTAGTCGAGGCGACCGACCGTGATCAGACGGGCTTCAATGTGATCGGCCTGGAAGGCCTGCAGCTGCTTCTCCAGGTCGAGGCGGGTGGCGCGGCTCAACACATCGGCGGTGTCGAGCACCAGCGATGGCGGGGGTGTGCTCGGCAGATCCCGCAGCGAGACCGCCTGGACAGCGCCCGGCGCCAGCACCAGCAGCAGCGGCAGCACCAGGGCGAGCAGCAGCCCGGCCGCCACTGCCGCAGGCCCCCTGTGCTGGGGACGGCGGCCGCGGGCGGGGTGGGCAACCGGCTGCAGGGCGGTGGGGAGGGCGCTGGTGTGGAGGGTCACGACGAGGGGCACACGCTTCCTGAGTTCCCCCAGTCTGCCCCCCATGGTCGAGCCTGTCTGCTCTCGGCCATCGTGGGACCTCCCCCGCGGACCGACGCTCGCCATGGCCCTTCCACCAGCCGCCCGAGCCGCCGTCGCCCTGGGGGTGAGCGGCCTGGTGCTCAGCGTGCTGAATCAGGCCCTGGCGCCGCAGCTCGACCCCCCCCTGGAGCGGGCCTCGGTGCTGGCCGGAATCCTTTCGGTGCTGCTGATGCTGGCCGGTCTGCTCTGGCAGCGGGTGGTGCCGGAAGCCGCAGCCCGCGCCCCCCTCCAGGGGGAGCAAGGGCTCAAGCTGGCCGACGCTTTACCGGACGCCCTGCGGGAGGAGCTGGGCTGGGGCAGCACGATGCTGCTCATGGCCACCCCCGCCGCCGTGGTGCTGGTCCAGCGGGGCGATGCCTGCCTGCTGCGCCGGGGACTGCTCGCCCCCACCCCCTTCCGGCCGGGCCCGATCTGTCAGCAGGCGAGCCTCCGCCAGAAGCCCATCTCCCTGGTCGATCTGGCCCCCTATCCCGGTCGGGATGAGTTCATGCCCCTGCTTGAGGGCCTGCCAGCGGTGGTGGTGCAACCCCTCGGTCCGGCGGCCTGGTTGGTGGTCGGAGGCTGGTCTGCCCGCTGTTTTTCACGGGCCGATCTGGTGTGGATCGAGGGTTGGGGCCGCCGGCTCACGGAACGATGGGGGGCGGAGCTGGGCGCGCTGGCGCCGCTGGCTGGGGCGGCGGCGGCGGACGGAAGCGGCTCACCACCCGCGAGCCCGGAGCGCTGATCCGCAGGCTCCCGCCTTCCCCCAGGCTGCCGCTGAGGCTCTGGCCGCGGGTGGTCTGGGTCTGGGCGCTGCGCTGCAGCAGCACGCCGGCATCGGCTTCGATCGCGCCCGATTCCCAGTTCCAGCCGCAGCGGCCCGCCTCCAGCCGCTCCCCGGGCCGCTCCACCCGGCAGGCCGCATCGATCCGCAGCCAATGGTTGCGACCATCCAGCCGCAGACCATGGCCGCTGGCCTGAACGCTGCCATGGCGGAATTGGAAGGCCTCGGTGGTGCTCGCCTCGCTGCTGGCCGCCGCCAGCCGCACGTCCCGGCCGCTGAAGCTGTCGCCGCTGCCGCTGTCGTCGAAGCGCACCGGGCCCTTGAGCGTGAACACCTGGGTCAGGGTGTTGCCCTCGATCGAAGCGGCGGCAAGGGTCTGGGGGGGCTGGCCCGGCCCAGATCCGGGCGGCCGCCTCTGGCCCCGAACCGGGCCGCTGGCCCGAAGCTCGCCGCTGCCAGGCTTCCAGCTCACCTGCACCGCCTCGATCGTGATCGGGGCCGGTTGTCTGGCCTTCAGGGCCAGGGGGTCGTGACGCTGCTCCCAGCGCTCCATTCGGGGCTGGCCGCTGAGGATCAGCCGGTCTTCATTGAGCAGGAAGCGGGCCCGCTCCGCACGCAGGCGGCCCTGTTGGTCGAGGGCTTCCGGGTGGCGGTCGACCAGAAGCAATTGCCGGCGGGGCAGCCAGCGGGCCCGGGAGGCACGGATCAGCACCGTCTGGGACCCCAGCCGCTGCACCCGCAGGTTGCCCTCCAGAAGAATCGCCTCGCCGTCGCGCACCACCGTGCCGCTATCAGCCTGGAGGCGATAGAGGGGCTTGCCGCGGCTGTAGATCAGGCCCTTGAGGTCGGCGGCCTGGGCGACGCGTCGGCGCAGGTCGTAGCGGGCCTCGGAGCTGGTGAGCTCCCAGGAGGGCTGGCCGAGGGGGGTCTGCTGCCGTAGGTCGAGGGAGCGGAACACGAACGGTGGGGCCACGTCATCGCGACGGGTCGGGCTGCTGGCCCGGCAGCCGACCAACGGCAGCAGCGCCAGGGCCAGCACCAGGGCTCCCGGGACCAGGCCTGGGGGCCTCACAGGGGTGAATCCAGCTCCAGGCGTTGCATCACCGGCACCGGTTCGGGCAGGGGAGTGCCGCTGAGCAGCCAACCCCAGCGTCGTGCCTCCGCCCACGGGGCTGGGGCCGCAGAGCCCAGGCCAGGGGCGGTTGCGTCGCTCGGCAGGGAATCGAGGCCCAGCTGCAGCAGCATCCGCTCGGCCAGATCGGGCAGCAGGGGGGTCAGCAACACGGCCACCAGGCGGGCTGCCTCCAGAACGGCGTAGAGGTCAGCGGCCACCTCGGGCTTCAGGTCGGGTTGCTTGATCCGTTTCCAGGGGGCCCGGTCATTCAGGTAACCGTTGGCCTCCTGGGCCAGGGCCAGGATCGCCTCGGCGGCGCTGCGGAAATCGAGGGCCGTCAGGGCCGCCACGGTCGCCTGTTCGGCGCGACGGGCGGCCTCGGCCAGGGGATGGCTGCTGGCGGCAGCATCTCCGGCCGGGGGCACGGCCCCGTCGAACCACTTGCGCGCCATCGAACTGGTGCGGTTGAGCAGGTTGCCGATGGTGTTGGCCAGGTCGTTGTTGACCAGATCGCAGAACCGCTGCTGCTGGAAGTCACCGTCGTCACCGAAAGGGATGTCGCGCAGCAGATACCACCGCACCGCATCGCGGCCGCAACGGCTGAGCAGCACCTCAGGATCGAGCACATTGCCCAGGGATTTGCCCATCTTCTGCCCTTCGCGGGTCAGGAAGCCGTGGCCGAAGACCGCCGCCGGCAGGGGCAGTCCTGCGGACAGCAGCATCGCCGGCCAGAAGACGGCATGGAAGCGCAGGATGTCCTTGCCGATCACATGCAGCTGCGCCGGCCAGCCCCGCTGGAGCAGCAGGTCGAGATCGATCGGGTCCTCGGCTTCGAACAGGGCGCTGAGATACCCCACCAGGGCATCGAACCACACATAGAAGGTGTGGCCGGGATGGCCAGGCACGGGAATGCCCCAGGGCAGGTCGCGCCGGGAGATCGAGAAATCCTTGAGACCACCTGCCACGAAGTTTTCGACCTCGCGGCGGCGGCTGGCCGGCGCAATGAAGTCTGGCCGGGCGACGAGGGCGGCGATGGCGTCCTGATAGCGCGATAGCCGAAAGAACAGGTTCACCTCGTCGCGCCACTCCAGCGGACGCAGGTGTATCGGGCAGTCCGGGGGCTCGCCGCCGGGGGGATGGTCCTTGAACTCCTCGCAGGCCACGCAATACCAGCCCTGCTGGCGGCCCTCCACCACGTCGCCCTGGGCCTCGACCCTGGCGAAGAAGGCCTCGACCACCGCCCGGTGGCGGGGATCGGTGGTGCGGATGAAGCGGTCGTTGCTGATCTGCCAGCGCTGCCAGAGCTCTCGGAAGCCGGTGCTCACGGCATCGCAATGGGCCTGGGGGGTCATCCCCGCCGCCTCGGCGGTGCGCTGGATCTTCAGGCCGTGCTCGTCGCAGCCGGTGATGAACCGCACCTCCTGACCCTGCAGGCGCTGGAAGCGGGCGATGGCGTCGCAGGCGAGGGTCGTGTAGGTGCTGCCGAGGTGGGCCCGATCGTTGACGTAATAAAGCGGCGTCGTGAGGGTGAAGGGCATCGGCGGGCGGCGGGGCGCGGGGGTGGAGCGGCAGCACCGGGAGCGACCCCGCCTGGGAAGGACGCCGGGCGGTGGTCGCAGGCCAGGATCGGACCGATGAACAGGCTGGATGGCCGGTGTGCCAGCCAGCAACCCCTCCGTCATCCGGCACTCTACCGACGCCGGCGCGGGCGGACAGCCTCGCCGCTGGACCCCTGCCCAGGCAGCGCCGCAAGGCCACGGGGTCGAATGGGGACACTTGATCCGGGCCCATGGAGGCGCTGAGCGACGGCCACGCGCCGGTGTTGGTCTGGGGTGGGGGCAGCGGCGGCATTGCGGCCGCGCTCCAGGCGGCCCGCGCCGGGGCCGACACCGTGCTGCTCACCCCCGGGCCCTGGCTGGGCGGCATGGTCAGTGCCGCCGGGGTCTGTGCTCCCGACGGCAACGAACTCACCCCCTGGCAGACCGGGCTGTGGGGGGCCCTGCTGCGGGCCCTGGCCCTGGAGGAACCCCAAGGCCTCGACCACAACTGGGTGAGCTGTTTCGCCTACAGACCCTCCAGCGCCGAGCGGATCCTGCGGCGGTGGCTGGCGGCGGAATCCCGCCTGCGCTGGTGGCCCTGCTGCCGGCTGCTGGAGGTGGAGCGCAGCGGGCGGCGGATCCAGGCGGTGCGGGTGCAGGCCCCTGGTCCCTCGGGTCGCCCCGGAGCCTGCGTGCGCCTCAGCGTTGGTGTGGTGATCGATGGCAGCGACCGCGGCGATCTCTTCCCCCTGGCTGAGGCCTCCTTTCGCTTCGGCTGGGAGCCGCGGGAGCGATGGCAGGAACCGAGCGCCCCGCCAGCCGCTGACCTGGCTGCAGATCCCTTCTTCCAGCAGCAGCCGGTCCAATCGCCCACCTGGGTGGCGCTGGCCCGCCTTGCCGCGCCGGATCCGCTGCTCACCCCGCCGCCACCGGCTGCCCCCCAGGTCGAGGCGGCTCCGGCCCCAGTGCTGCCGCCCCCCTTCGAAGGCGCCTGCGAGCGGTTCGGTCTGGAGCGCACCCTGTGCTATGGCCGGCTGCCGGGGGGAGCGGTGATGCTCAACTGGCCCGTGCACGGCAACGACTGGCACGGGGGCCTGTCGCGGGCCTTTGAGGGCACCGCGGCCGCCGATTTCCCCGCCACCAGCGCCGAGGCTGAGCTGGCGGCGGCCATGGGGGAGCACAGCCTCGCCTTTGCCCGGGCGCTGGGCCAGGCCAGCGGCGGAGCCCTGCGGCTTGAGGGGCTGTTTCCCACGGCTGCGGCGGCCAGGTCCGGAGCCCTGGAGGGCCTTGAACCCCTGGCCCTGATGCCCTACTGGCGCGAGGGCAGGCGGCTGCAGGCCCTCGACCTGGTGCTGGAGCAGCACCTGCTGCCCCAGGGGCCCGGCGCCTGCATCGCCCCCCTGCCGCTGCGGGAGGGCCAGTGCCAGGCGATCGCCGTGGGCAACTACGCCAACGACCACCACTATCCGGGTCCCGACTGGCCCCTGGCTCCGAAGAGCTGTCGCTGGGGGGGGCGTTGGAGCGGCACGCCCTTCACCATTCCCTACGGGGCCCTGGTGAGCGAGTCGGTCGACAACCTGCTGGCCGCCGACAAGTGCCTGGGGGTGAGCCACATGGCCAACGGGGCGACGCGGCTGCAGCCCCTGGTGCTCAACATCGGCCAGGCGGCGGGCCAGGCGGCGGCCTTGGCTCTCGCCGCCGATCTGCCCCTGGCCGCGTTGCCCGTGGGCCGCCTGCAGGAGGCCCTGATCGCCGACCCCCACGCCCCGGCCAGCCCCCTGCCGCTCTGGGATCTTCCCTGGCACCATCCCCAGTGGGCGGAGCGTCAGCGCCTGGCCCTCAGCGATCCCTCACGGCTGGGCTCCGATGGCTGCCTGGTTGGCCTGCCAGACCCTGACGCCCCTGTCCCCTGGCAGAGCCCACCCGAACCGGGCGAGGCCCTCTGGGAGGGCACCCTCCGCCCCGACGGCGACGGTGGCTACGGCCTGGAAACCGCTGCTGGAGTGTGGCCCCTGATCACCCTGGAGCCCGCCCTGCACCGCTGGCTGCTGGGGCAGGAGCGCCGCCGGCCGGTGCGGCTGATCGGCTGTGCCAATCCCTGGGGGCCCTGGCTGCGGGTGTCGCGGCTGGCGGAACGCCCCTAAACGAGGGCGCCGTCCGCAGCCGCTAGGTGGTCGCCTCAAGGCGAAGCCGGTCGCGCAGGGCATCCACCTCCACGGCCCGCACCAGCAGCCTGTGGCCGGGCTCGCAGCGGGCCGGGCAGGTGCAGGGAAGCGACTGGCAGAGCTCCTCGATCCAGACCAGCCCCAACTGTTGATAGGCCCGCAACCAGCGCAGGAACACCCCGTCCAGGGAGTGTCGCGGCTGCTGCTCGAACCACACCTGCAGCCAGTGGCGTTGATCATCCCGCTGGATCTGCACCCCCTGGCGCAGCGCTGGCTCCAGATCCTGAAGCTGGGCGGCCAGTTCCGGCTCCCCCAGGGGTGGGGTGCCCTCCAGCAGGCACTGCAGCTGGCGCTGCACCACCAGATCGGCGTAGCGCCGGATCGGCGAGGTGGCCTGCACGTAGGCGTCGAGGCCGAGGCTGAAGTGGGGGGCGGCGGTGGTTCCGACCTGCCCCCGGCTGAGGCAGCGCTTGATCGCCGCATGACGCACCGGCCCCGGTGGCAGGGCTTCGAGCTCGGTGCTGGAGGGAAGGGCGCAGGCAGGCTGGGAGCGATAGGGCAGCACCACGCCAAGGCGCCGCCCGCGCTCGGCCACCACGGCCCCGGCGAGCACCATGGCCTCGGCCACCATCCGCCGGGCCGGGGAGGGTTCGGTCACCTCCAGCTCGGCCCGAAGGGCCGTCGGGTCGTTGCCGCCCCCGCCCGCCGCTGCCGCGCTGGGGCCGCTGCCGCCATCGGCAGCCGCGGGATCGTCGCCGCTGGAGCCTGGCTCCGAACGCCGGGCCCGAAAGCGCCCCTCCGGATCATCCAGCCGCAGGGCGCCCCGCTGCTGCCGCCACCGCTCCCGGCGACCCAGCAGCTCGGCGATGGTGAGCAGGTCGCGCTCCTGGGGAGGGGCCAGCTCCAGCAAGGCGTCGGCGTCGGCGTAGGACAGCCGGTAGGCGGGACGAATCCAGGTGCGCTCCAGACCATCGGCCAGGACCTGGCCCTCGCCATCGAGATCCACCCAGAGGCTCCAGGCGGCACAGCGGTGCCCGGCCCGCAGGCTCATCGGCCCGTGGGCCAGGGCGGGCGGAAACATCGGCAGGGTGCCGCGGGCCAGGTAGAGGGTGCTGGCGCGACGGGCGGCCTCCAGATCCAGCGGGGTGCCCGCCGCCACCAGCCGGCCTGGATCGGCGATGTGGATCCAGAGGCGGCAGTGATCCCCCTCGAGCCGCTCCAGGGCGAGGCCGTCATCGATCTCGCGGGTGTCCTCATCATCGATCGTGACCACCCGTTGAGCGGTGCGGTCCTGCCGCTGTTCGTCCCCCGGCCAGTCGCCAGCGGCCTGCTGGCAGAGGCGATCGGCCTCGGCGAGGAGGTCGGCGTTGAACCCCTGCTCCCAGGTGGTGGCCTCCAGGGCGGGCAGATGGTGGCGTTCCCACTGGCCGAGATCGGCGAGCAGGTGGCGGATCGCCCCCGGCTCGGCCTGGCAGCGGCAGTCGTGCAACAGCCGGCTGAGGGGGTCGGGCAGTGCCGTGGTGGTGTCGCCGCTGGCCCAGCAGCGCAACAAGCGCAGATCCTCCTGTTGCTCGCGATCGAGCAGGGAGGCGTCGAGGGGCTGGCGGCGGCGGAGGGTTTCGCTCCAGCGTTGGCGGGCCTGGAGCTCCAGCTCCTGGCGGCGCCGCTGGTGCCGCAGGGGCCTGAGTTCCGAGAGCGGCCGCGCCTCAAGATGGCCCTGACGCCATCGGAACAGGGTCTGATCACCCTCAAGCCAGCGCCAGCAGGCAGCAAGCTGGGCGGGATCGCTGGAATCCCCGATCAGATCGACCAGACCCCCCAGGTTGAGGGGACCCTCGCTGGAGGTCTCCCGCAGCAGCAGCCAGGCCGCCCCGAGCTCCCGGCTGTGGGGCAAGGCCGCCGCCAAGGCGGCCTCGCTGAGCGTCCAAGGAGGCTGATTCCAGCCCTGGGGCAGGCGCTCCGGCGGCCAGTCGGCGGCGAGCCTGGACAGGCAGACCAGGTCGCGGCGCGGCAGAGCGGTGCTGCGGTTGTCATCGCCCAGCCTGATCTCGACGCGGTTGCTCCGCAGGGACAGGATCACCCCGATCCTGGGGCCGCCGGGGAGGCTGACCCCCACCAGATCGCCCGGGGCGATGCTCTCCTTGGACTCCACCGCTGCGAGGGGTCGGGCCGGGGGCCTCAGCCCTCGGGATTGACGAACGGCAGCAGCGCCACGATCCGGGCACGCTTGACGGCGTTGGTCAGATCGCGCTGCTGCTTGGCGGTGAGGCCGGTCAGGCGGCGGGGCAGGATCTTGCCGCGTTCGGTGATGAATTTTTTGAGCAGATCGACATCCTTGTAGTCGATCGGATCACCCGGCTTGATGGGGGAGAGGCGCTTTTTGAAGAACGAGCTGGACATGACGACGGTTCAGGAAGGGGAAGGGGGTGGGCAACGCTCCGGAGGAGGTCGGCCGATGGGAGAGGGGCTGGGGGCCGTGGCCCTGCCACGGGTCGGAGCTGTTGTTGCGGCATCGGGCCCGGTGGGGAGTGCCGGGGATGGAAGGCGATGGAATTTCAGAGGCCATCCATTGCCGTTGCCGTCCATCCAAGGCCGTCAGTCCTTCCGGAACCCAGCGCGGCAGGGGCTGGCGGACCGGTGCGGCGTGACAACAGAGCTCAGCGGCCCTGACTCACTTGATCTCCTTGTGGACCGTGGATTTGTTGCAGTGGGGGCAGAACTTCTTCAGTTCCAGTCGTTCGGTGGTGTTGCGGCGGTTCTTCTGGGTGGTGTAGCGAGACACACCAGCAGACCGCTTGGCGGGGTTGGACCGGCATTCGGTGCACTCGAGAGTGATCACCAGCCGGACGCCCTTGTTCTTGGCCATGGGAAGGACGTTGCGCCGCGTCGGCGAGGCGGTAGACGACGTTTCACCTTACCTTCCGGTGGTTCCTGCTTCATTCCAGCCGCTGCCTAGGATCCTGCGCTTGCCTTGCGGTCGGGTGGGATGAGGGTTTCGCTGCAGTGGTTGCGGGAGCTGGTCGCCGTGGAGCCAGGGGCGCTGGAGCCCCGGGAGCTGGCGGAGCGCCTCTCGATCGCTGGGTTCGAGGTGGATGCCATCGAGGATCTGGCGGCCAATGCCGCCGGTGTGGTGGTGGGGTATGTGCGCGGGCGCGAGCCCCATCCCGCCGCCGACAAACTGAGCGTCTGCCAGGTCGATGTCGGGGCGGCGGACCCCCTGCAGATCGTCTGTGGCGCCGCCAATGTGCGTGCCGGCATTCATGTTCCCGTGGCTCTGGTCGGGGCCTCCCTGCCGGCTGTGGGCCTGACGATCCGCCCGGCTGAGCTGCGGGGCGTGGCCAGCAGCGGCATGATCTGCTCGCTTCAGGAGCTCGGCCAGGGGGGCGGCGGTGAGGGGATCGCGATCCTCGATCAGCTGGGCCAGTCCCTGCCGCCGCTGGGCAGCCCGGTGGCGCCGCTGCTCGGGCTCGACGACCAGGTGTTCGATCTGGCGATCACCGCCAACCGCCCCGATGGTCTGTCGATGCTGGGCATCGCCCGTGAGGTGGCGGCGCTCACCGGTGCCCGGGTCCTGCCGCCGCCGGTTCCCCCCGGACCCTCGGCCCAGCCTCTGCCGGCCAGCCCTGAGGATCAGGCCCGGATGGCCGCTGGCGGTCTGTTCAGCCTCACCGCCCTCTCCGGTCTGCAGGTGGGCCCCTCGCCCGCCTGGTTGCGCCAACGGCTGGAGAAGGCCGGCGTGCGCCCCATCAACAACGTGGTCGACATCACCAATCTGGTGATGCTCGAAACCGGTCAGCCGCTCCATGCCTTCGACCGCGATCGCCTCACCGCTGCGGGCCAGGCCGATCCCGCCGCCATCGGACTGAGGCAGGCCCGCCCCGGCGAGATCCTCACCACCCTGGACGGCGTGGAGCGGAACCTCGATGGCGAGGCCCTGGTGGTGACCCTGGCGGACCGCCCGATCGCCCTGGCGGGTGTGATGGGAGGCCAGGCCGAAGCGGTCAGCGAAACGACCACGGCCATCTGGCTCGAGGCCGCCGCCTTTGATCCTCGGGCCGTGCGCCGCTCCGCCCGCAGTGTCGGGCTGCGCACCGAGGCCAGCAGCCGCTTCGAGAAGGGATTGCCGCCCGAGGCCACCCTGGCGGCCAGCGATCGGGCCGTCGCCCTGCTTCAGGAGCTCGCCGCTGCCCGGCCGGAGGGGCGCTGGCTCCACGCCGGCAGCCGCGCCGCCGCAGACCCGATCCGGCTGCGCCGGGATGCGCTCCACAACCTGCTCGGGCCGGTCGGCGGGGCTGACGCTGAGGAGCAGGATCTGCCCGACGACCGCATCGAGGCGACGCTCACAGCCCTCGGCTGCGTTCTTGAGCCCGATGATGACGGCTGGTCGGTGACGGTGCCGCCGTCGCGGGCCCTGGATCTGCGCCGGGAGGTGGATCTGATTGAGGAGGTGGCCCGGCTGGTGGGCTACGACCAGTTCGGCGCCCGCCTGCCCGATCCGCTGGAACCAGGGGGCCCCGCACCGATTCAGCTTCTGGAACGCCGGCTTCGCCAGGCCCTGTGCAGCGCCGGTCTGCAGGAAACCCTGGCCCTCTCCCTGACAACCGGCGGATCCGGTCGCATCCCCCTGGCCAATCCGCTCCTGGCCGATTACGGACACCTGCGCGACAACCTCCACGACGAACTGCTGGAGGCGGCCCGTCGCAATCTCCAGGCGTCCCAGGAGGGCTTCTGGGCGTTCGAGATCGGTCGGGTGTTCCGGCCGCTCGCCGATGGCCTCGAGGAGCGGGCCCTGCTGTCCGGGGTGATCAGCGGCGAGCGGCGCAGCGAGCGCTGGAGCAGCAGCGGCAAACCCCGCCACCTCGACTACTACGAAGCCCGCGGCCTGCTGCAGGCGGGCCTTGCCGGGCTGGCGGTGCCGCTGCAGGACCGACCGGCAGCATCGGGGGACACCCCCGCCGAGCTGCTTCACCCCGGCCGCAGCGCCGTGCTGGTGATCGAGGGGCGACCGGCCGGCTGGTTCGGCCAGCTCCACCCGGCCCTCGCCGCAGAGCTCGAACTCCCCGACGCCACGTACCTGTTCACGATCGAGCTCGAGCCGTTGCTCACCGCAGCGGCACGCCCGGCCCGGCGGCTGCCGGCCTTCCGGCCTTACCCCACCGTTCCGGCCTCGGAGCGGGATCTCGCCCTGGTGGTCGATCGGCATGTGCTTGCCCAGGACCTGCTGGCGGCGATCCGCAAGGCCGGCAAGCCGCTGCTGGAGGCGGCGGATCTGGTGGACCGCTATGAGGGGGCCCAGGTGGGGGTGGGGCGCTGCAGCCAGGCCTTCCGGCTGCGCTACCGCGATGCCTCCCGCACCCTCACCGATCCGGAGGTGGAGGCCGCCCACGACAAGGTGCGGCACGCCCTCGCCAACCAGTTCGGCGCCGAGCTTCGCAGCTGAAACCGGCGGCGGCAGGCCGGCTGAACAGTGCCGGCTCTTTGCTCAGCGGGCCGGCCGCCGCCGCAGCCCCGCCAGG
>JBMSXZ010000003.1:0-50352 GCA_049426205.1 Cyanobium sp.
CGCGAATGGCTGAAGGGAGGAAGGGGGCCATGGAGATTGCCGGTGAAATGGCGGTGGAACCGCGACTGAGACCTTGTATCACGGGGCGTGGGTCCGGCGGTTGGGATCCTCGTGAACTGTTGCAGGGTCGGGGGTGGGGTCCGGTTCGGGATCCCCCCCCTCCTCGCCCAGCTCGAGGCTCAGGAAATCCCTGGCCACCTGGGTCTCCGGGAAGATGGCGCGGGCCTCGGCCAGCAGGTCGTCCGGGGTGACGGGATTGCCGGGCAGGTAGCGGGGGCTGAGGTGGGTGAGCACCAACCGCTTGACGCCGGCCTCCAGGGCGGTCTGGGCCGCCATCGTGCTGGTGGAGTGCTGGCGGGCGATCGCCATCGCCGCCTCGCCGTGGGCGAAGGTGGATTCATGGATCAGCAGGTCGGCGCCGCGGGCCAGGGCCACCGCCGCCTCGCTGAACACCGTGTCGGTGCAATACACCAGGCTGCAGCCGGGCCGGGGCGGGCCGCAGAGGGCCTCGCCGCGGATGATCCGGCCATCGTCGAGGGTGACGCTGCGGCCGGCCTTCAGCTGGCCGTAGATCGGCCCCGCTGGAATCCCCAGCTGCCGGGCCCTGGCCACGTCGAAGTGACCGGGCCTGGGCTTGCGGTCGATCCGGTAGGCATAGGCCGGCACCCGATGGGTGAGGGCGGTGCAGCGCACGGTGATGTCGTCGTCATCGAGCAGCAGGGCGCCGCTGCGGGCCGCCTCCCGCACCCGATGGGTGCGCAGGGGGTAGCCGATGCGGGTGGAGGTGGTGCGCAGCACCCCTTCCAGGAAATCGCGCAGGGGATCGGGACCGTAGAGGTCCAGGCCCGGGCAGCTGCCCGCCAGGCCCAGGCTGGCCAGCAGCCCGGGCAGTCCGAGCACATGGTCGCCGTGCATGTGGGTCACGAAGATCCGCCGCAGCTGCGACACCCTCAGGTCGCTGCGCAGGAACTGGTGCTGGGTGGCCTCACCGCAGTCGAACAACCAGAGCTCCGCCCGCTGGGGGAGGCGCACGGCCACGGCCGAGACATTGCGGGAACGGGTGGGAACGCCCGAGCTGGTGCCCAGGAAGGTGACCTGCACGGCGGCTGTGGATGGCCCCGGGCATGCTGCCACGGGGCGTTCAGCGATCGCCCTGGCCCGGGATGACATCGGCCGGCACAATGGGGCGCTCCTGGTTCCGCTGTGGCCCTCCCCACCCCTCGCCAGCTCCCCGGCCGCAGGTCCGCGACGCTGCTGCTGGCTGGGCTGCTGGCGGCAGCGGTGGCGAGTCAGGCCTTCGCCGTGCCCCGCAGCGGCACCGCCATGGCCACGGCCGACCTCGCCCCCAGCGCCGCCAACCCCCTGCTGCGGGTGCTGCTCCAGCAGGGCTCGGTGCTCGAACCGCGGGCCGAGGGCGGGCCGCTGCAGCTGCGCGACGGCCAGGGGCGCGAGCTGCTGCGGCTGCCGCAGGGGGAGCGGCTGCGGATCCAGCGCGATGGTGGCGGCCTGGTGCTGGACCGCCCCGACAGCCCTGATCCGCAGCTGGCGGCGCCGCAGCGCCTGGCGCTCCAGGTGTTGGTGCTGGAGCCGGCTCCGCCGGCGACCGGCGGCCGGGGGCCGCTCGGCTCCGCCAACGGGATCGGCGGCGTTCTGCCCTGGGCTGGGGCCCTGCAGACCCCACAGGCTTTGGTGGCCCTGGGGCGCCGCGCCTATCGGGGCGCCTTGCAGGTGCGGCCGGAGGGCTCGGCGCTGATGGCCCTCAACCTGATCCCCTTGGAGACCTACCTGCCCAGCGTGGTTGGCAGCGAGATGCCGGCCCGCTGGCCGGCCGAGGCCCTGCGGGCCCAGGCTGTGGCGGCCCGCACCTATGCCCTGGCCCAGCTGAAGCCGGCCTCCCTCTACGACCTCAAGGCCACGGTGGCCAGCCAGGCCTACCTGGGGGTGGAGGCGGAGACCCCCTCCACCCGCGCCGCCGTGGCCGCCACCCGCTCCCAGGTGCTGCGCTTCGGAGGCACCCTGATCGATGCGGTGTTCCACAGCAGCAGTGGCGGCAGCACCGAGAACAGCGGCGAAACCTGGAACCGCCAGCTCCCCTATCTGGTGAGCGTGCCCGATGGCGATGATCAGTCGCCCTGGCGCCAGTGGTCGCTGCGGATCGAACCCCAGCAGCTGCGCCGCGCCTTCCGCGAAACCGCCGGGGCCAACCGCATCGAGGTGCTGGCCACCTCCAGCACCGGTCGGGTGCGGCGGGCCAGGGTGATCGGCCCCGCGGGCAGCCTGGATCTGAGCGGCGGCGAGCTGCGGCAGCGGCTCGGGCTGCGCAGCACCCTGGTGCAGTTCCGCTTCGAGGATCCCGCCGGCCAGGCCAGCGGCGGCCGAGCCCCCGACCCCGCGGCGGGCCCGGGGGAGGCCCCCAGGGTGATGGGCGGCGGCATCACCGCCGCCACGGCCCGGGCGGCCGCCGCAGCCCGCTACGGCGGCGGCTGGTGGCCACCAGCTGGCCAGGACCCGTCTGCCCCGTCCTCCGGCCGCCGCACTCCGCCAGCGGGCCCGGGTGCTGGCCCGTCTCCGCCGCCGCCGCTTCCCGCGCTGGTGGATTCCGCCACCGGGGCGGTGGCCCCGGCTGGGGCCCTGGACGAGGCGTCGACGGAGGCTCCGGCCGTGGCTCCGGCCCCGGCCCAGTTCGCCCCGGTCCTGTCAGCCCAGCTGCCCGCCCTGGAGGTGGTGGGGCGGGGCTTCGGCCATGGAGTAGGAATGAGCCAATGGGGCGCCTATGCCCTGGCACTGCGCGGCAAGGACTATGGCGCGATCCTCCGCCACTATTACCGGGGTGCCGAGCTGGTCCCCTACGCCGGCCGCTGAGCCCGGCCCACGGCTGATCCGGCTGGCCGATCCCGAGGCCGTGGCCGAACGGGTGGCCGGACTGCTGGTGCAGGAGGCCCTCCGCATTCCCCATCGCCCCCTGGGCCTGGCGACGGGCCGCACGATGGAGCCGGTCTACCGGGCCCTGGCCCGCCGGCTCGCCGCCCTGCCCAGCCGCGAGGCCGAGACGGTGCGGCGCCACTGGTGCAGCTTCAATCTCGATGAGTATGTGGGTCTCGGTCCAGCCGATCCCCGCTCCTTCGCCGCCGAGATGGCGGAGCGGCTGACCCGGCCCCTGGGCCTGGATCCGGCCGGCGTCCATCTCCCCGACGGCCTGGCCGCCGATCCCCAGGCCGCGGCCCGCGCCTACGGCGAGGCCGTGGCGGCAGCCGGGGGGATCGGCCTGCAGCTGCTCGGCCTGGGCCTCAATGGCCATGTGGGCTTCAACGAACCCCCCAGCGGCTGGGAGCTGCCCTGCCGTTGCCTGGCCCTGAGCCCGGCCACCCGCCGCCAGAACGCCGCCGCCTTCGGCGGTGATCCGTCCGCCGTGCCGGATCGGGCGATCACCCTCGGCCTACGGGAGATCCTGGCTGCCGAGCAGCTGCTGCTGGTGGTCACCGGGGCGGCCAAGGCGGAGGTGCTGCGCCGCGCCCTGGCGGAGCCGCCCAGCCCAGACCTCCCGGCCAGCTGGATCCAGCGCCATCCCGCCGTCACCGTGATCGCCGACCAGGCCGCGATGCCCCTGGCCTAGGCCATCACCGCTTCCAGCAGAGCGTCGTCGGCCTCGAGGTTGGAGGTGACGCTGCGCACGTCATCGAGCTCCTCCAGCGCATCGAGCATGCGCAGGCACGAGCGCAGGGTGTCCTCGCTCTCCAGCCGGCAGGGAAGCGGTGCGATCCAGCGGTGTTCCCAGCCGGCCACCGGCAAGCCCAGGCGGCGCAGGCCATCCTGCAGGGCCTCGAGATCGGCGAATGCTGCCAGCACATCGGCGCCCTCTGGATCGAGGCTGTAGCTGAGCACCGCCGGTCCCCCCTGTTCCTCCAGCTCCAGCAGCCGCTCCAGCAGCGCCTCCTCCTGCAGATCGGCCTGGGCCAGCCGCACCACGGATCGCTGCTCGAACAGATAGCTGACGCAGCCGCTCTCCCCAAGGTTGCCGCCGTGCTTGCTGAAGGCCAGGCGCAGGTCGGCGGCGGTGCGGTTGCGGTTGTCGGTGAGGGCCTCGATCAGCACGGCCACCCCGCCGGGTCCATAGCCCTCGTAGCGCACCGCATCGAACGGCACGCCATCGCCGCTTCCCTGGCCCGAGCCCTTGGCGATCGCCCGCTCGATGTTGGCGTTGGGCACCCCGGCAGCTCTGGCCTTCTCGATCGCGGTGCGCAGCTGGAAGTTGCCGGCCGGATCGGCGCCACCGCGGGCGGCCACCGTGATCTCCCGCCCGAGGCGGGTGAACACCGCGCCCCGCTTGGCGTCGACCACCGCCTTGGTGCGTTTGATCTGGGCCCATTTGCTGTGGCCGGCCATCGCTGCAGAGGGATCGGGTGACGGGGGCGGGGGGAGGGTGATCAGCCGGCGGCGGCGAAGACCAGGCGGGGGCGAAGGTCGCCCTCCGGGCTGCGCTGGGCGATGCCCGCCAGCCGGCCATCGGGGGCGATCACAGCCACCGGGCCCGCTGGATCGCCTGCGGCGGCGACGACCGCCACCGGGTCCGCCGGATCGCCGCCGGGGGGCGGAAGATCGCCGGAGCAGGGAAGGTCGCCCGAGGCCCGATCGCCCTGGAGACGCCGACCGCAGCGCCAATCGAGCAGCTCGGCCGCGCTGAGCCTGTGCTGGGCCAGGTGGCCGAGGGCCCGGATCGGATCGACCAGGGGCGGCGCCGGGGGAGCCGCAAGCCGGTCGAGGGGAACGGCGTCGCTGAGGTCGAAGCCGAGGGCTTCGGTGCGACGCAGCAAGGCCAGGGCACCCCCACAGCCGAGGGTCTCGCCAAGATCGCGGGCCAGGGCGCGGATGTAGGTGCCGGCGGAGCAGCGCACCGCCAGCTCCAGACGACCGCTGGCGGGGTCCCAGGCGATCAGCTGCAGCTGCTCGATTGTCACCGGCCGGGGCTGCAGGGCCACGGTCTCACCGCGTCGGGCCCGGGCATAGGCCCGTTCGCCTGCCACATGGACCGCTGAGACCTGGGGGGGAATCTGCAGGATCGGACCGCGGAACCGTTGCAGGGCGGCGTCCAGCTCCTCCAGGCAAAGGCCTGGCGGGGGCTGGCGATCGAGCACGGTGCCGTCCAAGTCGTCGCTGCTGCTGCGCAGCCCGAGCTGAATGACGCCGGTGTAGGCCTTGCTGCCCGTCAGGTAGGGCAACAGCCGGGTGGCGGGACCGATGGCGATCGGCAGCACACCGGTCACGGCGGGGTCTAGGGTGCCGCCATGGCCGACACGCCGCAGCCCATAGGCCCGGCGCACTGCCGCTACACAGCCATGGGAGGTCAGTCCGGCCGGTTTATCGACCACGAGGAAGCCACAGGGGCCGCTGGGGGCGGCCGGGTCAGCGTGAGCGGACGGGGACGGGGTCACCCCACGGCCACGTGCACGCGCTTGCGGTTGCGCAGGCCGCGGCGGATCGATTCGAAGCTCACCACCCCATCCACCAGGGCGTAAAGGGTGTCGTCGGAGCCGCGGCCCACATTGACCCCGGGCAGCACGGAGGTGCCGCGCTGCCGGATCAGGATCGAGCCGGCGCTCACCGCTTCGCCGCCGTAGCGCTTGACGCCAAGGCGCTTGGAATTGGAGTCGCGGCCGTTGCGGGTGGAGCCTGTGCCTTTCTTGTGGGCCATGGGAGCGGAGGGGTGATGGGTCTGGTGCTGGAGAGAGGAGAGGGAAGGGAGATCAGGCGATCGCCTTGCCGCCGACCTCGATGGCGGTCACGAGAACGCGGGTGAGCTCCTGGCGGTGGCCATTCTTGCGGCGGGTCTTCTTTTTGGGCCGCATTTTGTAGACGATCACCTTCGGGCCGCGGCGATGGGCGAGCACCTTCAGCGTCACCGTGGCGCCCTTGACGTAGGGAGCTCCCAGGCTGGTGCCCTTGCCATCACGGACCAGCAGCACGGTGTCGAGGCTGACGGTGCTGTCGACCTCGGCGTTGAGACGATCGATGTCGAGGTAGCGATCCGGCTGCATCCAGAACTGCTGACCGGAGGCCTCGACGATCGCGTAGGGGCCGGGGCCAGCCTCGGAGCCGGCGGCCGGGGCAGCGGCGGCCTGGGGCTGGCTGGGAGCGGCCGGGCTGGCGGAGCTCGCTGAGGCGGCTGCGGTGGTGGCGGCTGCGGTGGTTGTGGCTGCCGTCGTGGCCGCCGCGGTGGTGGGGGTTGCGCTCATGGGCGTCGGGGCACGGCCAGGCTGGCGGCAGACGGCAGCGGCTGCAGAGCACAGCGGCCGTTTTGAAACCATTGGGGCCTGGCGCGCGTCAATCGAAAGACAAACAAAGAGTTTCCCATTCGCAGGTCCGCTCCGTCAACATGCCTGAGACCAGAGGGTTGTCCCCCTCGTTTCGGATGATGCCCGAACCGGAGCTCACCATCGCTTCGCTGCTGCGCGATGCCAAGTTGCTTGCCGCCAGCACCCAGTGGTTGCGGGGTGGGCCTTATCGGCTGGAGGTTCTTCCCGCCGATGCCGACCCGGTGGCGACCCTGGAGGCGCGGCGTGATGGCATCGATGGGCTGCTGCTCGAGCAGGGGATCCTCGGGCCCGATGTGGTGGCGGACCTGGAGGAGCGAGGTCTGCTGTGGCCCGCGGTGGTGATCGGCGCCGTGAGCGGCCGGGTGGAGCTCCATGAGGCGGAGGTGCACCTGCCGCCGGATCAGCTGGAGCAGCTCACCTACAGCCTCGATGCCGCCGTGGCCCGCTTCCTGCGCCGCGGCACGCCCAGCCTGGCCAACAGGGCTGGCGGGGGCGGGGCCGGCGGGCCCGGGATCGGCCGGGGATCGGGGGCGGCTGGCGGTGCCACGGGCGGTGACTCCCGAGCGGCCATGGCCGCAGGCGGCGAGGCCGCAGCAGGCCTGGCCCCGGCCGGCGGCGCCCAGGGGGCCGGAGCTGGGGCGGTGGCCGCCGCCCCAGGAGCGCCCGCCGCGACCCGGGCGGAGGCGGAGGGGGCCGCCGAGCGCTGGAAGCTGGCCAATCGCCTGCGGGATCGGCTCGGCTACCTCGGCATCTATTACAAACGCGATCCGGCCCGCTTTCTGCGCCACCTCGGCGCCGGCGATCGGGAGGAGCTGCTGGGCTCGCTGACCCGCACCTACCGCGACCTGCTGCTCAGTTACTTCCGCGACCCGGCCAGCGCTAACCAGGCCCTGGAAAGCTTCGTGAACACGGCCTTCTTCAGCGATCTGCCGATCACGCGCGTGGTCGAGATCCACATGAATCTGATCGATCGCTTCGGCAAGCAGCTGCAGCTGGAGGGTCACAAGAACGACTTTCTCCAGGACTACCGCCTGGCCCTGCTCGATGTGATGGCTCACCTCTGTGAGATGTACCGCCGCTCGATTCCCCCGGATCCGCCCCTGACCAGCCCTGAGCCCCCCCCGGTGAACCTTGATGCGGCTACAACCCCCAGCAGCAAACCCTGAGGATCGAGACACGACGGGGCATTCCGATCAACCCAGCCCCCTTTCATCCCCACCTCTCCACGCTTTCCACCCAACCCCCGATGGCCGCCGCCATGCCCGCCCGCAAGACCTACATTCTCAAGCTCTACGTGGCGGGCAACACGCCCAACTCGATGCGGGCCTTGAAGACGCTCCGCAACATTCTCGAGACCGAGTTTCTGGGGGTCTATGCGCTGAAGGTCATCGACGTACTCAAGAATCCCCAGCTCGCCGAGGAGGACAAGATCCTCGCCACCCCCACCCTGGCCAAGATCCTGCCGCCGCCGGTGCGGCGCATCATCGGCGACCTCTCCGACCGGGAGCGGGTGTTGATCGGTCTCGATCTGCTCTATGACGAGCTCACCGACGAGAGCTTCGAGCTGGAGCCGCAGGCTGCCGATCCCCACGACCCGGCGCCGCTGGACGGCCCCGCCGCCGCCGAGGAGCCGGCGGGGCCCGATCCTGACTGAGGCCTGCTGAGGCCGGCCCAGTCCCTACCCATCTCCCTTTCCTTACCCCCTTTCACCCCTCCCCGTCGATGCAGGATCCAAGCCCGACCAGCACAGCCCCCGCCAGCCCGCTGATGCAGGTGCAGAAGCTGCCCACCGGAATCGAGGGTTTCGATGACATCTGCCACGGGGGCTTGCCGATCAGCCGCTCCACCCTGATCAGCGGCACTTCGGGCACCGGCAAAACCGTGTTCTCGTTGAACTTTATCTACAACGGCATCCGCGACTTCAACGAGCCCGGCATTTTCGTGACCTTCGAGGAATCCCCCCTCGACATCCTTCGCAATGCCGCCAGCTTCGGTTGGAACCTGCAGGAGATGGTTGCCCAGGACAAGCTGTTTCTGCTCGATGCCTCCCCGGATCCGGAGGGCCAGGATGTGGCCGGCAGCTTTGATCTCTCGGGCCTGATCGAGCGCATCAACTATGCGATCCGCAAGTACAAAGCAAAGCGGGTGGCGATCGATTCGATCACGGCGGTGTTTCAGCAATACGATGCGGTGTCGGTGGTGCGCCGGGAAATTTTCCGCCTGATCGCCCGGCTCAAGGAGATCGGTGTGACCACGGTGATGACCACCGAGCGGATCGATGAATACGGACCGATCGCCCGCTATGGGGTGGAGGAGTTTGTCAGCGACAACGTCGTGATTCTCCGCAATGTGCTGGAAGGTGAGCGGCGGCGGCGCACCGTCGAGATCCTCAAGCTGCGCGGCACCACCCACATGAAGGGGGAATTCCCGTTCACCATGGGGGCCCATGGGGTGAGCATCTTCCCGCTCGGGGCGATGCGCCTCACCCAGCGCTCCTCGAACGTGCGACTCAGCTCCGGCGTGCCGCGACTCGATGCGATGTGCGGCGGTGGCTTCTTCAAGGATTCGATCATCCTCGCCACCGGTGCCACCGGCACCGGCAAGACACTGCTGGTCAGCAAGTTCATCGAAGACGCCTGCCGCTCCAAGGAGCGCGCCATCCTGTTTGCCTATGAGGAATCGCGGGCCCAGCTGCTGCGCAACGCCACCAGTTGGGGGATTGATTTCGAGCAGATGGAGCAGGACGGCCTGCTCAAGATCATCTGCGCCTACCCCGAATCGACGGGTCTTGAAGACCACCTGCAGATCATCAAGACCGAGATCAGCCAGTTCAAGCCGTCCCGAATGGCGATCGATTCACTCTCGGCCCTGGCCCGGGGGGTGAGCCACAACGCCTTCCGTCAATTTGTGATCGGGGTGACCGGCTATGCCAAACAGGAGGAGATCGCCGGCTTCTTCACCAACACCTCGGAAGAGTTCATGGGGAGCCACTCGATCACCGACTCCCACATCTCAACCATCACCGACACGATTCTTCTGCTGCAGTATGTGGAGATTCGCGGCGAGATGGCGCGAGCCTTGAATGTGTTCAAGATGCGCGGCTCCTGGCACGACAAAGGCATCCGCGAATTCGTGATCACCAGCAATGGCCCTGAAATCAAGGATTCCTTCTCCAATTTCGAGCGCATCATCAGCGGCGTTCCCCACCGGATCAGCAGCGATGAGCGCAGTGAGCTCTCGCGCATCGCTCAGGGGGTTGCCTCAGAGGATCTCTGAACATCTCTGAACATCTCTGAACCGGATCCCTGCCGGATCCCTGAACCGGGCCCCGGCCCTGTGAGCCCTGGAGCTGTCTGGTCGAATCGCCAGGCTGCGCCGCCAGCCCTTCCGCCGACCAGCTCGCAGCTGCGCGGCTCAGCAGATGCGCGGCAGCAGTTCGCCGCTGGGGGGCAGCAGCAGACGTTCGCTTCCGAAGGCGGTGCGCAGCAGCACCCGCGGCGCCCCCGCCACCACGGTGCCGATCCAGGCGCCGCCCGCCGGTTCCAGCACCGCCAGGCAGGCCGCCAGCTGCTGGGGTGCCACCACCGCCAGGAAGCGCCCCTCGCAGGCGAGCTGCAGGGGATCGATGCCGAGCAGGTCGGCGCCGCGGGCCACGGCCCGATCCAAAGGGATGCGGGCCTCCTCGATCGCCAGGGTGAGACCACTGGCCTGGGCGAATTCCTGCAGCACGCTCGCCAGGCCGCCCCGGGTCAGGTCCCGCAGGCAGTGGGGTCGCACCCCGGCCGCCAACAGCTGCCCCACCAACGGCCAGAGCGGAGCGCAGTCGCTGAGCACCGGGGGCTGGAGGGTCAGCCCATGGCGGGCGGCCAGGATCGCCAGGCCATGGCGGCCTGGATCGCCACTGAGCACCAGCTGATCACCGGGGCGGATCGCCGCTGGATCGATCGGTTCGGGGGCTTCGAGCAGGCCGATGCCGCTGGTGGTGAGGAAGGCCCCATCCCCCTTGCCCCGCTCCACCACCTTGGTGTCGCCGGTCACCACCCGCACCCCGCACTCGGTTGCGGCGGCGGCCAGGCCGGCGATCAGGCGGCGCAACAGGGCCAGCTCCAGCCCCTCCTCCAGGATCAGGCCGAGGCTGAGCCAGAGGGGCCTGGCGCCGGCCATGGCCAGGTCATTGCAGGTGCCCACCACCGCCAGGCGGCCGATGCAGCCGCCCGGGAACTCCAGGGGGTTGACCACATAGCCATCGCTGCTGAAAGCCAGCCGGCCGTGGGGCAGCTCCAGCCGGGCGGCATCGTGCAGCGGCGCCTGGGGATCGGGCAGCAGGGGCCGCAGTTCAGTGTCGATCAGCCGTTGCATCAGGGTGCCGCCGCCGCCATGGCCCAGCTGGATGCACTCGCTCATGGCCCAGGGCCGCAGCGGTAGTGGTGGTAGGCGGCACAGGCGCCCTCGCTGGAGACCATCGGGGCGCCGAGCGGGCGCTCTGGGGTGCAGGCAGCGCCGAACGATGGGCAATGGCTGGGCAGGGCCAGGCCCTGGAGGATGGCGCCGGCGATGCAAACCGTGGCGACAGGCGTCGGCCTGGCCTGGGGCGTGGGCTGGCTGCCGCGGAGGAGGGGGCTGCTGCCGGAGCACCGCTGCCACCGCTCCGCGGCATCGATGGGCTCCGGCAGCCCGAATCGGGCCCGAGCCTCCAGGGCCGCGAACGGTCCCGCCAGGGCCAGGCCGCCGCCGGGGATCAGGCCGAGTCCGCGCCAGGGCCGATCCACCACCGCAAACACCTCCGTCAGCAATCCACGGGCCGCGGCATTGCCCGCCGGCCGCACCACGGCGGCGTAGGCATTGGCCAGCTGGGCCTGTCCCGCCTCCAGCTGGCGCACGCAGGCCAGCACGCCCTCCAGCAGCTCCTCCGGCCCGAAGCCGCTCACCACCACCGGCAGCCGCCGCCGTGCCACCAGCGCCTGCAGCTCTTCGGTGCCGAGCACCGCGCAGACATGACCCGCCGCGAGAAAGGCCTGGACGGGGGATGCTGAGCCACCCCCAGGAGCCGCCGCGAGAGCCGCCGCCTCGCCAGCCTCCGCCCCGCCAGCCACCGATGGCGCCAGCAGGGCCTCCATCGCCGGCGCCACCCGACTGTGGGCGCAGAGGATCGTCAGATTGGCCAGGCCCAGGGCCAGGGTCTGGCGGGCCAGCAGGGCTGTGGCGGGGGCGGTGGTTTCAAAGCCCACCGCCAGGACCACCACCTGGCGGTCGGGGTGGTCCCGGGCCAGGGCCAGGGCCTGCAGGGGGGAGGTGAGCAGCCGCACGTCGCCGCCGGCGGCCCGGGCCTCCAGCAGGCTGGTGCCATCGCTGCCGGGCACCCGCAGCATGTCGCCGTAGGAGGCGAGGATCAGCTCCGGCCGGCCCGCCAGGGCGATGGCGGCATCGAGGGTGGCGGCCGGCGTGACGCAGACCGGGCAGCCGGGGCCATGGATCAGCCGCAGCCCCGTCGGCAGCAGTTGGTCGAGCCCCCAGCGCAGGATTGCGTGGGTCTGGCCGCCGCAGACCTCCATCAGGGTCCAGGGGCGGGTGGTGATCGCCGCCAGCTCCGCCAGCAGCTGCTGCACCCTGGCGGTGGGAGCCGCAGGCGCGGTGATGGCGGGGATGGAGGAATCCAGGGCCTGCCACACCAGCTGCGACGACCCTACGGAGATCGGGGCGGCGGGACGGCACTGAGGCAGATCCGGCGCAGGGCCGGGGCCCGGCCTGGGCGGCGGCGCGGCGTGTTGTCTGGTGGCCTCGGGCCGGACGCTGGTGGGTGGCGGGCCGGGATGGGATTCTGCCCGCAGCTGTTTCCGATGCCATGGACCGCCGCAGCGATCGCGCCCCAGGGAGGAGGGTCTCCCCCGTTGCCTGCGGGCCGTTGCGCAGAAACGCCGCCGGAGCCGCCCTGCTGCTGGCGCTGCTGCTGGCGCCCCACCAGGCCGCCCTGGCGGAACCCGTCGCCGCCATGATCCGCCACCAGGGTCCCTGCAATGCCTCCACCGCCCTGGCCCTGGGGGACGGGCAGTTCGTGATGGCCGACAACACCTCGGGGCCGGCGGTGCCGCTCTGGCTGTATCGGAGCGGCCAGGAGGGGTCACCCCTGGGCCGGGGCGAGATCCCGGCGGCGGCGGTGGCGCCGGTGGCGGGGGCCCATCCGGGACTGGATCTGGAGGCCTCGGCCCGGATCGGGCCGCTGGTCTATTGGATGGGCTCCCACGGCTCGGCCCGCGCCGGTAGCGGCGGGGCGGAGGAGCGTCCCAACCGCCGCCGCCTGTTTGCCACCAACCTGGGCCTGCGGGCTTCGGAGGATGGCCGCACGATCACGATCCACGCCGAGCCGGTGGGCCGGCCCTACACCCGCCTGATCGACGACCTGGCCAGCGATCCCCGCTACGGGGGCTTCGCCCTGGCGGAGGCGGCCAGGCGACCGGACAAGGATCCAGGCGGCCTGAACATCGAAGGGTTGGCGGCCACCCCCGCCGGCGGCCTGCTGATCGGATTCCGCAATCCCGTCCCCGGCGGCAAGGCGCTGTTGGTGCCACTGACCAATCCCAACGCCGTGCTGGGCGGCGAAACGGCGGTGTTCGGCGATCCGGTGCTGCTTGATCTGGGTGGCCTCGGCATCCGCAGCCTGGAACGGGTGGGCACCAACCTGCTGATCGTGGCCGGGCCGGCGACCGGGGGCCAGAAGGCGCTGCCTTCGGCTCTCTACCGCTGGAGCGGCCGATTCGCGGACGCCCCGGAGCGACTGCGCAGCTTCCCACCCGCCAATGGGGTGCCGTTCAACCCCGAGGCGCTGCTGGCCGATGGCGACAGCCTGGTGCTGCTCAGCGATGACGGCAACCTGCGCAGCGAGGGCAAGGCGTGCGAAGACCTGCCCCTGAAGCGCCAGAGCTTCCGGGAGCTGCGGATCACGCCGCTTCCCTGAAGGCGGCTCGGCTGCTGGTGGGGCGGGCTTGGTTACGCCGGGCGGGGTGGTGTGCGGCTCCCGTTAAGGGTGGATAGCGGCAACGATCACCACTGTTATTGGCGCTTACATCTGCCGTCAATCGCCTGCGGTGGGTAGGATCGGCTTGGCGACGATTGATCTTGGCGTTAGAAAGAACGCAAATCCATTCATGGCAAAGGGCCTGCAGTTCACCTGATCCAGGCTTTCCATCCTGCAAGCCCTGCGGGAGATCGGTGGATCAGCCACAGCGGCTGAGGCTGCAGTCGCGGCGATTGAGTACGAAAAGGTTTCTGAAAAATTCTTGAGCGGACGAATCAGGACAGACAGTCTAATGTGCGCAATCAGATGGCCTGGATACGCATGTATCTCGTGCGTGCAGGCCATATTGGTTGATCCTTTCGAGGTGTATGGAGACTTGCGGAGAAAGGTCGACATGGGGATCTCGAATCCCTTGACGTTGCATTGGCTTCTAATGGCATTCAGGGCGCATTCAAAGTCTCTCAAGCTGGAAGTTCTTCGCCTAAAACGCGACATCAGTGGAAGCTGCTGAGATTAATCTAGGGGCTGATGCGACAGCCCTCTTGTCGGGAATTAAAGCACTTGGCGCTGAGGGGTTCGAGCGCTTATGCCAACGCTTCTTGTGGGAGCAGGGTTTCCAAAATGTGAAGGTAACTGGCCGATCGGGCGATGGTGGAATTGACCGAGAAGGGATTCTCGAAATAAATCCTCTTTTGAGTTTCAAGGTCTTCTTTCAGGGCAAGCGCTATCAAGGATCAGTTGGAGCAAGTATGGTCGGGGTTTCCGAGCTGCTCTTATCGGAAAAGCTGATGAAGGGATTCTGTTGACCACTGGACGTTTCACAAACGAGGCAAAGCGAGGGCTGATGCGGGACGGTGCTAATCCGATTGAGCTCGTCGCTGGAGAAAAACTTATCAGGATGCTTGAGAAGCTTGAGCTAGGTGTCATGCCAAAGGTTATCCATGAAGTGGATGTGGATTTCCTCAAGGACTTCAACTAGAGTCTTCCTCACATCTCGACCATAAGCAGAGACCTTGGAGTGTCCCCAGCATTCAAGCCATTGCCCGTTAATGATCTGGAGCACGACCTTGATCCCTCGGACGTCAACGCGATCGCCCTCCGCCTGTCACCGAGCCGGGTGATCATCAAGAGGATCTGGGGCCCCTGCCTGAGCGATGAGCGCCGATCCCGCCCCACCAAGCCCCTCCCCCCATCAGACTCCGGTGCCGCATCGTGCCTCCCTGGGGAGCCAGCCGATCAGTGAGGCCAGCACCACCCTCAGCCAATCCCGTCAGAAGCTCCAGCCGGGCTCGGTCGTGCGCTGCCGCATCCGCCGCTACCCGGTGGAGGACGTCGCCATCGTCCCGCCCCTCACCACGTTCCTGAACAGTGAGGTGGACGTCGAGCCACTGCGCAAGGTGCTGCCGATGCCTCACGTCGGCCAGTTCATGGCCGATGACGTGGCGCAGCGGGTCAGCGGGGTTTCTTCGGTTTTGAGCCGCTGCCGCTTCCGGAGCTCCCACTTCCCCAGCTCCCGGGCTGATCGCCACCCTGGGGATACTGGTTGCCTCCATAGGGGCCCGGGCCGTAACCGCCGCTGCGGAAACTGTCGAGCGAGAGGGTGGTGCGCCGGCCTCCGGGGCAGACACCGACCCGCTCCACAGTCACCAGCCCGTTCGGGCAGGCGTTGAGTTGAGCGGGGCTGTTGCGGCTTCTGTCGCCGCTGCAATAGAGCTCCTCGCGGATCTCCTGAAAGTTGCGGTTGCGGCTGCTGCGGTTGACCGCCACCTGCAGGCTGGCACTGCCCTGGTCCACCGTCCGGTTCTGGAGGCGCTGGCGCACCAGGTAGCTGAAGCTGTTCAACCCCGGCGCCAGGGTGAGGACACTGCCACGCTGGCCCTGGCCGAGGGCTGCGGCGAAGGTCTGGGCGCTGGGGCGACGTTCGTCGTATTCGCGGTCGGTGTAGCCGCCTGTGGTCTGGTTCTGGATCAGGATGCGCTGATAGGGGGCCGGCGGCGCCGCCGCCAGAAACGAAAGGTCCCGCAGCTCCGGCTGTTCCTCACCGGGGCAGTCCCCGAAATAGCTGATCTGCTCCAACTGCACCATCTGCAGGCTGCGACCGCCGAGCAGGAAACGGCCGCTGGTTGGAGGGGCGATGGCTCCGGCCGTGTTGGTCTGGGCCAGGAGGGGTGCCGGGGCCTGGGCAAGCCCTGGCTCCCCGTTGAGCTGGAGCGGTGCCAGGCCGAGGGCCAGCAGGGGTGGGAGCGAGAACGTCATGACGGAACGATGCCAGGCGAAAGGGCCAAGGCCCACCCCATGCTGAACAGTGCGATCAACACCATTCCAGTCATGGATGCTCAATTCAAGGCTGCGATTCGGCTGGAGGGTGTGGTGTCACTGCTCGCCTCGATGCTCTCGTCCTGGTGGGGGAGGGTGTCGAGACTGAAGCGGTAGCCCTGCTGGCGCATGGTTTCAATGCCGCCGCCCTCGCCAAGACCGGCCTGCTCCAGCTTGCGACGCAGGGTGAGCACCTGGGTGTCGACGGAGCGGGGACCTCCGCTGAAGGGGGGCCAGGCCATCCGCAGCAGTTCCTGTCGGCTGCGGACCACGCCAGGGGGCATCAGCAACGCGCAGAGCAGGGCGAATTCGCGGGGGCTGAGCTCCACCGGCTGGTCCCGGAGGGTCACCTGCCTCAGCAGCAGATGCACCTCCAGGGGACCGACGCAGACCCGCTCCTGGAGGCCGTTGCCACTGCGGCGCAGCAGGGTGCGGCAACGGGCAGCCAGCTCCTCCAGGCCAAAGGGCTTGCGGAGCACATCATCGGCTCCGCCGTCGAGGAGGGAGACCACCGGTTCGGAGCCGGAACGGGCGGTGAGCACCATCACCGGGCAGCGCAGCTGGGCAGCCAGCCGCAGGGCCGAGGTTTCTTCGAGCAGCTCAGCGCTGACAAGCAGGTCGGGGGATTGGTCCTGGCAGATTTCCAGGGCCTCTCGGGCGGTGGCGACGGCGGCGGCCAGGTGACCGTCCTGGCGAAGTCTCTGCGCAAGAACGGTTCGCAGGGTGGCGTGGGGATCAACAACCAGGACTCTGCGGGCCTGGCCTCCGGACTCGCTGGGGGTGGCCTCTCGCATGCCTCTCGCCGATGTGGAACTCTTCGGGATCGCGGGGATCAGCCCGCACACTCGTTGATGAGCGCACCCTAACGCGTATGTAAAGGATTAACGCGTATCAGGCGATGCCTTTCAAACCGTCCCTATCGGGACGGGGGTCCGCACGTCAGCCCTTCCACACCATGGCTCGGGGGCGTCACAATGGTGCATCGGGTCCCCGCCCCCTCCATGACCGTTCTGCAGCACCCTGACGCCATCCGCCACTTCCAGTCCCTCTGCGATGCCTGTCAGGAGCTGGCCAGCCGCTACCACGGTCCATCCGAACTGCGTCTCTACGCCGATGGCTACCTCCACGCCCTGCGACGCACGGCAGTCCTTGATCCCCTGGCCCAGCGCCGCCTGGAAGAACTGATCGATCGCTGGATTCTCGACCCTTCCAGCTTCGTGGGGCCCGATGGGGATCCCCGCACTCTTTACGAGCGGGAAACCGGTCGTTACTGAAGCAGCACAGAGACGGCAGGTCCTGAGGGCATTATCAGCAGCTTGGCAACCCTACTGATTCAGGGGTGTGGCGACGACCAAGCCGATCAGGAGGCGCGGCGACCCCAAGCTTCAAGAGCCCAGGCCCCGCACCCCTCAACAACAGGTTCAAAAGACGAGCAATCAGCACTCTCGGAGCCGGGCTGAACCGCAGTCTGGAGCTGGATCACTCAGGACGCCAGGGCCACGGCCAGCTTCTCGCGCAGTTCGCCGGAGTTGTACATCTCCAGCAAAATGTCAGACCCTCCGATGAATTCACCGTTCACATAGACCTGCGGAATCGTCGGCCAGTCGCTGTATTCCTTGATGCCCTGGCGGATCTCCATGTCGCTGAGGACATCGAAGCTGTCGAACGGCACGCCGAGGGTGGTGAGAATCTGGACAACGTTGTTGCTGAAGCCGCACTGGGGCATCAGCTTGTTGCCCTTCATGAACACGAACACGGGGCTGCTCGCGATCAGGGCGTTGATCCGTTGCTGGGTGGAGGGTTCCATGGGGTGTCAGAGGAACGGGGATCGGTTGAGGGATGGAGCTGGCCGGAGGCCGGGGAGCTCAGACCGGGGTGGCGGTCTGGACGGCCAGGGCGTGGATCGCCTCGCTGGCCAGCTCGCTGCGCAGGGCTCCGTAGACCAGCTGGTGCTGCTTCACCCGGGCCAGGCCGGCGAAGGCACCGGAGACAACCCGCACCTGCAGATGATCGCCGCCGCCGGTGAGATCCTCCACCTCGACCTGGGCGTCCGGGATGGCGCGGCGGATGGCATCGCGGACCTGATCCGGGTGGACCATGGGGGAGGTGGAGGGATCGGGCAGCGGGAATCTAAGGGCTGCCGGGTCCAGCCCGCTGGCCCGGCTCAGTTCGGCGCCGTGCCGCCATACCAGGGGGTCGAGACAAACCCGAGCTCCAGCAGCTGCTGGTAGGCCTTGCGGCCCTGATCGCTGGTGGGTGACATCACCTTGACCACCTCCACCAGCAGGGGCACGGCCACCTCCGGCTGTCCCTGGCGACGGAACAGGGCGGCCAGGCGCATGTTGGCCTGCACCATCGTCTCGAGGGTCAGGCGGGCTTTGTCGTCCATCTCCCGCGGGATGCGGGCATCAAGGCCGCGGAAGGCGCCGCTGAGATCGCGGTAGAAGCCCAGCAGCCGGCGGCTGGCATCGCGGGCCAGGTCGTAGTTGCGACGGGCTTCGGCCAGGTTGCCGGCGGCGGCGGCGGCATCGCCGCGGGCGATCAGGGCTTGCATGCCCTTGGCATCAAAGACACCCCCAGGGGCAGCGCTCAGGGACGCTCCCGCCTCCTGGGCTCTGGCGCTGCCCAGCTGGGGCGGGGTGGCCAGGGAGAGCAGGGCCAGGCTGAAGCCGGCAGCGGCCAGCCAGCGGGCGGTCCCGGGGCGACGTCGGGGCCGGCCACTCCGATCCGCTGGGGACAAATCCGCTGCGGCGGGGCGGACCGGGGTGGCGGAGGGCCTGGGCACAGCTGAGCCAGTGGAGAGTCTGAACTTTACGGGCCCCCCCGCGGCGATCCTGCTGCCTGGGGAAGGGGACGGTTCACCAGCAGACGCGCCTGGCGCTCTGCTTCGACCATGGCCTCAGCGAGGGCGGCGGTGAAGTGGCGACCGGCCTCCCGCCCTTCCCCCTCCACCTGCAGCGGGGCAGCGATCTGCACCGCCGCCCGGTCCCCGGGTCGGGGCACCGGCTGGCCGTAGGCGATGCCGATCGGCAACACCTGCACGTTCACCCCCTGGCTGCGGGCCAGTTGGGCAAGCCGAGCCAGCCCCTGATGCAGGCGCAGCGGTTCGTCCTGGCGGTGGATGCGGCCTTCGGGGAACACCACCAGCTGCTCGCCCCGGCTGAGCAGCTCCACCGCCAGCCGCAGGCTGGAGAGGGTGGGCCGCCCCTGGTCGACGGGAAAGCAGCCGAGCCGATGCAGGAACCAGCCCTGCAGACCCTGCATTTCGTCCAGGGTGACCATGAACCGGCAGTCGCGTCCGGTGATGCGGCGGCCGGCGGCGTGGGGCAGCAGCAGGGCATCCCAGCGGGCCCGGTGGGTGGGAGCGAGCAGCACCGCCCCCTTACGGCTGAGATGCTCGCGGCCCTGCACGGTCACGCCGTTGAAGAAGGCCGGCAGGGCCAGGTCCTGGGTGGCCACCATCGCCAGGGGAGACAGCCAGGGGCTGATGCCATTGCAGACCCGGCGCTCGCGGGCACTGAGCAGGACGGAGGGCTCTCGGCCTCGCTGCCTGGGCGGGGGCGCTGCCGCCATCCGGATCGCCTCCGGAGCCGCCTCCTGGGCTTGGCTGACCACCACGACCGCGACTGGAATGAAGGGAGTCCCAACCGTAGGAAGCGTGGTCGACGTCACAGCGGGGGGGCGGGCAGTTGGCCCTTCGGCCGATACGGTTCCTTCACCTTTTCCATCCTGCCGCGGCAGGTGTGGCGCCATGGCCAGCCTTGGGGTGAACATCGATCACATCGCCAACGTCCGCCAGGCCCGGCGCACGGTCGAACCGGATCCCGTCACCCATGCCCTGCTGGCGGAGCTCGGCGGCGCCGATGGGATCACGGTGCATCTGCGCGAGGACCGGCGCCACATCCAGGATCGGGATGTGGCGCTGCTGCGCCAGACGGTGCGCACCAGGCTCAACCTTGAGATGGCCGCCACCGCCGCGATGGAGGCGATCGCCGTGGATTTGCGCCCCGACATGGTGACCCTGGTGCCGGAGCGCCGCGAGGAGGTCACCACGGAGGGTGGCCTGGATGTGGCCTCCCAGGTGGCTCCCCTGGCGGAGCTGGTGCGGCGCCTGGAGGGCGTGGGCATTGGCGTGAGCCTGTTCGTCGACCCCGATCCCGCCCAGCTCGATGCCTGCTGCGCGATCGGCGCCCGCTGGGTGGAGCTGCACACCGGGCGCTACGCCGAGGCCAGCTGGGCGGAGCAGCCGAGCGAGCTGGCCCGCCTGATCGAGGGGTCGGTGATCGCCCGTCAACTGGGCCTGCGGGTCAATGCCGGCCATGGCCTCACCTACGCCAACGTGGAGCCCGTGGCGGCGATCGAGGGGATGGAGGAACTGAACATCGGCCACACGATCGTGGCCCGCGCCCTGGCGGTGGGTCTGCAGGCGGCGGTGCGGGAGATGAAGACGCTGATCCAGAATCCCCGCCGCGACCCCCTCTTCGGCAGCCGCCTCCCATGACCACCTACCACTTCATCGCCGCCAGCGAGGCCTTCCTCACCGTGGAGGAACCCCTGGCGGAGGTGCTGCGGGAGCGGGAGCGCCACTACGGCGACCAGGGCCGGGCGATCGACTTCTGGCTGCTGCGCCGCCCCCGCTTCCTGGAAGCCCCCGAGCTGGCGGCCCTGGCGGCCTCGGTGCCGCGGCCGGCGGCGGCGGTGGTCTCCACCGATGAGAAATTCATCACCTTCCTGAAACTGCGCCTCGAGTTCGTGGCCCGCGGCAGCTTCGAGGCCCCCTCCGCTTCGATTGCGGACGCACTGGCACAGGCCGGCTGACTCTGTTCCCACGACGCTTGCCCGCAGCCCGGGCCCCCCGAACCCCTGTGCTCCGAAGGGGCTCGATCGCTCTGCAACAGCCCTGAGCCCCGGGCTGGGGCTAGAACAACCCCAGGAAGCGACGGCGCTGGGGTTCCGGTTCCGACGGGTTCGCGGTGGCGTTGTCGTTGCCGCTGACCGGGAGGCTGGTGTTGCCCTGAGGACGGCCCTGGCCGCCATCCTGCTGGTAGCGGGGCTTGTTGTCGCCGATCGTCAGCAGCGCCTCCTTGTTCTTCCACCAGATCCAGTCGCGGATGGGGGGAGTGTTGAGCAGATCGCGGCGGGTCAGGCCCAGGCCGAGCTTGCGGGAGGCGTCGAGCAACACCTCGACCATGGCATCACCATCGCTGCAGCGGGCCAGGGCCTCGTTGGTGCGCCTGGCGCCGTTGAGGGCCTTGACGAGCAGCGCCACCCGCTGCGCCGCCGGAAGTGATGCCGGATCCATGGCCACCCTCGCGCATGGGCGGCACCGTATCAGCAGAATCCGGGGTCGTGGCTGCTGACCCGTGGCGGGTTCGCCCTTCCCGGAGCGGTCGCGTGTGGAGGGGCTGACAGATGGGGGGGAGAACCGCGAGACTGCAGGGGCAGCCCAAACCTGATGACGCCCCCACCCAGCCCCGCGACCGATGGCTGCCACCATTGGGTCATCGGGGACGTCCACGGTTGTTCCGAGACGCTCGACACCCTGCTGGCGCGGCTTCCGGAGCAAGACAAGCTGATCTTCTGCGGTGATGTGATCAACCGCGGACCTGGCATCCTCGAAGCGATGGAGCGGGTCTGGGGGCTGGTGGAGTCGGGCCGGGCGGTGTGGCTGCGGGGCAACCACGAGCAGTCCCTGCTGGAGGATCTGCGTGGGGAGGGCTGGGTGGCCTGGCGCAACCTGGCCGGCTGCGACACCTACCGCCAGCTCGGCGATCGCTGCTGCCGCGCCTGGCAGGAGCGGCTCTCCGGCCTGCCCACCGCCTTCTGGGGTGACGGCTGGGTGGCCACCCATGCCGGCTTCGATCCGATCAGCTGGCAGCCCCACCTCTCGATCCGCCATGCCTTCTGGGAGGCCTATGACGGCCGCTTCGGCGATGTGATCGTGGGCCACACCCCCGGCCAGCGGGTGCGACGGCTGGGTCGCGGTCAGCGGATCGTGCTGATCGACACCGGTGCCTGCTACGGCGGCTGCCTCACCGCCTATTGCCCGGAGACCGCCCTCTCGATCCATGTCGATGGCCCCCGGCCCGCCGGTCCCGTCGTCCTGCCGGCGCGACTCACACGAATCGGCTGAGGGGGCAGCCTTGGCCCCGTCGAACGTCCCGGCCCCTCCCGTCCCCCGTGCAGGGCCATCGCTGGCGGCGCGATGCTGAAGATCTACCGAGGCAACCGCATCGAGATCCTGGCCGCTGTGCTGGCGGCGAGCCTGCGGCTTGATCCCCCCGATCCGTTCACGCCGGTGGAGGTGCTGGTCAACACCTGGCCCACCAGCCGCTGGCTGGGGGAACGGCTGGCGGTGGAGCTCGGTGGGATCGCCGCCAATCTGCGCTTCCCGTTCCCCGGCAGCAAGCTGCGAGCATTGGTGGAGGACCTGCTCGAACCGGAACGGGGCCCGGCGGACCCCGGCCTCGATCCCTGGCGGGCCGAGCGGCTGGTCTGGAGCGTGCTGCCGCTGCTGCCTGAGCTGGCGGCGCAGCCCGGGGCTGAAGCCCTCGGCCAGTGGCTTCAGGGCCGGGAGCCGAGCCGCCAGCTGCGCCTCGACACCTGGACCCTGGCCCGGGCGATCGCCGATGCCTTCGACGATTACGGCCTCTACCGGCCCGATCTGCTGCGGGCCTGGGAGGCCGGTCGCGATCAGGAGAACGACACCGATCCGCTCCCCGCCAGCCAGCTTTGGCAGCCCCTCCTCTACCGCGCCCTGCGCCAACGGCTGGGCTGCGACCCCTTCGGCCTGCGGGTGGAGCAGGCGATCGCCCGGCTGAGAGCCCTCCCCCCTGACCCCGAAGCACCGCCGTTGCGGTTGTTCGGCATCAGCAGCCTGGCGCCGGTTCAGGTCCGCCTGCTGCAGGCCCTCTGCGGCCCCCGCCCGGTGGAGATCTACCTGCTCAGCCCCTGTCCCGATCTCTGGCGCCGCTGCGCCAGCCGCCGCCAGCGCCTCAGCGACAGCCTCGCCATGGCCGAGCCCCTCGCCGGCGACTGGCTGCTGGAGGCCCAGGGACTGGAGGCCCGATTCGGGAGGCTGGGCGCCGAGTTCCAGCAGCTCCTCGAAGGCACCGGCGAGGACCAGATCGGCGACAGCCAGGACAGCGCCCTGTTTCTGCTCCACAGCCCTGAACCCTCAGACGATGGCGAACCTGTCGGCTCCGCCGCCATCCCGGCGGCCTCTGGATCGGGGGATGACGCTCGGATCGATTCCAGGCCCGAAGACGCCCGGATCGATCACCGGTCCGCAGCGGCAGCGCCCCCCCTGCTCCATCAGCTCCAGGATCAGCTGGCCGCCGACCGCCCTGCCTCCGACCTGCGTCTGGCGCCGGGTGACCACTCCCTGGAGTTCCACGCCTGCCCGGGGCCCCTGCGGCAGGTGCAGATCGTTCGCGATCGCCTCCTGCAACTGCTCCACGACGACCCCAGCCTCGAACCGCGGGACATCCTGGTGATGACCCCCCAGGTGGATCGGCTGGCACCGCTGGTGGGCGCCGTCTTCGCCGACAGCGAGGCCACCGGGGTGATGCTGCCCTGGCGCCTCACCGACCGCAGCCTCCAGGGCGAGGGGGGCATCGCCCGCACCCTGCTGGCGTTGCTGCCCCTGGCCGGCGAGCGGCTCACCGCCAGTGGCCTCGAGGCGGTGCTGGCCTGCCCAGCCCTGCAGGAGCGCTTCGGTCTCAGCGCCACCGAAACCGGTCGCCTCGGTTCGCTGCTGCAGCGCATCGGCTTCCGCTGGGGCCTCGATGGCCGCGACCGCGGCGGCGATCCCACCCACTCCCTCGGCTGGGCGATCGACCGGCTGTTGCTGGGCCTGGTGCTGCCCGACCAGCCCGGCCTGGCCCCCGGCCAGGAGGCCCCCGTGGCACCCGCCGTCAGTGGCGCGCCGCTGGAGCTCACCGGCCGCTGGCTGCATCTGCTCACCCGCCTGCGCCATTGGTTGGCGCTGCTCGGGCGCCCCGCCAGCGCCGATGCCTGGGCCGAGCGGCTGCGGGCCCTGCTGACCGATCTGTTCGGCGACGGGGGCAGTGCCGCCGCAGAGCTGCCGGCGCTGTTCGCCGCCCTCGATGGCTGGCAGGAGCTGGCGGCCGGCCTCGCCCTGGAGCTGGAGGCGCCGGTGGTGGCGGCGGTGCTGCAGGAGGCGCTCGCTGCTGATAGCGGCCGCTTCGGCCACCGCAGCGGCGCCCTGACGATCAGCGCCCTTGAACCGATGCGGGCCATCCCCCACCGGGTGGTCGTGCTGATGGGCCTCGATGCCGGTGTCTTCCCCCGCTGCGGTGACCGTCCCGGGTTCCATCTGATCGAGCGCCGCCGCCGCCTCGGCGATCCCCAGCCTTCCGACCAGGATCGTTATGTGTTGCTGGAGGCCCTGCTTTCGGCCCGCAGCCACCTGCTGCTGACCTGGAACTGCCGCGACGAGCGCCACGGTGAAGCCCTTCAGCCCGCCACGCCGGTGCGTCAGTGGCTCGACTGGCTGGCGGCCGCCCTGGGCCCGGCCGCGGCTGCGCTGCTGGTGGAGCATCCCGCCAGCCCCCTGGAACGCTCCAACTTCCAGCCCCGCCACGGCCGCCCCCCCGCCAGCTGCGATCGCCGTCAGCTCGCCGCCCGCCGCCTGCTTGATTCTCCCCAGATCCGCGGCCTGCCGCCGCTGCAACGGCGTGCCATGCCGCCACCGGAGACGGCTGCCGCCGCCGCGCCATTGGACTCCGGCTCCCTGGGTTCCGGGGCGGAGGATCCCTTCGCCGATCTGCGGGCCTGGCTGCTGGAGCCCCAGCGCCACTGGTTGGCGGGGTTGGGCCTCCGCCCCGCCGAATGGGACCACAGCCTGGAGGATCTCGAGCCCCTGAGCCTGGGTGAGCGGGAGCGGGCGGCGTTGCTGCGGGCCAGCGAGGGCGATCCGCAGGCCCCGCGGGCGGTGGAGGACTGGCTGCAGAGCTGCCGTGGCCAGGGGGTGTTGCCCCCCCGCAGCGCCGCCGCCCTGGAGGCCCGCCGATTGGAGCGGCGCTGCCGCAGTCTCGACGAGCAGGCCCTCGCCCTCGGCGATCCCTGGAGCGGCGAGGTGGCCTGGGGGCGTTGGCGGGCCAGCCAGCGCTGGCAGGGGGGCGCGGTGCTGGTGGTGCACCTCGGCAAGCCCGATGCCCCCCATCGCCTTGACCTCTGGTTGCAGCTGCTGCTGGCCTGCGCCGCCGCTCCGGACCCCGCCCGGGCCCCCGGCCGCGGCGTGTTGCTGGCCCGCGACAGCGGCGACCGCTTCAGCACCCTCACGCTTCAGGCCCCGGATCCCGGTCGTGCCCGGGAGGAGCTGAACCGCCTCGCCGAGCTGCGCGAACAATGGCGGCTGCCCTGCAGCCCGGTGCCACCCCGCACCGGCTGGAGCTGGTGGGAGCGGGAGCGCTGTGCACTGGGTTCGGGGCTGGAGGCTGCCCGCCTGCGCTGGGAGGGGGATCCCCAGCGGCCGGGGGAGCGCAGCCGGCCCGAGATGGTGGCCTGCTTCGGCGGCGACCTGCCGGTGGCGGATCTGCTCGGCGGCTCCTTCGCCGACCTGGCCGCCGCCCTGTACGAAGCGCCGCTGGCGGCCGCCGGACCCGACGGGGCCAGACCATCCGCTAAGCGGAGGAGCGGCGGATGAATCCCTTCGAGGCCAACGCGTTTCCGCTCGATCGGGGAATCCGCCTGCTCGAGGCCAGCGCCGGCACCGGCAAGACCTTCGCCCTGGCCCATCTGGTGCTGCGGCTGGTGGCTGAGCGGGGCTGGGCCCTGCGGGAGTTGCTGGTGGTGACCTTCACCGAGGCCGCCGTGGCGGAGCTGCGTGACCGGATCGCCCGCCGGCTTCAGCAGGCCCTCACCCTGCTGGAGGCCAGCTCCCCGGAACCCGGCGCCGGCTTCGATCCCACCCTGATCCACTGGCTCGCCGGCTGGAGCGGGGCCCAGCCGCCAGAGCAGGTCACCCAGCTGCGGGGGCGCCTGCTGCTGGCCCTCGAGGACCTGGACGCCAGTGACATCACCACGATTCACGGCTTCTGCGCCCGCACCCTGCAGCGCCAGGCCCTGGAGGCTGGCCGGCCGGCGGAACTGCGGGTCGAATCCCAGGGCGACGGTCTGGTGGACCAGGTGGTTCACGACTATTGGCAACAGCAGGTGCTCGCCCTGCCCGTGGCGCTGCTGGCGGGGCTGGAGGCGGCCCGGCTGACGCCTGAGCTGCTGGTGAGCCTGCTCACCAGCCTCGATGGCGACCCCGCCCTGGCCCTCGATCCCCTGCCGCCGGAGCTGCCGGTCGAGGAGCCGCTGCCCCAGGCCCTGCCATCGATGGTCTCAGGGCGCTGGCGGGTCTTCCTGGAGCGCTGGCAGGCCCGGGGGGCCGCCCTGGAGGCCGACTTCTGCGCCGCCGCCGCCAGCTGGAAACAAGCGGCCGCCACCTCCGGCAAGGTGTCCACCACCCCGTATGCGGCCAAGCCCCGCAAGGACCGGGTCGCCGAGCTCGACGCCTGGATCGCCGACCAGCCCGCCGACGGCTGCTACGAGGCGGTGCGGGCCCAGGAACTGCTGAGCACCTACTTCCACCCGGCGCCCTTCGCCAAGCTGGCGCGGCGCTTCGAGGCTGATCAGCGGGCCGGCGAACGGCTGCCCCAGGAGCCCCTGCTGCGGGCGATCGCGGCCCTGGTCGACGGCCCGGCTGAGGCAGTGCTGCTGCATGCCTGTCACTGGGGCCGCGCCGAACTGGCCCGGCGACGGGAGCGTCGGGGCGTGATCAGCTTCTCCGGCCTGCTTGAGCAGCTCGATCCCGGTCTCGATGGGGCGATCGCTTCGCCGTTGCTGGAGGCGGTGGGGCAGCGCTACCGGGCCGTGCTGGTCGATGAATTTCAGGACACCGATCCGATCCAGTGGCGGATCCTGCGTCGCGCCTTCGGCCAGGGGCAGCACGTCCTGGTGTTGGTGGGTGACCCGAAGCAGGCGATCTACCGCTTCCGCGGTGGCGATCTCGCCACCTACCGCCGCGCCGGCCAGGCGGCCGGTGAATGCTTTGACCTGCTTGAGAATCGCCGCTCCACTGAGGCCCTGGTGCAGGCCTGCAATGCCCTGATGGCCCCGGGGCTGCTCCGTTCCGGTCTGCCGGTGCCGCCGGTGCTGGCCCGGGCCAGCCGCTCCGGTCCGGAGGGACTGCCGATCGACCTGCTCTGGCTGGGGCCAAAGGATCCGGCCGCAGCGGCGCTGCCCAGCCGCAGCGAGCTGGAAGCGCGGCTGCCCGAGTGGATCGCGGCCTATGTCGTTCAGCTCCTTGGGGAGGGGTTGCAGCTGGTGGGGGCGGAGGGGGACCGCCCCCTGGAGCCGCAGGACTGCTGCCTGCTGGTGAGCAACCACCGCCAGGCGGAGCAGCTGCGCCAGGCCCTGGAGCGCCTTGGCATCGCCTCCCGCCTGGTCAGCCGGGCCGATGTTTTCGCCACGGCGGGGGCCACGGCCCTGCAGCGCTTTCTCGATGCCCTCGCCGACCCGGCCGACCTCAACCGCCTGCGTCTCCTGGCCGCCTCTCCCCTCCAGGGCTGGAGCGCCGCCACCATCGCCGGCACCGGTTCGGCCGGCTGGAGCGCCATGGCGGGGCGGCTGGAAGCCCTGGCCCGCCAGTTGCACCGCCGCGGGCTGCTGGGGCTGCTGGGGGAATGGCTGGCGGCTGACACCCTCGCGTCCCTGGCCTGGGGTGGGCGCCTGCTGGCGGATCTGCAGCAGGTGGCGGAGCTGGTGCAGGAGCGGATCCACGCCGAGCTGCTCGATGCCGCCGCCGCCGCCGACTGGTTGCGGCGGCTGCGGCTGGCGGAGGAGCGGTTGGTGCCGGAGGAGCACCAGGCCCACAGCGATCGTCGCGACGGGGCCGTGGCGGTGGTCACGATCCATCGCAGCAAAGGTCTGGAGTTTCCGGTGGTGATCTGCCCCTATCTCTGGCAGTCGGCCGGCGGGGCGGGGCGCGGGCCGGTGCGGATCGGCCGTCGCTGGCAGCCTGAGGCGGCCGCCAGGCCCCACCTCGATCTCCACCTCAGCAGCGCCTGGGGGCAGGGTCGCCAGGCCGAGCGCCAGAACCGGCTGGCCGAGGAGGAGGAGCGGGAGCGCCTGGCCTACGTGGCGATCACCCGGGCCTGCCATCGGCTCGTGCTGGCCTGGGGGCCGGCCGCCGGCCAGCAGGCCGCTCCCCTGCTCCCCTGGCTGTTCGCCGGCGAACCCCTGGCGGATCCTGAGGATGACCAGCTCGCCGCCCTGCCGCCGGCTCGCTGGCGGGAGCGGCTTGCGGAGCAGATCCGGGGACGGGACCTGCCGATCCGCCTGCTCGATCCGCCCCCGCCAGGCGCCGGGCCCCTGCCACGCCCTGCCCCCGGCGCTGACCCCCTGGCCACCGGCCCGGTGCCCGGCCGCAGCCTCGACAGCCGCTGGGGTCGGAGCAGCTACAGCAGCTGGACCCACAGCAGCCATGGCCCCCTCGATCCGGTGGCCCTCGACATCGGGCGCGACACCGCCGATCCCGCCCTGCCGCAGGAGATCGCGACCGGCGTCGCCGCCGCGCCGCCCGATGCCGCGAGGCTTGCCCCTGTCGCGAGTGGGCTGGAGCCGGGGCTTCCGGGGACGAGCTGGCCCGAGCAGGGGCCCCTGGGAACGTTTCCCCGGGGCGCCGCCGCCGGTGACTGCTTGCATCGCATCCTGGAACGGGTTGAGCTGAGCGACAACCTGCTGCTGGGGGAGGCCCCAGCGCTGGTGCAGCGGGAGCTGCGCCGCGCCGGCTTCGACCAGGAGCCGATCGAGCCCCTGCTGGAGGGTCTGGAACAGATGCGCACCACCCCCTTTGGCGCAGCCCTGGGGGGGCTGCGGGTGGCCGACCTGGCTCCCGGTCGGCGGCTGCATGAGATGACGTTCGATCTCACCCTGGCCGATGTCCGTGCCGCCGATCTCGCCGCCGCCTTCGCCGCCCACCCGGGCGGTCTGTTCGGCGCCGACTACGCCGCCAGCCTGGCTCGGCTGCCGATCGACAGCCGCGGCTTCCTCACCGGCTCGATCGATCTGGTCTTCCGCGCCGATGCCACCCCCAGTGGCGGCGACGGCCGCTGGTGGGTGCTCGACTGGAAGAGCAACTGGCTGGGCCGACGGGATGGCGATGGTCGTCCCCTGGCCTGTGGTCCCCTGCATTACGACCGGGCGGCGATGGCCCAGCTGATGGCCGCCAGCCACTACCCCCTGCAGGCCCACCTTTATCTGGTGGCCCTGCACCGCTACCTGGGCTGGCGGCTTCCGGGCTACGCGCCGGAGCGGGATCTCGGCGGCTATGCCTATGTGTTTGTGCGGGGCACGCCGGGTCCGCAGGGTCTGGCAGAGCGGCCCGAGCTGGTGCCAGGGATGGTGGTGGAGCGCCCCCCCCTGGGTCGGATCCTGGCCCTCGACCGCGCCTTAGCCGGGGGCGCCTCTGCCGCCGGCCAGGACGCTGCGGTCCTCGCCGTGCCCAGCAAGCCCGCCGGGACCGTCGCCTCCACCGCCTCCGCCTCCGATACCACCGACACCCTGCAATCCACCGCAGCCGCCGCACCGATCTCCGCCGGCCTCCCCAGGGCGCCGGACGAGGCCACGGCTTTCTCCGGCCCATCCGCGTCCGTCGATCCCCTCCCCATCGATCGCCCCGCCCGTTCCGGACGCGGCAGCCGTCGTGGCCCCAAGCCGGGGGGTGGCCGCTGATGGCGGGATCAGGGCGCGAGCGGCCGGCCTGGCTGGAGCCCCTGCAGGAGGCCCTGGCCGAGGCCCTGCCCCGGCTCTATGGCCTTGCCCCTGACCCGGAACTCGGCCGCCAGGCCGCCACCCTGCTGGAGGCCCTGGAACGGGGCCAGCTCGCCCTGCCTCTCACCGAGGCGGAGGCCGCCGCCCTTTCCGCCTCCCCCCTGCTCCAGGCGGCGGATGGTCCCTTCGTGCTCGAGGCCGGTCAGCTGGGCTGGCGCCGCTGGCACAGCCTGCGCCAGCAGGTTGTCGGGGCGCTGCTGGACCGTGCCCGGCCGCTTCCCACCTCAGCGGCTGCGGATCCCGATCGCTCTGCGGCGCCCAGCCCGGCCCCCCCCGTCGCCGCAGGGCAGGGGCGGCTCGATTCCCGCCAGCGGCAGGCGGTGGCCGCGGTGCTTCAGCACCGGCTGGTGCTGCTCCAGGGCGGACCCGGTACCGGCAAGACCAGCACCGTGGCGGCGATGCTGGCGGCCGTGATCGAGCGCCAGCCCGCCACCCGCCTGCAGCTGGCCGCCCCCACCGGCAAGGCGGCCGCCCGACTCAGGGCCGCCACCGGCGCTCAGCACCCCTGCGGCACCCTCCACCGCCTGCTCGAGAGCCGCGGCGATCGTTTTGCCCGCAACCGCCGCCATCCCCTGGCCCTCGACCTGCTGGTGGTGGATGAGGTGTCGATGGTGGATCTGGAGTTGATGGCTGCTCTGCTTGAGGCGCTTCCGGCCAGCGCCACCCTGGTGCTGGTGGGCGATCCGGCCCAGCTGCCGCCGATCGCCCCCGGTGCGGTGTTGCTCGATCTGCAGCACCCCGCCCTGCGCCAGGCCCTCGGCCCGGCGGCGATCACCCTCGCCACGACCTACCGCAACGCCGGCGCGATTGCGGCGGTGGCCGCGACTCTGCGGGCCGGCCTGGACAACGGCTGGGGCGATCAGGATCCGCTGGCGGCCCTGCTTCCCCACCTGGAGGCCCTCACCCCCGCCGACAACCTGCGCTGGCGCCGTGATCCCCTCGGGCCGGTGCCCGCCGAGGTGCGGCGGCGCCTGGAGGAGCAGCTGGCGGCCCTGGCGGTGGCGGCGGCGGGCTGCCGGCCGGGCCGGGCCCAGGGCTGGCGGGAGCTGCTGGCCCTGCGGGAGCGATTGCTGGTGCTCTCGCCCCTGCGTGGCGGCCCCTGGGGCATTGACACCCTCCACCGGCGGCTGCTTGGCGAGGCTGCGGCGCTCCCCGCCCTCTGGCCCGAGGGCCTGCCGGTGCTCTGCAGCCGCAACCTGCCGGACCTGGGCCTGGCCAATGGCGATGTGGGTGTGCTGGTGGGCCAGCCCGGCGCCGCCGATCGGCAGGTGCTCTTTGACGGCGAGGAACCGCTGTGGATTCACCCTGCCCAGCTGAGCGGCGCCGCCGAGCCCGCCCTGGCGCTCACGGTCCACAAGGCCCAGGGCAGTGAGGCGTCGGAACTGATCGTGCTGATGGCCGAACCCAGGCCGGATCCCCGTCTGCTCTACACCGCCCTCACCCGTGCCCGCGAGCGGGCCCTGCTGGTGCTGCCCTCCTGGCCCGGCGAGTCTTGCGAGCCCCCGCTGACCTGACCAGACTGAGCGCTCGGCCTCCCGTGCTGCGGCCTTCCCCAACCCACCGCGGCCATCCCCCCATGACCGCCCCCGGCATCCCCACCTCCAGCTCCGCCGTTCCGCCCGTGTCTGTGTTGCCTTCGGCAGGAGCCCCCAACCCCGACCCAGCTGATCCGGTCCAGGGCTCCGCCAACCCGACGGCGGGGCCGGTGCCGGGCGTCGAACGGGTCCATCGGCCCTGGGGCTGGTATGAAACCCTGCTGCCTCCTGACCCGGAAGGCGGCGGGTACGGGGTCAAGCGGCTCTGGCTGCAACCCCGGGGCCGCATCAGCCTGCAGCGCCACCGTCAGCGCAGCGAACACTGGGTGGTGGTGGCCGGATCAGGGCTGCTCGAATGCGCGGAGGACAGGATCGAGGCGCACCCCGGCGTCACCCTGGAGGTGCCTCTGGGAGCCATTCACCGGGCAAGCTCCGGTCCTGAGGGGCTGCTGATCATTGAGGTGCAGCGGGGCGTGGTGCTGCGGGAGGACGACATCGAGCGTTTCGCCGACGACTATGGCCGGGTCAGCGGCTGAGCATCTGTTAAATTGAGTTGACACCCTTTGATCAAGGGCAAGGCAGCCTTGCCTGCGCTCCAACCGTCTGACGGTTCCAGCCTTATCACGGTTGATGTTGCGCAGGACTACCAACGGGGCGCTGCCGGCCTGCGGAGAAGGATTCACCCAGGCCCTACCTTGACTCTGTCTACTTTTAGCGGCACCCATAGCGGTGCCACAGGTTCTGCTGCGCTGATCCAGGAGCTTCCCACCCCCCTCCAGGCTGACGCCAATCCCTCGGAGCCAGCCGCCGGCTCACCGTCGGACGTGCCGCTCAGCATCGAGCCATCAATCGCCCCCGCCCCCGTGGCCGTGATCGCCGCCCCAGGCCAGGCCACGCCCGACCTCGCGGCCGAGCTCTCCCTGGCTGAAGGACACGCTGGCGACGATCCAGGCTCCAGCCGGGGCCAAGGCGACGGCGAGGCTGCGGCCAGCCGGGTTGAGCCCGCCGGATCCACCGCCGGGGGGCCTGAGGCCACCAGCTCGATCGAGAGCTCCATCGAGTCGGATGCCGCCACGGCCAGCCCGCGCCTCAGCGCGGTTTCGGCGGAGCTGATCAGCAGCACCGGAGCCGTCAAAGACGCCGCCGGCGCTGCCGTTCTTCCCGAGGATGGGCCCCAGGCGCTGCCGGTCAGCAGCGGTTTCGCCAGCTTCGGCCTCAGCGAACCCCTGTTGGAGGGGCTGGAGGCGATCGGCTTCCGCGAACCCTCCCCGATCCAGAAGGCCGCCATCCCCGAGCTCCTGCTCGGCCGCGACCTGGTCGGCCAGGCCCAGACCGGCACCGGCAAGACCGCGGCGTTCGGCCTCCCCTTGCTGGAGCGCATCGATCCGGATCAGCGCAGCCCCCAGGTGCTGGTGCTGACCCCCACCCGTGAACTGGCCCTGCAGGTGGCGGAGGCGATCAGCTCCTATGCCTCCCGTCTACGCGGGGTGCGGGTGCTGGCCATCTATGGCGGCGCCGATTTTCGTGAGCAGATCCAGCAGCTGCGGCGCGGGGTCCAGATCGTCGTCGGCACCCCCGGCCGCGTCATGGATCACATGCGCCAGTCCACCCTCGATCTGTCGGGGCTGCGCTCCCTGGTGCTCGACGAAGCCGACGAGATGCTGCGGATGGGCTTCATCGATGACGTCGAATGGGTGCTCGAGCAGCTGCCCGAACAGCGCCAGGTGGTGCTCTTCTCCGCCACGATGCCGGCGGAGATCCGCCGCATCTCCCAGCGTTACCTGCGCCAGCCTGCTGAGATCACGATCCGGCCGAAGGCCGCCGACAGCCGGCGCATCCGTCAGCGCTTCCTGATGGTCAATGCTCCCCAGAAGCTGGAAGCCCTGGAGCGAGTGCTCGAGGCCGAACGCAGTGAGGGCACGATCATTTTCGCCCGCACCAAAGCGATCACCCTCACCGTTGCCGAATCTCTCGAGCAACGCGGCCACGAGGTGGCGGTGCTCAATGGCGATGTGCCCCAGGCCCAGCGGGAGCGCACGATCGAGCGGCTGCGGGATGGGCGGATCGATGTGCTCGTCGCCACCGATGTGGCCGCCCGCGGCCTCGACGTGGAGCGGGTCAGCCTGGTGATCAACTACGACATCCCCTTCGACGCCGAGGCCTACGTCCATCGCATCGGCCGCACCGGCCGCGCCGGCCGCAGCGGTGACGCCATCCTGTTCATCACCCCCCGGGAGCGCCGCTTCATCGGCGGGCTGGAACGGGCCACCGCCCAGCCGATCGAGCCGATGGAGGTGCCCTCCAACGCCGCCATCAACCAGCACCGCCTCGACCTTCTCCACCAGCGCCTGAGCACGGCCCTCACCACCCCCTCCGGGAGCGAGCGGGAGCGAGCCCTGCTCGCCGAGATCGTGCAGCGGGTGGCCCGCGAGCAGGGGGCCGATCCTGAGGCCCTTGCCCTGGCGGCCCTGCAGCTCGGCCTTCGCGGTGCACCCCTGCTGCTGGAGGGACCTGAAACCTTCCACACGCCCCGGGGGGTGTCCCGCGATCACGGCGGGGATCGCCCTCGCCAGATCACCACGGAGCGCGGCGCCCGTCGGCCTGGCCCTGAGGATGGCCCGCCCGAGGCTCACATGGAGCGCTTTCGGATCGAGGTGGGCTGGCGCGATCGCATCAAGCCCGGCAACATCGTGGGTGCCATCGCCAATGAGGCTGGATTGAACGGAAAGGCCATCGGCCGCATCCGCATCTTTGACAGCCACAGCACCGTCGACCTCCCCAAGGGGATGCCCGACGATGTGTTCACCAGCCTGCAACGTCTGCGGGTGATGAACCGAGAACTCAAGATCTCCCGCCTCAGCGCCTGATCGACGCCCCCTTGTCCCCTCCCGCCCATCAGCCTCCGATGAGAACCGCTGCCCTCGTCATGGCCTTCACGGCTGCCCTGGCGGTCACGGCCTCCAGAGCCGAGGCTGCCGATGGGCTGGGTCCGATCGTGCGGGCGGTGTGTCTGTCAGCTTTTGAGAATGAACTGAGCCTCTCCGGCAAGATCGCGCCGCCGGGGATGGCCGCCTTCGCCTGCTCCTGCGTGGAGCAACGGATCCTGGCCGGAGGCGGCATCGAATCAGCTCGCAACGCCTGCCGTCAGGCCACCGCCCGCCGCTACCCGATCTGAGCCATCCCTCGGCCGATCGCCGCGGCGACCACGCGTCCATCGCGATCGCTGCGGCGATGGCCAGCCGGCACTCTGGCGAGGGGCGCGTTGTCCTCGCCCCTCGCCCTGGGCTGTTTCAGGCGCAGAGGCCGGTCACATCGCCGGAGCTGACCACCGTCAGTTCCGCCGTGGAGAGCCGCTCCACCGAGGCGATCAGGTCGGCCTGGACCTCCAGGGTCTCGCCGCTGATCAGGCACTGCAGCATGTCAAAGCGATCCTGGGGAGCCAGTTCGCCATCCTCGCGCCAGGCGAGGCTCCAAGGGACAGGGACCATCGACATGGGAGGGGCCGCGAAGGGGATCGCGGTGATCAGGGTTTGCTGACAATGGAGCAGTTTGCCCCATCCTGCGCGTGTTCTTCCGATTCGCTTCCCATCCGCTTCAAGCTTCTCCATGCCCGCCGCAGCTCCGGCAGGGGCGGGAGGGTCACGGTTGTAGGCTTTGGCGGATTCCAAAGGCGTAAAGGCTTCCCTACGGCTCGCTCAGCCGGCTGCGACCCCACAGGCCGCGACCTCCTCCAAGGCTCCGACCCCCCCGGTCTTCTCCGTTCACTGGCTTCCCCTGGGTACCCAAGCATCAGACGAATCAGTTCCAGGCTCTTCAGTGAATGACCATCTACGTCGGCAACCTCTCGTTCCAGGCCGAACGCGAGGATCTGCTTGATCTCTTCGGCCAGTACGGCGAAGTCCGCCAGTGCAGCCTCCCCCTCGACCGGGAAACCGGCCGCAAGCGCGGTTTCGCTTTTGTTGAACTCATTGACGACGCTGCCGAGCAGAAGGCGATCGACGATCTCCAAGATGTGGAGTGGATGGGTCGCATGATCCGCGTCAACAAGGCCACCCCCCGCGATGGCGGTGGCGGTGGCGGCGGTGGCGGTGGCGGTGGCGGCGCCCGCAGCTACGGCGGCAACCGTGGCGGTGGCGGTGGCGGCAACCGTGGCGGCGGCGGCGGTTATGGCGGTGGCGGCGGTGGTGGCGGCTACGGCGGCGGTGGCGGCGGCAACCGCTGGTGAGCTTCACCCCCCGGCGATGACACGGACAGCGGGGCTTTCGCGGTTGTTGCGACGGCTGCGACCCCACCGCCGCCAGGTGCTCCTGGCGGCCTGCTGTTCGGTGATCAACAAACTCCTGGACCTCGCGCCGCCGGTGCTGATCGGCCTTGCGGTCGATGTGGTGGTCCAGGGTCAGCACTCCTGGCTGGCCGGCTGGGGCACCACCTCAGTTCCCGGCCAGCTTGGCTTGCTGGCGGTGCTCTCCTTCCTGATCTGGAGCGGGGAGTCGTTGTTTGAATACCTCTACGCCCTGCTCTGGCGCAATCTCGCTCAGACCGTGCAGCATGAGCTGCGGCTTGAGGGTTATGGCCACCTTCAGCAGCTGGAGATGGCCTACTTCGAGGCCGGCAGCAGCGGCAGGCTGCTGGCGGTGCTCAATGATGACATCAACCAGCTGGAGCGTTTCCTTGACCACGGTGCCAATGAAATCCTCCAGCTGATCACCACCGTGTTCGCGGTTGGTGCAGCCATGGTCTGGCTCTCGCCGAGGGTGGCGGGGGTGGCCTTTCTGCCCATCCCCCTGATCCTCTGGGGATCGCTGCTGTTCCAGCGGCGCCTGGCCCCCCGCTACGCCGAGGTGCGCGAGCGAGCCGGCGATCTGGCCAGCCTGCTGGCCAACAATCTTGAAGGCATGCTCACGATCAAGAGCTATGCCACCGAGGCCTGGGAGAGCGGGCGGCTGGAGCGACAGAGCCAGGCCTACCGCCGCAGCAACGGCCGGGCGATCCGCCTGTCGGCAGCCTTCATCCCGTTGATCCGCTTCGCCATCCTCTTCGCCTTCCTGGCGATTCTGGTGATCGGTGGTCTTCAGGCCTGGCGCGGCCTGATCGCCGTGGGCACCTACAGCTTCCTGGTGTTCATCACCCAGCGCCTGCTCTGGCCGCTCACCACCCTGGGGCGCACCCTCGACGACTACCAGCGGGCGATGGCCTCCACTCACCGGGTGGAGGATCTCCTCGACACTCCGATCGCCATTCCCAGCGGTCAACAGCCCCTGCCCCTCTCCGCCGTTCGCGGAGCCCTGCGCTTCGAGGCGGTGGGGTTTCGCTACGCCGGCCGCGATCCTTTGCTGCGCGATTTCGATCTGGACGTGCCGGCCGGATCAACCCTGGGCATCGTCGGCGCCACCGGCTCCGGCAAGAGCACGATTGTCAAACTGCTGCTGCGGCTCTACGCCGTCGACGCCGGCCGGATCCTGCTCGATGGTCAGCCGATCGAAACCCTTCGCCTCGACGACCTGCGCCGGGCCATCGGCCTGGTCAGCCAGGAGGTTTTCCTCTTTCACGGCACCGTCGCTGAGAACATCGCCTACGGCAGTTTCGGCGAGCCCAGGGCGGCGATCGAGCGGGCGGCACGGCTGGCGGAGGCCGCAGCTTTCATTGAAAGCCTGCCCCAGGGGTACGACACCATCGTCGGCGAGCGAGGGCAGCGTCTCTCCGGTGGGCAGCGCCAGCGCATCGCCCTGGCCCGGGTGATCCTCAAGGATCCACCGGTGTTGATCCTCGATGAGGCCACAGCTGCGGTCGACAATGAAACGGAGGCCGCGATCCAGCGTTCCCTCGAAGCGATCACCCGGGAGCGCACCACGCTGATGATCGCCCACCGTCTCAGCACCGTGCGCCATGCCGACCGGATCGTGGTGCTCGATCAGGGCCGGATCATCGAAACCGGTCGCCATGACGACCTTCTGCTCCGCCGCGGCGCCTATGCAGCCCTCTGGCGGGTGCAGACTGGCGTCACTCCCGATGATGTGCTGCAGCCATGACCAAGCCGCTGCCAATCATGGTGGCGATCGGTCTCGGACTGGCCGGTGGTCTGGCCCTCTCGGCACCGCTTTCGGCCCTGATCCGTGCCCCGGAGTCAACGGAGGGTCCCACCCTTGGTCTTGGCAATCCCTTTTCCGGCTGGATGCAGGGGGTCTCCGATGACCTGCTGGTGCTGGGTACCGATGAGGGGGGCGGCAACACTGACGTGATCACCCTGGTGCGGGTCGACGGTGGCGCCACTCGCGTCACCCAGATCCCGCGGGACTCCTACATCGAGTCCAAGCGCTGGGGCCCCCTCAAGATCAACGCGCTCTACAGCCTCGGCGGGGTGGAGGAGATCAAGCGGGAGCTCTCCGAGCGGCTCAACCGTTCGATCCGGCACCACATGATCGTCAATCTCAGTTCCCTGCGCCGCATGGCCGATCTGCTGGGGGGGATTGAGCTGGATGTGCCGAAGCGCATGTACTACGTCGACAACAGCCAGGGGCTGATGATTGATCTCCAGCCCGGCCGCCAGATCCTCAAGGGCCGCCAGCTGGAGGGATTTCTGCGTTTCCGCCACGACGAGGCCGGCGATCTCGGTCGCCTCGATCGCCAGCAGCAGGCGTTGCAGGCCCTGTTCCGCAGTCTGGGACGCCCCGAAAACCTGGTGCGGCTGCCCTCGCTGTTGATGGCGAGCAGCCGCGAGATCCGCACCGACCTCGGACCGATGGAGCTTGGCGCTCTGGTCACGGCAATGGGGACCACCCAGCTGGAAACCCAGCGCCTCGAGGGTCGGCCCTTCGACCGCGACGGGGTGAGCTATCTGGACATCGACTGGCCGGTTCAGCCGGGTGGCCTGGCGGAGGGCGATGGAGCTGACGCCGCCGCCCAGGCCGATGCCGCCACCCCGGCTGAGGGATCCGGGGATGCCGGGTCGTCGGATCCAGACGCACAGACCGCCCCCAGGACCCAGCGACCGGCGGTGCGCTACCTCTTCTGAGACCAGGCTGGCGGCGGCGGTGTCTCGCCCCGCTCCTGGGGCCCGTCGTCCTCCCGCCCACCGGCCTCGCCCCCCGGCGGCGGCGGGCGACGGCCACCGTTGGGGGGATCGACCGAGAGGGTGACCAGGGCCAGACCCAGCGCCAGCAGCGCCACCAGCGGACTGCTGGCCGCCACTGTGATGCCCAGGGCGGCGGTGAACCAGATCGAAGCGGCGCTGCTCAGGCCCCGCACCTCATAGGCCTTGCTGGCGCTGCTCGGGGGCGGGGTGAGGATCTCACCGGCGCCGAGGAAGCCGATCCCGGAGGCCACCCCCTGGATGGCGCGGCTGCGGGCATCGGGCCCCGGTCCGGCGGCGAGCAGCAGCAGGCAGGCGCTCAGTCCCACCAGCACATGCACCCTCACCCGGTTGGGGTGGGGTCGATCGCCATGATGGGCCCGGTTCAAGCCCACCGCCAGGCCGCAGAGCACCGCCAGGCCGAGCCGAACCAGCACCTCCAGATCGGGCACTGGGGTGAGCGCCAGCGGCGGAGGGACGGCCATGCCATGGGGGATCGGATCCCCATCATTGGCGCGGCTGTCCCTGCGCGTCAGGATTCGCTGGCCCGGTTCTGGAGTTCTGGGCTAGCCCAGGGCGGCCTGCAGCTCCGCCGCCAGCCGCTCGGCCAGGGCGGGCACCGTGGAGAAGGCGCCGCTGAAGCCCGTGAACAACCACAGCCCCGTCTGGTCCGCCGCTGGCCCCACCAACGGCTGGCCGTTGCTGCAGAACGGCACCGCCACCTGGTGGTAAGTGCCGCCCCATCCCGCCAGGCGAGGGTCCAGGGCCCCAAGCCCCTCCCTCAGCCGTTGCTCCATCGCTGCCGGATCGGGGGGGGACCGGTGACTCAGGTCAGGCCCCACCAGGCTGATCTGCCCCAGCAGCAGCTGCTCTCCCCAGGGCGCCAGACCCGCATCGACAATCCACTCCTCGCGCTCCAGCTGGGTGGAGCGGGCTTCCAGGGCCGGCCGCCGCCAGCCCAGGGGCTGGACGATGCCGCCGCGGCGGGCATGGCGCAACCAGGGCGGCGTCCCCAGGGCTGCCGTTGCTGAGCGGCCTGGCCCGGCCGACACAGGCCCGGCATCGGCCACCACGACGCCGGCCCAGCTGAAGCGCAGCCGCCCCGGCAGAGCCGGCCAGAGGCTCCTGCAGGCGGCGCCGGCCGCCAGCACCAGCTGGGGCGCCTGCAGCTCCCCACCGGAGGCAAGGCTCAGCCGCCAGCCCTCGGCCGCCGGGCTGATCTGCTCCACCATCTCGTAGCTGCGCTCCACCCCCGCTGCCGCCAGGGCCGCCGGCAGGGCCGCCGCCAGGGCCACCGTGTCGACCCGGCTGAAGGCCAGGGCGGCGGTGGCCAGGGCCTGCACGGGCACCGGCAGCAGGCCCCATGGGGCGGGCCAGCCATGGAGCAGCAGTGGAGCGGGCCGCCAGCCGAGGGGTCCGTGGTGGCGCTCCAGCTGCTGCCAGGAGCGGGCGGCGGCCCGGCCGAGCAGGGAGCCGTAGCTCAGGGAGGTGGCGGCCAGGCTGGGCGTGACCAGGGGGCCACCGGGGCGGCCGGAGGCCAACGGAGCCGATCCCCCAGGGCCAGAGGTTCCAGGTCCGGCGCCGGAGCCTGGACCGATGGGCACCCCCCCCCCGGGGGCAGGCCCTTCACGGGCAGGCCCTTCACGGGCAGGCCCTACAAGGGCGGGCCCTTCAAGGGCAGGCCCCACCAGGCTGGCGGCCAGGCCGCGGCGGGCCAGGGCCAGGGCCAGCAGCGAGCCGGCCAGTCCAGCCCCCACGATCACCACCGGGCGGTCCCTCGGCGCAGCAGAGGCCATCGCGTCCCCCGCCGCTGTGGCTGCCATCAGACCAACAGGTTGAACGAGACGATCACCCGCTCAAACAGCTCTTTCACCTTGGGCCAGCGCAGCTCGTTGGTGCTGGCGGCAAGGGTGTACAGCCGACCGCGATCGACAACGGCGGTGGCCAGCTCATGGCGATCCCGGTCCGCCAGACGCACCCGGTATTCGAGGTCGTAGAAAACACGCCCCTGCTGCTCCCGTTCCCGCGCCTCCACCAGCTCGGCGGAACGGCCGCTGCCCTCCGGCGCGATCACCCTGCGGCGCAGGTTTTCGCCCACCGCCACGGCGCTGCCCAGGTCGGTGAGGGCCTTGTCGCTCGCCACCTCCGACACCACCAGGCTGAGGGTTTCGTCGCTGTTGATCAGGTCGTGAAACACCACCTGGGGTCCGCCCTCCACCTGCACCCGGGTCCAGCCGGTGGGATAGAGGAAGGCGTAGCGGCCATCCGGGCTCTGGTAGGAGTTGAGGCCGGCGGCCACGGCGCTGCAACCCACCAGCAGCAGGGCCAGCAACAGGCCCGCCAGGGCTGTGGGCCAGCGGCGGCGGTGGGGTCCGGTGGCCTGGGCCATGGCAGGGGGAAGGCGGATCGGCCGCATTCTGGCCCGGCCATGGCCACCTCCCGTGGCGCACCACGCCCAGCGCCCGCCTCTGCCAGGATTCAGCCCAGCAGCCACCGACTCCTGAGCGGCTTCACCCGCCCCCTGGCCCGCCTGATCGATCAGTTCGAGCGGCTGCCCGGCATCGGTCCCCGCACCGCCCAACGGCTGGCGCTGCACCTGCTGGGCCAGCCCGAGGAGCAGATCCGTGCTTTTGCCGATGCCCTGCTGGCTGCCCGCTCCCAGGTCGGTCAGTGCCGCACCTGCTTTCATCTTTCGGCCGAGCCGGACTGCGACATCTGCCGCAACCCCGACCGCCGCAACGGCCAGATCTGCGTGGTGGCCGATTCCCGCGATCTGCTGGCCCTGGAGAGAACCCGCGAATTCAGCGGTCGCTACCACGTGCTCGGCGGCCTGATCTCACCGATGGATGGGGTGGGTCCGGAGCTGCTCCAGATCCGCCCTCTGCTGGAGAGGTTGGAGGCGGAGGGAGCCGCCGAGGTGATCCTGGCCCTGACCCCCAGCGTCGAGGGTGACACCACCAGCCTCTACCTGGCCCGACTGCTGCGCCCCTTCACCAGCGTCAGCCGCATCGCCTACGGCCTGCCGGTGGGGAGCGAGCTGGAGTATGCCGATGCCGTCACCCTGGCCCGGGCCTTCGAAGGCCGTCGCCCGGTGGAGTAAGGGGGCCGGGGTCCAGCGCAGCCCTGGCAGCTCCCGCAGCCCATGCCCCGGACAGCGCCGCGCGGGCCCGGGCCCATAACCTGGCAGGACCTCCCGCGCCCACCCCGCCGCCAACCCTCCGCCGATGACCGCCAGCCGCAGCCGCTACAGCGCCATCCCGCCGGCCGAGCGGCTGCCGGAATGGATCCGCGCACCGATCGGCAACGCCTCCGCCCTGGCCGAGGTTCAGGCGGTGGTCAAGCAGCAGCGGCTGCACACGATCTGTGAGGAGGGGCGCTGCCCCAACCGCGGCGAGTGTTACGCCGCCGGAACCGCCACTTTTCTGCTGGGGGGCCCGGTCTGCACCCGCAGCTGTGCCTTCTGCCAGGTGGAGAAGGGGCAGGCGCCGGTTCCCTTCGATCCGGCTGAAGCGGAGCGGGTGGCGGAGGCGGTGCAGACCCTGGGGCTCCGTTATGTGGTGCTGACCGCCGTCGCCCGCGACGACCTGGACGACCACGGCGCCTGCCTGTTCACCGGCGCGATGGCCGCGATCCGCGCCAGGGATGCCGGCGTGGCCATCGAGGTGCTCACCCCCGATTTCTGGGGCGGCCACCGGGACGAGGCCGAGGGCCGCTCAGCCCAGCGGCGGCGGCTGGAGCTGGTTCTGGCCGCAGCGCCGGTCTGCTTCAACCACAACCTGGAAACGGTGGAGCGGCTGCAGGGTGAGGTGCGCCGTGGCGCCACCTACCGCCGCTCCCTGGCGCTGCTGGCGGCGGCCCGGGAGCTGGCGCCGGCGATCCCCACCAAGTCCGGGCTGATGCTGGGGCTCGGGGAGAGCTTCGAGGAGGTTGTGGCCACCCTGGAAGATCTGCGCCGGGTCGATTGCCAGCGGCTGACCCTCGGCCAGTACCTTCGCCCCTCCCTGGCCCACATCCCGGTGGACCGCTACTGGAGCCCTGAGGAGTTCGAGCGGCTCGGTGCCATCGCCCGGGAGCTGGGCTTCGCCCAGGTGCGCAGCGGCCCGCTGGTTCGCAGCAGCTACCACGCCGCCGCGGCCTGATCCAAGGCGGACCGACGGGACGGATCGGCGGGCGGGTTCAGGCTGGCCCGGCGGTGTCGTGACCACCCGAGCCGTGGTCTTCAGCCCTGGCTGGTGGCGGTTGCCCCCCCGCCAGCATCCGGCCGCAGCGGGCCAGGCCGTCGCTGCATTCGCCGCGCATCAGCAGGCCCGAGCCTCCCCAGAGCAGCCGCAGGGGCAGGTCAGCCGGTGCGGCAGCAAGCTCCCGCACCGGCTCGAAGCCGAGCCGCTGGAAGTAGCGCACCAGCCGTCGGTGCTGGCGCTCGCCATCGCGGATCGCCAGCAGCCGGGCGCTGCGGCAGGGGGTGACCTCCAGGGCCCAGGCGAAGCTGGCGGCCCAGATCAGCGGCGCCACGGCCCCACCGCTGCCCCGCTCCACCCGCAGCGTGTCGAGGTGCAGGCCCCGGGGCCTGGGCAGGGCCCAGCCCTTCAGTTCCCCCAGCAGCCGGATGCTGCCATCGGCCTGGGGTCGGGCCACCCCCACCTGCAGGCTCCAGATCCCCAGGCGGCGGGGGGCGCGCAGGCCCAGCCTCAGACCCCGTTCGGCCGCCAGGGCGGCGATCGCCTCCAGGCTCAGCAGGGTGCTGGTCATGGTCGGTAGGGTTCCGCCGCCAGCACGGCATCACAGGGCAGGGGCCCATGGAGGTGGGGGAACAGCTCGCCGCTGCCCTCCGCCGCCGGCTCCTCCCGCACCGCGATGCCCGCCGCCGCCAGTCGGGCCGGGTCGATGCTGAGCAGCCGCACCGGACCGGCATCGGCATAGAAGCGGCGGAAGGTGGCGGCGATCTGGTGGGCGTGGCTGGCGTGGATGAAGCCGACCGCCTCCAGGCTGAGGCCGCGGGTGGAGCGGCGGTAGATCCCCTCCGCCCGGGCCTGTCGCCACTCCTCGGCCAGGGCCAGGTGGTACAGGAGACGGGGCGAGCGCCAGGGTTGGCGGGGGGCCAGGGGTGGGGCCATGACCGCCGCCAGCTCGGGCCCCGCCTCGAAGCGCGCCAGCCAGGGGCGCAGGGCCGCGAGACCATCGGCCTTGGCGAAGCCCTCGGGATCGGCCAGCCGGAACTGGCGCACGAACGGCAGCAGGGCCCAGTCGGCCAGGCAGGAGCTGTGGCCCAGCAGCCAGCCGCCTGGTGCCCCGCTGGTGCGGCGCAACAGCCCATCCCAGCGCTGCAGGATCGCCAGGGCCTGGCCGCGATGGTGCTCGGGATCGGCATCAGGGAAGCGGCTGGCGTACTTGAAGCGATCGAGGTGATGCTTGAAGGGGCCATCGTTCTCGGCGACCAGCTCGGCCATCGGCGCCGCCAGGGCTGGGCCGCAGCTCGGGGCTCCGGCGGAGCCTCGGGCCCCGTCTGCTCCAGCCCGTGCCGGAAGCGGGGCCCCTGGGGGCAGCTCCAGCCAGCGGCCGGGATCCCGCCGGCCCAGGGCCCAGACCATCACCTCCAGGCTCTCGCCGATCAGCAGGCCTGCGCTCCCCTGCAACAGCGGCACCGTGCCCGCCGGCCACGCCTCGAGCAGCTCCGGCGGCCGGCAGGCCAGATTCACCTCGCGCAGCTCCACCGCCAACCCGGCGGCGGCGATCGCCAGCCGTGCCCGGATCGCATAGGGGCAGCGGCGGAAGCTCCAGAGAATCGGCAGCTCGTCCATCTCGGTTGGCCCTCAGGAGTGGCTGGCCGGGATCGCCACCAGCGGGGCCTGGCAGGGGGCTGCGGATTGAGCCTGTTCAGCCATCCCCGGGCCCGGGGGATTGAGCACCGGGGAAGACGCGGCCGATGTGGGCCTCGCCACGGCGCCGGGCCAGGGCGACCTGCCGTTCGCGCTCCGCAAAGCGGGCCTGGTCGGTGGGGCCATGGCGGCTGGCGCAGTGGTGGCAGCTCACGCCCTCGCGGTACTCCGGTCGCCGCCGATCGGCGGGGCTGAGCGGCATGCGGCAGGCATGGCAGAGGCTGTGCTCGCCGGGTTCGAGCTGGTGGTTGAGGGCGACCCGCTGGTCGAACACAAAGCATTCGCCCCGCCAGCGGCTCTGCTCGGGGGCCACCGCCTCCAGATAGCGCAGGATGCCGCCGCGCAGGTGATGGACCCCGTCAAAGCCCTCGCGGATCAGGTGGGCCGTGGCCTTCTCGCAGCGGATTCCCCCCGTGCAGAACAGGGCCAGGGCCTTCGGCCGCCGCTCCGCCACCAGGGGCCGCAGCACCGTCTCCACCCAGGCCGGGAAGTCGCGGAAGCTGGCGGTGCCCGGATCGATCGCCGCCTCGAAGCTGCCCACCGCCACCTCGTAGCGGTTGCGGGTGTCGATCACCAGGGTGTCGGGATCGCTGATCAGGGCATTCCAGGCTTCGGGCTCCACGTAGGCGCCGACGGCGGCGGCGGGGTCGAGGTCCGGCCGCCCCAGGGTGACGATCTCGCGCTTCAGCCGCACCTTCAAGCGGTGAAAGGCCTGCTCCGGGGCGGTGTGACGCTTCACCTCCAGCCCCCGCAGCCCCGGATCGGCCCGCTCCAGCAGCTCCAGCAGGGCCTCCACCCCCGCCTCCGGACCGCTGATGGTGCCGTTCACCCCTTCGCTGGCGAGCAGCACGGTGCCCTTGACGGCCCCGGCTTCGCCTGTGGCCAGCAGGCGTTGACGCAGCGGCGGCAGGGCCGCGTCCGCCAGGGGGGCGAAGCGGTAGAAGGCGGCCACCCGCACGGTCATCGGGCCAGGCTGGCCGGGGCCTCGATCCGCACCCCGGCAGCGGCCAGCAGGGCCCGATCGGCCTCGACGGCCGGATTGGAGGTGGTGAGCAGGGTGTCGCCGTAGAAGATCGAATCCGCGCCGGCCAGCAGGCAGAGGATCTGGGCCTCGCGGTTGAGGTGTTCACGGCCGGCGCTGAGGCGCACGCGGCTGTGGGGCATCAGGATGCGAGCGGTGGCCACCATCCGCACCAGCTCCAACGGATCGACGGGCGGCCGCTCCTCCAGGGGGGTGCCGGCCACCGCCACCAGGGCGTTGATCGGAACGCTCTCGGGATGGGGATCCAGGCAGGCCAGCACCCGCAGCAGCGACGCTCGGTCGGCGCCGCTCTCCCCGAGGCCGATGATGCCGCCGCAACAGATCTGGATTCCGGCGGCGCGGACCCGCTCCAGGGTCTCCAGCCGGTCGTCGTAGGTGCGGGTGGTGATGATCCGGTCGTAGTGCTCGGGGCTGGTGTCGAGGTTGTGGTTGTAGGCGGTGAGGCCGGCCTCCGCCAGGCGGGCCGCCTGGCTGCCGCTGAGCATGCCGGCGGTGACGCAGGCCTCCAGGCCCAGCTCACGCACGCCGCGCACCATCGCCAGCATCGCCTCGAAGGGGGCGCCATCGCGGATGTCCCGCCAGGCCCAGCCCATGCAGAAGCGATGGGCGCCGGCATCGCGGGCGGCCCGGGCCCGGGCCAGCACCGGTTCCACCTCCAGGGCGGGGTGGCCGTCGATGGCACTGCTGCTGTGCAGCGACTGGGGGCAATAGGCGCAGTCTTCTTCGCAGCCGCCGGTGCGGACGCTGAGCAGGGAAGCGAGCTGGACGTGATAGCCGGGGTTGGCGGCCCGGTGGATCTGCTGGGCCTGCCAGAGCAGATCCATCAGGGGGGTGGCCAGCAGGGTCTCGATCTCCGGCTGGGTCCAGTCGTGGCGCGTGATCATGGCGGTGTCTGCACCCCTCCGAAACGGCGATTGCGGCCCTGGAAATCCTCGAAGGCCGCCACCAGGGCGCCGGCGTCGAAATCGGGCCAGAGCACATCGGTGATGTGCAGTTCGGCGTAGGCCAGCTGCCAGAGCAGGAAATTGCTGATCCGCTGCTCGCCGCTGGTGCGGATCAGCAGGTCGGGGTCGACGTCGCCGGCGGTGTGCAGTTCGGCGGCGAAGTGGGCCTCATCGATGGCGTTGGGATCGAGCTCGCCGCTGCTCACCCGTTGCGCCAGCCGCCGGGCGGCCCGCACCAGTTCGGCCCGGCCGCCGTAGTTGGTGCAGACGTTGAAGCGAATGCCGCCGTTGGCCGCGGTTCGGCGGGTGGCTTCGGCGATCAGCGATTGAAGGCCGGAGGGCAACTGCTCCAGGTCGCCGAGGAAGCGAATTCGCACCTGCTCCCGCTCGAGCGATTCGAGCTCCCTCTCCAGCACCCGTTCAAACAGGGTCATCAGGAAACTCACCTCCTCGCCGGGGCGGCTCCAGTTTTCGGTGGAGAAGGCATAGGCGGTCAGGGCGCCGATGCCCCAGTCGCTGCAGAGGCGCAGGGTGCGCTTGAGGGTCTCGACACCGGCGCGGTGCCCCATCACCCGGGGTAGGCCGCGGCGGCGGGCCCAGCGGCCGTTGCCATCCATGATCACGGCCACATGGGCGGGCAGCCGAGCCGGATCAAGCTGATGCGGCAGCGGCTGACGCTGGGTTGGGGGAGTGGTCGCCAGGACGCGACTCATCCGCGGGGCTCCGGCGGGTCCTTGACCACGCTACGACCTGCCTGCGCCGTGGGACTGGAGGAGGAGAGGGCGGCGTTGAGAAGGTCATGGAGACGGCTGCTGGTGATCGGCCGCTCCAGCCGCCCATGGCGGGCCAGGGAGAGGGTGCCCGTCTCTTCGGAAACCACGACGCAGAGGCACTGATCCTGGCGCTCGGTGAGGCCGAGGGCGGCCAGATGGCGGGTGCCGTAGCGGGTGAGGCCCTGGCGGGAGAGGGGCAGGATCACACCGGCGGCCACCACCCGGTTGTCACGGACCAGCACGGCGCCGTCGTGGAGCGGTGTGTCGACGGCGAACAGGTTGAGCAGCAGGTCCACCGACAGGCGGGCGTCGAGCTGGATGCCGGGGTTGAGGAAGTCCTCCGGGCGCAGGTCGCTGCCCAGGTCGAGCACCACCAGGGCGCCGCGACGGGCCTGGGAGAGACGGCCGGCCGCCTCGGTGAGCACACTCACCGAGCCCGAGGCGATCGTCTCGCGGCCCCGGTCGGCGAGGATGCCGGCGATGCGGCCGGTGCCCAGACGCTCCATCAGGCGCCGCAGGTCACCCTGCCAGAGAATCGCCAGGGCAAGGCTGCAGGCGAGCACCAGGGCGTCGATCAGCTTGCTGGTCAGGGGCAGCGGCAGGTAGCGCTGCACCGCCCAGGCCATGGCCACCAGGAACAGGTAACCACGCAGCAGCCAGATGGTGCGCGGCTCGCTGATCCGACCCAGCAGAAGCTTGCCCACCAGGGCGGCAAAGAACAGATCCGCCAGCAACAGAAGGGTGGGGCTGTTCGGCAGCCGGATCACAGCCAATCGGGGTCTCGGGGTTCAGGAGAACCGGCGGCATCGCGACCATTCCCCTGATTTCAGGGTACCGGCTGGAACCGTGCCGGCAGGACGTCGTAGCGCAGTAGGTCTTCCGGCTGTTCGCGCCGCTGGACCAGCTCGGCCTGTCCCCCCTGCACCAGCACGGCGGCGGGCCGGGGGATGCGGTTGTAGTTGGAGCCCATCGATGCGTTGTAGGCGCCGGTGGCGAACACCGCCAGCACGCCGCCGCTGGTGGCGGGCGGCAGGGTCAGGTCGTGGAGGAGCACATCCCCCGATTCGCAGTGCTTGCCGGCCACGGTCACGACGGTGCTGGCCTCGGCCACCGGCCGGTCGGCCAGCACTGCCGTGTAGCGCGACTGATAGGTGATCGGGCGGGGGTTGTCGCTCATGCCCCCATCGACCGAGAGGTAGGTGCGCAGCCCGGGAATCTCCTTGCGGCTGCCGATCCGATAGAGGGTGACGCCGGCGGTGGCCACCAGCGAGCGGCCGGGTTCGCAGAGCAGCCGTGGCAGGGCCAGGCCCCGCTCGCGGCAGGCGGTGGTCACGGCCTCGGCCACGGTCTGCACCCACTGCTGGATCGAGGGCGGATCGTCGGAGGCGGTGTAGCGAATGCCGAGGCCGCCGCCCACATTGAGATCGGCGCAGGGGTGGCCCAGGGAGCGGGCCAGCGCCAGGGCGTCGGCCATGACGCCGGCCAGGTCGTGGTGGGGCTGGAGCTCAAAGATCTGCGATCCGATGTGGGCATGCAGGCCATCGACCAGGGCCCAGGGGCAGGCCGCAAGCTCGCGCAGCACCGCCTCCAGTTGGTCGGGGTCGAAGCCGAACTTGCTGTCGAGGTGGCCGGTGCGGATGTACTCGTGGGTGTGGCATTCGATGCCCGGGGTGAAGCGCACCAGCAGCCGCACCGGATCGGGCCTGCCAGGGGCGAGGCGGCGCAGCAGGGTCAGATCGTGCCAGTTGTCGAGCACCACGGTCACGCCGCGCTCGATCGCCAGGGCCAGCTCCTGCTCCGATTTGTTGTTGCCGTGCAGCACGATCCGCTCCGGGGGCATGCCGCCCTGCAGGGCCGTCAGCAGCTCACCGGCGGAGACGGCATCGAGGCCGAGGCCCTCGCTGGCCACCAGGGCGGAGAGGGCCAGGGAGCTGTTGGCCTTGGAGGCGTAGAGGGCCAGGGAGGGACCGGGGTAATGGTCGACCAGGGCCTGGCGGTAGGCCCGGCAGGTGGCCCGCAGGGTGTCCTCGTCGAGGACGTAGAGCGGCGTGCCGTAGGTGGCGGCCAGGTCGTCGAGCAGGCAGCCGCCCACCACCAGCCGCTCCTGGGCATCGAGGCTGGTGCTCAGAGGGGTGAGATTGCGGTTCGGGCTGGCGCTGTCGCGGTTGACCTCGAAGGCTCGGCTTCCGGCCAGCAGGTCGGTGTGGAGCTCGGTGGACTGGGGAGCGGTCACCATCGGGGGAACGGCGCGAGGCCAGGGGCTGGGGAATGCATCGGGGGGCGGTGGATCGGTGGCCGCAGCCCCGGGCCGATCGAACCCTCTGGGCAATCGTAGGGATCCTCCGAACCGCTTCCTCCGTGCATCCCCAACCGCGCACAGCGCCCCAGCGGCTGGGGCCCCTGGGGCTGGAGCACCTGATCGCCTGCCAGGCCCTCGATGCCGCCGCCCTGGGTGGCCTCTGGAGCGCCGCCCAATGGCAGACGGAGCTGGCGGAGGAGGCGCGGCCGGGGGTCGGGCTGTGGGAGGGGGAGGCGCTGCTGGCGATGGCCTGCGGCTGGCTGATCGTCGATGAGCTGCACATCACCCTGGTGGCGGTGGATCCCGGGCACCGCCGCCAGGGCCTCGGTCGCCGGGTGCTGCAGGGCCTGATCAGCGCCGCACGGCAGCGGGGAGCCCATTACGCGACGCTGGAGGTGAGCACGGCGAACACGGCCGCCCGGGGGCTTTATGGGGCCGCCGGCTTCAAGGAGGCGGGGGTCCGTCGCGGTTACTACCGAAATGGAGAGGACGCCCTGATCCAATGGCTGCGGCTGAACGGCTGAGCCACGGTTCGGAAAACCGGCGGTTTTTGTTGCGCAGACCGCCTATTCGTTGCAGCTCGTTTATCGCCTGGCAACATCAGATCCCTCTCTGGGCCTGATGTTGCCAGAAACGTAGCCAGCGTCTCCCACGACCGGCTTCAATCCTGATAGGTTGGTCTCACGTGCAACCGGCCTTGCCCCCATGTTCGAGCGGTTTACCGAGAAGGCCATCAAAGTGATCATGCTGGCCCAGGAAGAGGCCCGCCGCCTGGGTCACAACTTCGTCGGGACCGAGCAGATCCTGCTCGGCCTGATCGGCGAGGGCACGGGCGTGGCGGCCAAGGTGCTCAAGTCGATGGGGGTCAACCTCAAGGATGCCCGGGTCGAGGTCGAGAAGATCATCGGCCGGGGGTCGGGCTTCGTGGCGGTGGAGATCCCGTTCACGCCACGGGCCAAGCGGGTGCTGGAGCTGTCCCTGGAGGAGGCCCGCCAGCTTGGCCACAACTACATCGGCACCGAGCACCTGCTGCTGGGCCTGATCCGCGAGGGCGAGGGCGTCGCTGCCCGGGTGCTGGAAAACCTGGGGGTCGACCTGGCCAAGGTGCGCACCCAGGTGATCCGCATGCTCGGCGAAACGGCCGAGGTGGCGGCCGGCGGCGGCGGCAAGGGCTCCACCAAGACCCCCACCCTCGATGAGTTCGGCAGCAACCTCACCCAGCTCGCCGCTGAGGCCAAGCTCGACCCGGTGGTCGGCCGCCAGACGGAGATCGACCGGGTGATCCAGATCCTGGGCCGCCGCACCAAGAACAACCCGGTGCTGATCGGCG
>JBMSXZ010000004.1:0-45203 GCA_049426205.1 Cyanobium sp.
CCAGTGACATGACCCTCGAAGCGGTGGTTGATGTGTTGCGCCAGAAGGCCACCAAACGCAACCTCTCGCTCAAGATCTTCGATTTCCAGCCGCCGGAGCCGGTGGGCGGCAACAAGGTGAAGCAGGTGGTGACCCTGCGCAAGGGCCTCAGCCAGGAGCTGGCCAAGCAGCTCTCCAAGACCGTGCGCGACCAGCTCAAGAAGGTGACGGTGGCGATCCAGGGCGACAGCCTGCGGATCACCGGCAAGAGCAAGGACGACCTGCAGCAGGCGATCCAGCTGCTCAAGGCCCAGGACGTGGAGGTGCCGCTGCAGTTCGAGAACTACCGCTGACGCCAGCGCCAACGCCCCGGAAAGCCGCCGCCATGGCCCACAGCGCCGCTGATCCGACCCCGCCTGCGAGCGGGGCTGCAGGGGGCTGGCGGTTCTGGATCGATCGCGGCGGCACCTTCACCGATCTGGTCGGCCGCGCCCCCGATGGCTCGCTGGTGGTGCGCAAGGTGCTTTCGGAACGGCCGCACCCCGCTGTGCCACGCCCAGGCGGCGTCCCTGGCGGGGAAGCGGATGGCCAGGCTGGACCTGGCGCCGAGCCGGATCCAGCCGTCGCCGCCCTGCGCCAGGTGCTGGGCCTGGCAGAGCACCAGCCCCTGCCCGACGGCCTGGTGGAGGAGGTGCGCCTCGGCACCACCGTGGCCACCAACGCCCTGCTGGAGCGCCGCGTCGCGCCGGTGCTGCTGCTGCTCAACCGCGGCTTCGCCGATCTCCCCCGCATCGGCGACCAGCACCGACCCGAGATCTTCGCCCTGAGGATCGAACGGCCCCAGCCCCTGCCCTACCGGGCGCTGGAGGTGCCCGGCCGCCTGGCCGCCGATGGCAGCGAGCTGGAAGCCTTCCAGCGCGATCCCGCCCTGGAGGCGCAGCTGCGCCAGGCCCTGGCGGAGGGGTATCGCAGCTGCGCCGTCGCCCTGCTCCACGCCGTGGCCAACCCCGCCCACGAACGGGCGCTGGGGGACTGGCTGGTCGAGCTCGGCTTCGGGCCGGTGCTGCTCTCCCACCGGGTCGGCGCCATGCCCCGCTGGCTGCCGCGCCTGCAGACCACCCTGGCGGAGGCGGCGCTGCAACCGGTGCTCCAGGCCTACCTGGCCCGGGTGCGCCAGGCGCTCGGGCCCGCCACCCGCCTGCGGGTGATGACCTCGGCCGGGATGCTGCAGGCCCCGGAGCAGCTGCTGGCCAAGGACACGATCCTGTCGGGCCCCGCCGGTGGCCTGGTGGGGGCCGTGGCGGTGGCCCGGGCCGCCGGCCTGGCCGAGGGGCCGATCATCGGCTTCGACATGGGCGGCACCTCCACCGATGTGTTCCACCTGGAGCCGGTGCCTCTGGCACCCGTGCCTCTGGCACCCGTGCCTCTGGCACCTGGGGCGGCCCCCCTGCAGGCCAGCGATCCAGCCCCAACCGCTGCCGAGGTCCTGGAGCGCCAGCCGGAAACCCTGATCGCCGGCCTGCGTCTGCAGGCCCTCTGCCTGCCCATCCACACCGTTGCCGCTGGTGGGGGGTCGGTGCTGCGCTTCGAGGGCGGCCGGTTGCAGGTGGGTCCCGCCTCCGCCGGGGCCATGCCCGGGCCGGCCTGCTATCGGCTTGGTGGCCCCTTGACGATCACCGACGCCAACCTGCTGCTGGGCCGCCTGCCGCCGGAGGCCCTGCCGGCGGTGTTCGGCCCCTGCGGCGACCAGCCCCCCGATGGGGCGGTGGTGCGCCACCGCTTCGAGGCCCTGGCCGCCGACCTGGCCGCGGCGAGGCCCGCCACGGCCCAGGGCACGCCCCTCAGCCCCGAGGCCCTGGCCCAGGGGGCCCGCAGCATCGCCCTGGAGCGGATGGCCGAGGCGATCCGCAGCATCTCGATCCAGCGCGGCCACGACATCCGCGCGGCGGTGCTGGTCTGCTACGGCGGCGCCGGCGGCCAGCACGCCTGCGCCCTGGCGGAACGGCTCGGGGTGGCGCGGGTGCTGCTCCATCCCCTGGCCGGGGTGCTCTCCGCCTACGGCATCGGTCTTTCCCGCCAGGAAGCCCTGCGCAGCCGCGCCCTGCAGCTCCCCCTGGAAGCGGCGGCCCTGCCGGCACTGGTGCGCCATCGCGAGGCGCTGCTGGCGGAAGCCAGCGCCGCCCTGGAGGCGGCCGGCGATGGGCGGGGCGATGGCGGTGCGGCCCAGCTGAGCCTCGATCTGCGGCTGGCGGCTGGGGAGCGGGCGCTGGAGGTGTCGTGGAGCGGATCGGAAACGGTGGCGGAGCTCCGCGCCGCCTTCGGGCGCAGCCACCAGCGCCGTTTCGGCTTCGCCGTGGAGCAGGACGCAGCGCTGGTGGTGGAACGGCTGCAGCTGGTGCTCCCCGCCGAAGGCTCAGGCCCCAGCGCCGGAGCTGCCGGGCCAGGCCGGGACTCAGGCCCAGGCCCAGGCACGGATGCTGCCGGCAGCGGCCCGAACCCGGAGCCTGCCGCCCCCCAGGCCAGCCCGACGCCCCTGGGCTGGCGGCCCCTCTGCCTCCCCGAGGGGCAGGACAGCGCCGCGCCTGGCGCCATGGTCTGGCGCCAGGTGCCCTGCTGGCGGCGCGACGCCCTGGCGCCGGGCCAGCGGCTGGAGGGTCCGGCCCTGGTGCTGGAGGCCACGGGCACCACCGTGCTGGAGCAGGGCTGGGGAGCCCGGGTGCTCGCCGACGGCGCGCTGCTGCTGGAGCCGCAACCGCCCCTGGAGCCGGGCGATCCGCCGCAGGCCGAGACGGGCCGGAGCGATCGCGCCGCCGCCCCCAGCGAAGCGACGACGCGCCGTGCCGATGTCCGTCCCAACCCCAGGGCGGAACGCACCATGGCCAGCCGCGAACCGGCGGCATTCGACCCGGTGCGGCTGGAGCTCTACAACCACCGCTTTGCGGCGATCGCCGAGCAGATGGGGGTGCGGCTGCAGCAGAGCAGTCGCTCGGTGAACATCCGCGAGCGGCTCGACTTCTCCTGCGCCCTGTTCGATGCCCAGGGCCGGCTGGTGGCCAATGCCCCCCACATCCCGGTGCATCTGGGCTCGATGGGCGAGAGCGTGGCGGCACTGCTGGCGGCCATCGCCCGCCGCGAACGCCCGCCCCTGCGCCCCGGCGATGCGATCGCCAGCAATGATCCCTATGCCGGCGGCACCCACCTGCCCGACATCACCGTGATCAGCCCGGTGTTCGCCCCGGACGCTGCGGCGCTGGAGCTCCCCGAGCCATCGCCTGCCGCGCCGCTGTTCTATGTCGCCTGCCGAGGCCACCACGCCGATGTGGGCGGGATCACGCCGGGCTCGATGCCACCCTTCAGCCGCTCGATCGCCGAGGAGGGCCTGCGGCTCGACACCATCCCCCTGATCCAGGACGGTCGCTTCGAGGCCAGCACCTGGCGGCAGCGGCTGGCCGCCGGCGACCATCCGGTGCGCGATCCGGAGCGGCTGCTGGCCGATCTGCAGGCCCAGGTGGCGGCCAACCGGCTGGGGGAGGCGGAACTGCAGCGTCTGATCCGGCAGCGGGGGGTGGAGGAGGTGATCGGCAGCATGGCGGCGGTGCAACGCAATGCCGCCGAAGCGGTGCGCACCGTGATCGACCAGCTCCGGCCCGGCCGCCATGCGGTGGAGCTCGACGACGGCGCCCGCATCGTGGTGGCGGTGGAGCCAGACCGGCAACGCCGGCGAGTGCGGGTCGACTTCCAGGGCACCTCGCCGCAGCAGCCGGGCAATCTCAATGCGCCGCTGGCGATCACCAAGGCGGTGGTGCTGTACGTGTTCCGGGTGCTGGTGGCTCGGCCGATCCCCCTCAACGCCGGCTGCTTCGAGCCGATCGATCTGGTCGTTCCCCCCGGCTGCCTGCTCCACCCGCGGCCACCGGCGGCGGTGGTAGGCGGCAATGTGGAGACCTCCCAGGCGATCGCCAATGCCCTGTTCGGCGCCCTGGGGGTGCTGGCGGCGGGCCAGGGCACGATGAACAACCTCAGCTTCGGCACTGCCGCCTGCCAGTACTACGAAACCGTGGCCGGCGGCAGCGGTGCCGGCCTGCTGACCGACGGCCAGGGGTTTGACGGCTGTGATGCCGTGCAGAGCCACATGACCAATTCCCGCCTCACCGATCCGGAGATCCTCGAGGCCCGCTTCCCGGTGCGGCTGGAGCGCTTCGCCCTGCGTCGCGGCAGCGGCGGCGGCGGGCGCTGGCGGGGTGGGGACGGGGTGGTGCGGCTGCTGCGCTGCCTGGAGCCGCTCACCCTGGCGATCCTGTCGGGCTCGCGGCGAGTGCCGCCCTTCGGCATGGCCGGCGGCAGCCCTGGCCGCTGCGGCCGCAATGCCCTGCTCCGCGCCGATGGCCGGATCGAGGAGCTGGGCGGTTCGGCCCAGGTGGCGATGGCCCCCGGCGACGCCTTCCTGCTGGAGACCCCGGGCGGCGGCGGTTGGGGGGCCGCCCCGGGGATCGATGGCGCGCCGCAGCAGCCGGGCACGGCCCACCCCCCCGCACCAACCGAGGCCCACCGCCAGGGGAGCCGAGGGCCTGCGGCGGGGGCTGATGATTCGAGCACCAGCCCAGGAACGGCCTGATGCAACGCCAGCCCCCACCAGCGCGCGCCCGTCGCCGGCCGGCCCTGCTGGTGCTGGCCCTGCTGGGCGCCGCCCTGCCGGCCGCTCCACCCCTGCGGGGCGCCCCCCTGCCCGCCGGCCCCTCAGCCGCCGCCACCGCGGCAGCGGCCGCCGCCCCCGCCGTGCCGCCGGGCGGGCGCGCTTCCCTGAATGTTCTCCAGGAGAGCGGCCAGCGGTTCCAGCCCCACTGGTCGCCGCGGGGGATGGTGGTGAGCCAGGAGCACCACGCCTCGGCGGTCGGTGCCGCCCTGCTGCGCCAGGGTGGCAATGCGGTCGATGCCGCCGTGGCCACCGCCTTCGCCCTGGCCGTGACCCTGCCCCAGGCCGGCAACCTCGGCGGCGGCGGTTTCCTGCTGCTCTGGCTGCCGGGCGACTCCCCCGCCCGCGCCAGGGGCTGCCTCGATCCCAGCAGCCCCCGGGCCGCTGGGCCGCAAACGGCAGAACCGCAGGCGGCAGGGCCGCAGCCCGGAGCGGCCCCGCCGCCGCCGGCGCTTCCGCAAGGCAGTCCCGATCCAGGCGCCCCCGGACCGGAGCTACGGCTCGGAGCGGGTTATGCCGTGGCCGTCAACTTCCGCGAGACCGCCCCGGCCGCCGCCGGCCCGGACCTGTTCCGCCGACCCGATGGCAGCGTTGACCAAGCCCGTGACACCCGCAGCCTGCAGAGCACAGCGGTGCCGGGCAGCGTGGCCGGGCTGCTGCTGGCCCAGCGCTGCTACGGCCGCCTGCCCCTTCAGACCGTGCTCGCCCCGGCGATCGCCCTGGCCGAGCAGGGCCTGCCGGTGAGCCGGGAACTGGCCGATTCCCTGGGGGCCGCCCTGCCGCTGCTCAGCGCCGACCCCACCTCCAGCGCCCTGTTCCTGCGAGCCGCCACCGACCGAGCGGGGAGCCTCCGCCCCCTGCAACCCGGTGAGGTGCTGCGCCAACCCCAGCTCGCCGCCACCCTGCGCCGCATCGCCCGGCAGGGGGAGCGGGGCTTCTACCGAGGGCCGGTGGCCGAGGCACTGGTGCGGTTGATGGAGGCCCGGGGCGGGCTGATCCGGGCCGGCGATCTGCAGGCCTACCGGGCCGAGCTGGTCAGGCCCCAGGCCAGCCGGTTCCGGGGCCATCCGTTGCTGTCGATGCCACCCCCTGGCGGCGGACTGCCCCTGCTGCAGCTGCTGGCCCTGGTGGAGCCCCTCGATCTGGCCGCCAGCGGTGCCGGCAGCGCCGCCAGCACCCACCAGCTCAGCGAGGCGATGAATCTGGTTTACCGCGACCGCAACCGCTGGCTGGGCGATCCGCGATCGATGCAGCAGCCAGCACCGAACCTGCTCGATCCGACCTACCTCCACCAACTGCGCCAGTCCATCGACCGGCGCCGCCATCGGCCCGCCGCCAGCCTGGCCCCGCCGCCACCGCCCCGCCGCGAGGGGGTCAACACCACCCATCTCTCTGTGGCGGATCGCCAGGGAGGCCTGGTGGCCCTGACCACCACCCTCAACTTCGCCTATGGCAATGGCGTCACCGTGCCAGGGGCCGGGTTTCTGCTCAACAACGAGATGGACGACTTCACCGCCGCCCCGGGCGTGGCCAATGCCTACGGGCTGGTGCAGGGTGAGGCCAATGCCATCCATCCCGGCCGCCGGCCGCTCAGCTCGATGGCCCCCACCCTGGTGTTCCGGCCCGATGGCAGCCCCTGGCTGGCCACCGGCAGCCCCGGAGGCAGCCGGATCATCACCACCGTGGCCCAGGTGCTGCTGCAGCGGATCATCTGGGGGTCAAACCTGGCCACGGCGGTGGCGGCACCGCGGCTGCACAGCCAGCTCTGGCCCGACCAGCTCTTTCTGGAGGAAGGCGTTTCCGCCGACACCCGGGCCCTGCTGGCGGCCATGGGCCACAGCCTCCTGACCAGCCCGGCCATGGGTGCCGCCAACAGCGTGGAGGTGCTCACGCCGCTCGGCAGCGGCAGCCTGGGGGCAATGGATCCTCGCCGGGGCCAGGGCGGGGCGGTGGCGGAGGGGTGGTGACGCCCATGGCTCAGCCGTCCACTGAGCCACCGGCTCGCTATCCCCAAGACCAGGTCACCCTCGAAGCCACGCCGCCCCAGGTGAAAGATCAACCACGATCCCGTCCCGGGAGCCGCTCAGACAACCGAAATCTTGACCGCCGAAACTTCCCGTTCTGAACCTCCAAGCGCTCCCTTTTTACCAGGGATGCACTTGCCTGCAAGGGAGTCATCAACGGCAACAGCCTGGCCGAGCGCAGCGCCGTGACGGTCAGGCGCAGCCCAGATCGGGCGCCAATCAGCCGCCAGCCCCAGGGTGATGCCGATCATGACCATCCAACTCAAGGAGGGTGATGGCAACGCGGAATAGTCAGGCGATGCCCAGCACAGGCACAGGGGTTGGGGATGCAAGTCAGAACGTCCTATCCACACCCCCGGAGTCTTGCGATGGCGTCAACACTGACACCAGAAATGTATTAATAGCGACGGCGGAACCCAGTGAGGCTGCTACTCTAAAGATTTACAATGAACATCCTGACAGGCTGCCTGCTTGCACTGTTGATCCTTGCAAGCGAGACCGCCAAAGCGCAATCTTTTGATCCCCTCTGCACCGGCACAGCCATTGGGGCCCTGATTGGCACCATTTTGAATCCAAGGGCCAACGTGAATGAGTTGATCAATAAGAATTGCGGTCGAACGCCCCCTGACAGCACCCCATCATCGGCACCAGTCTATAGCAGCGACGATACAATCCGCCGCCAGATGCTTCGGCAGCAACAAATTGAACGCAACGCGGACATCAATAACGATTCCATCCGCGATTCAAATTGCCTTGCCTCGTCTTCTGGCTGCACATTCATCGAGGTACGCTGAAGCCAGCCTTGGCGGACCAGCCGCCCCATGGCCATCGCCATAGGCGGCGCCACCGAAGCTCCAGCCAACGCTTTTCTGCCGGAGCAACCTTTTCTGCCGGAGCAACATCGAGGCTGAATCAGTAGAGGACGGCGGCAGATTCCTGTTCGGACGCCGCTGCCGCCCTCGGCGCTGCTGACCGCGATTGCCCCGGTCGTCACGGATCGTGATCCTCTCAGCCCTGGCGCAATGCCAGGCCTCCAGACGCCGCAGGCCCGACTCGCCGCTGCCGGCGCCGCAACCTGCGGCTCCAGCCCAGGGCCGCCAGGCTGCCGAGCCACGGCAGAGGGCCAGGGGTGGGTGCCGGCTGATAGACCGCGCTGTACATCTGCTGGGCAATCAGCCCATGGCCAACGGTTGTGGGGTGGAACGTATCCCAGAAGAGGTACTGGGAGGGATCGCCGCACACCGAAGCTGGAATCACACTGGTCAGGCAGGCATCACTGACATTGCTGAGGCCATGGCTGGCCGGGGAGCTGATCAGGTCATTCATCGCATCATCGAGCTGGAACAGGTCGATGTCCAGAAGTGGGTTGGAGGATGAAAAGGTGGCGATTTCTGTTTGGAGAAGGTTGTTAAAATCCTGGCTGGCCTGGGTCATCGCGGCGGCCTCTGCACCGGAACGAAACGCTGGGATCTGGCCGAGGTCAGGGGAATTGACCACCAGGAAGTGGCGGGCTCCCTGGCTGGCCAAGGTGTTGACAGTGCCGATCACATTGCTCACCGCCAGCTCATCGATCGCAGACAACGTCGTGGCTGTACCATCACTGCCGTTGTAGGTGCCAGCACTATCGCCTTGGCCAGAACTGCGGAAATACAACACATCATTCGGGAACAGCCAAACCACAAACAATGAGGTCAGCGGGTCAAAACTGGGTGTTGCTGAGACGAAACTCTGCAGCTGCAACGCGTTGCCCTTGTTGGCAAAGACACTGGATACCAGTGGATTGTATTGGAGATTGTTCTCCTTGCCCGAGGTGGCGCCCACAATCGCGTAGTTCGTGCCGCCTTGCAGCGAGGGCTTGAAGCTGGTATCGCCCGGATTGAACAGCTGCCACAGCTGCTCCACCGCCACCGGCCCATTGCTGGCCCGATTGCCGGAATACGGGGGTGAGGGGGTGAACAATCCACCCGTGAGCACGCCGCCATTGCCGCTGTCGGAAAGGCTGTCGCCGAACACGAACAGCTTGCTCAGGGTGCTCACCCCCGCCAGGGCCGCACCAGGCAGCAGGCTGGCGGTCAGCGCCGCCCCCACCGCCGCGGCCCGCAGCAGCCCCCTCGCCCCTAGCACCAGCCCGTGCCAGCGACCGCTGACAGCAACCTGGCCGCTCCGGTCGTCGCGACGATCACGGCCATCCTGGGGCTCGAGATTCCGCTGGCGGGCGCGTTGAGAGGCGGGCAAAGGGGCTGCCGGGTGGAACACCATGGTCCTTGCGATTCAGAGAATTAAGGCCACTCTTGAAGGTAGTGCGATTCGCCCAGCTGTCCACCCACCTCTCGAGCAGGCCCAGCCACAACCGCATCGCCCAGCATGGGGACCTGCTCCATCCGGAGCGCCCTTGCCCCCATGAGCCCAGACAACGACACCTCCGCCATCGCGACCCTCCAATCCCTGGGTACCGACGCCCAGCTGCGCCACTTGCTGGTCGGCCGCAAGCTGCTGGTGGGCAATCCTTCCCCCGCCTACGCCTCCATGCTGCGCAGCACCCTGCTCCGCAGCGATCTCAATGATCCGCCACCCCAGCTCCTGGCCATCTGTTCCACCCTCGTGGACCTCACCGCCGCCCTGGCCGATGCAGACGGAGAGCTGCTGGTGGTCACCACCAGCCAGCTGCGCGATGGCTGCTGCGTGCCACTGCTGCTGGAGCTGATCGCCCGGCCCCAGCCACCGTTGCTGCTGGTGGTGCTCGGGGTGGAGGAGCCCCCCCTTCGCTTCGCCCCCCTGCTGGAGCAGCCAGGGGTCTCCCTCGTCTGGGAGGGCAACGTCGGCCAGGGGATCGTGCTGGAAGCCATCGGCCAGCTGCTCAGCGGTGCTGGCTTTGTCGACCCCGACGTGCGCCGCCTGGTGGCAGCTGACCTGGCCATCGCCGGCACCCTCACCGCCCGGGAACGGCAAGTGCTGGCCCTCCTCGCCAAGGGCCTCACCAACCGCCAGATCGCCGAGCGGATCGTGGTGGCCGAAGTCACGGCCCGCGATCACGTGCAACGCATCCTCCACAAGCTGGCGGTGCCAGACCGCACCGCCGCAGCGGTTCTCGCCCTGCGGCTGGGCCTGCTCGACTGACCGGCACGCCGGACACTGGGCCAAAGACACTGCATCTGCAGTGTTCCCCCCAGCACCAGACGGGGAGACGATTGCATCAGTCACCCCACAGCGATGACAACACAAACCTTCTGGCTCAATGAGCTTCTCAGCGGTTCACTGCAAGCAGGCAGCAGCTTCTGGGGCGGTCTGAGCGCTAACTTCACGATCACCAATCAAAGCGACCAAAGCCTCAGCAACTGGAGCTTCAGCTTCGTTTCCAGCTACAGCAACTTCGATTTCTACAACGCGGATCAAACCGCCCAGGCCAACGGCGACGGAACCTACACGATCACCGTCAGCGGCTCCGCCGCCCTCGCTGCCGGTGCCAGCCTTGCCCTCGGCTTCACCGTCAACAGCGACAGCGATCCCACCGTCACCCTGGCGGAGGTGGTCCTGGCCGCCGGCGACTCCAATCCCGGCACCAGCGATGGCGGCACCAGCTCCGGCGGAACCTCCAGCGGTGAAACCACCAGCGGTGGAACCAGCACCACTGGACCCACTACTGGCGAGACCACCAGTGGGAGTCCCAGCAGCGACCCCACCGGAAGCTCCGGCGACTCCGGAACCAGCGCCTCCACTGGCAGCGGCAGCCCCAACACCAGTGGCGATGGCCTCGCCAGCAGCACCGGCCTCAGCGTCGAGATCAGGCTCGGCGGCAGCTGGAGCGGCACCTACGAAGGCACCCTCACCGTTCGCAATGGCGGCTCAGGGGCGGTGCCGGCCGGCTGGTGCGTCTCCCTGATCAGCGACCACGCCCTGCGCAACATCAGCGATTTCAACGTCCAGCAGGTTCAGCGCAGCGATGGCCGCTATGCGCTGACCCTCTCTGCCCCCAGCTGGGCGGCAGGCCAGGGCCTGGCGGCGGGCGCCAGCCTCAGCTCCTACTTCCAGGCCAGCGGCAGTCCCGCTGGTCAGACCGTGGCCGAGCTGTTCGAGATCGTCGCCCCCAGCGGCACTGGCTCCGATGGCACGGGGACCACCACAACCACCGCAGGCTCTGGCTCAGCCACCGGCAACACCGACACCAGCTCCGGCTCTGGCACCGGCTCGGACTCAGGCAGCTCCAGCACGGATTCGGCCGCAGGCAGCTCAGCCACCGGCTCCGCTGGCGATGGCACCGGCGCCGGCAACACCGGCACCGTTGGCTCTGGCGATAGCGACAGCGACAGCGACAGCGACAGCGCGGACTCTGGAACAGGCAGCAGCACGGGCACCACCACCGACACCGAACCGGGGAGCGGCGGCACCGACACCAGCGGCAGCGGCGTTGGCGGCAGCGGGGTCGTCAACGGCGAAGCGATGCGGATCGTCGGCTACTTCGAGGAGTGGGGCATCTATGGCCGCGACTTCCGCGTCGCCGATGTCAAGGCCGACAGCCTCACCCATCTCAACTACAGCTTCTTCGGAATCACCCCCACCCAGTCCGACCTGCCGTTCATGGCAGCGGATCTCAACGTGCTGCCCGGCGCCATGGTCCAGGCCGGTTACCTGGGCCTCAACAGCAACACCCCCGGTGGCCTCGGCATCCACGACACCTGGGCCGCCTACGAGAAGACCTTCACCCAGGCCGACCAGCTGGTCAGCCGTCGCTTCGAGGCCAGCCAATGGCAGGGCCTGAGCGAAGAGCGGCGCCAGAGCTACCTCAACGGCGGCGACTTTGATGTGAGCGTGGCCAGCGATGGCTCCCGGCTGGTGCGCGCCAAGGCCGACACCTGGGCCGACTCCCAGGGGGGCATCCAACGCACATTCAGCAAGGCCGATTGGGATGGCCTCAGCGATAGTCGCCAGGCCTATCTGGTCAGCCACAGCCAGGACTACAGCTGGACCGACCAATGGCAGGGGAGCTTCAACCCCAGCGGCAGCACCACCGCCCAGACGATCGCTGCTGTCGATGCCCACTTCGCCGCCGGCAGTGGTCGTACCCTGACCCTGCGGGCCGATGGAGACCTGGTGCGCAATGCCAATGCCTGGGTCGACGATGGACCCGCCAATTGGCAGAAGCTCTACGCCGGTAACCTCAACCAGCTGCGGCTGCTCAAGCAACTCCATCCCGACCTGAGCATCGGCTTCGCCATCGGGGGCTGGACCCTCTCGGGCAACTTCAGCACCAACCTCGACGATGCCGTCGGCCGCGAAACCTTCACCCAATCGATCATCGATCACCTGGAGTACTACGACTTCTTCAGCAGCGTCGATTTCGACTGGGAATATCCCGGTGGTGGCGGCCTCGCCAGCAATGCGGTCAACAGCCAGGACGGCTCCAACCTGGCGCTCACTCTGCAGCTGCTCGATCAGAAGCTGCAGGCCCTGGAGGCCCGCAGCGGCCGCAGCATCGAGATCTCAATCGCCACGGCCGGCGGCGCCGAGAAACTGGCCAACCTCAACCTCCAGGGGATCGATGCCTATGTCGACTTCTACAACGTCATGACCTATGACTTCCACGGTGGTTGGGAGAGCCAGACCGGTCATCAGGCAGCCATGACCGGCGATGCCGGGGGCTACGACGTGGTCACGGCCATCGATCAATTCCGCCAGGCCGGTGTCGCCATGGACAAAGTGGTGCTGGGAGCTCCGGCCTACACCCGCGCCTGGGGTGGGGTGGCGGCAGGCAGCAGCTTCGGCTATGGCCAGAGCGGCGACGCCAGCCTGGCCGCAGGCTCCTACGAAAAAGGCAACTACGACCAGAAGGATCTGATCACCGGCATCGAAAATGGCAGCTACCAGCTGATCTGGGACGACAGCAACAAGGCGGCCTTCGCCTACAACCCCACCAGCCGCATCTGGAGCTCGGTGGAAACCACCGCCACCATCGCAGGCAAGGCCGCCTATGTGCAGGAGGCCGGCCTGGGGGGAATGATGTTCTGGGCCATGTCCAACGACAGCGAGGGGCCCCAGAGCCTGATCGGCGCCGCCCACGATGCCCTCGTCGATGGCACAGCCCTGGCCTCGATCGCCGGCCGTGCTCCCGGCTTCGACCACGTGCTGGGCGGCGATGGCCAGTTCACCCTGGCCGATTTCACCGCCCTGGCCTGACCCTGCCCCCCGCCGGCAGCCCCTGCACCAGCCCCGCACCTGGCGACCCCTGACGGGGTCGCTTTTTCATTGGCGCGGCAGAGCTGGCCCGCGGGTCGGGGCCAGGCGGGGGATCAGGGCGCCGTGCAGCGGCCCAATCACCGATCAAAGCGGCCTGTCCAAGAAGTCCAAGCCATGGGCTCAGGCCGCAAACGGAGCACCCGGCGCCGCAAAGCTCGGTTTTCCGAACATCCCACGGCATCGGCCGCTACCACCGACCCCTTCACGATGCTTTACAGTCCCTTCAAGTTTCGAAACCTCGAACTCCCATGGCTGAGCAAACCACCCGCTTCGGCTTCGTCGCCTTCGCTGAAACCTGGAATGGCCGTCTGGCCATGCTTGGTTTCGTGATCGGTCTGGCCACCGAGCTGCTGACCGGCCAAGGCATCCTCGGCCAACTCGGCCTCGGCTGATCATCCCCCTGGTCGTCCGAGTCCCGGACGGTCAAGCCTCCCACCACCAACAGCACCATCCCCTGTCCATCGGCTCAAAAAAGCCCCACATTCGCTTCGATCCGATCCATCCTCTCCCCGGTTTCAACGACCGGGGATTTTTTTGTCCCATCCAGGGATCCTGAAGACTGCCTGCGCCCGGCTCGATCCTCTGCGCTCAAACCCCAGACTCAACGGCGCCCGCCAGCAGGCCCCGAACCTCGCCCCTCCCCACCGGGGCGGAGCCATAGCGGCCGTCCGTGATCGCGGGCATGACCCCAACACCGCTTTGCCCGCCGCACCTGGCGACTGGGCCCTAGATTCCGTCCAGAACCACAGCTTTGGCAACCCGTGGCCCTGCCTGGTCCCCTCGCCGGAATCGGAACCGAAACCCTGCTGGTCCTGGGCCTCTACGGCGCCCTGGCCGGTGTCTACCTGGTGGCGGTGCCCCTGGCCCTTTATTGGTGGATGCAGCGGCGCTGGATGGTGATGGGCAAAATCGAGCGCACGGCGGTCTACGGCCTGGTGTTTCTGTTCTTCCCCGGCCTGATCCTGTTCGCCCCGTTCCTTAATTTCCGCCTTCAGGGTCAAGGCGGCAAGGCGGCGTGACCCGGGGACAGGTTCTGCTGCTCGGGCTCGGCCTGCTCGTCCTCGGGGCGGGGGGCTACGGGCTGTTCCAGGCCACTGGTTTGGAGGGCTTCTCGGCCGGCATTGCCGCATCGGTTCTACTGCTGCTGGTGGTGGTTGGCTGGACCGGCACCTACCTGGTGCGGGTGGTCAGCGGTCGGATGACCTTCTCCGAGCAACGCCGCCGTTACCGGGCCGGCTACGACGCCGCCACCGACGCCGCCCTGGAGGCCCGCTTCGCGGCCCTGCCGGCCGACGAGCAGGCCCGCCTGCTGGCGGACCTCAACCTGGAGGGTGCTCCCTCCGCCCCGGGCTCCGCCGCCGACGGCCCCGGCTCCGCGACCCCATAGGCTCGCCGCACCACCGCGCCCTTCCGGCCGGTCGGGGATTCCGATCTCTGCTGCAGCTCCGTGACCGGCTCCACGCCCATCGCCCTCCGTTTCCAGACCTTGAAGCAGCAGGGTCGCTGCGCCCTGATGCCGTTCCTGATGGCCGGCGATCCCGATCTGGCCACCACCGCCGCCAGCCTGATCGCCCTGCAGGAGGCAGGCGCTGACCTGATCGAGCTGGGCATTCCCTACAGCGATCCCCTCGCCGATGGTCCAGTGATCCAGGCGGCCGCCGGCCGGGCCCTGGCGGCGGGCACCACACCGGCAAAAGTGCTGGCGATGCTGGCTGAGCTGCAGGGCAGGCTCACCACGCCGGTGGTGCTGTTCACCTACAGCAACCCCCTGCTCAACCGCGGCATGGAACCCTTCTGCCGCGAGGCGGCCGCCGCCGGGGCCGCCGGGTTGGTGGTGCCGGATCTGCCCCTGGAAGAAGCCGAGAAGCTCTCCCCGATCGCGGCGGCCGAGGGCCTTGATCTGGTGCTGCTGGTGGCTCCGACCACCCCACCGGAGCGGATGGCCCGCATCCACGCCAGCAGCCGTGGCTTCACCTATCTGGTCAGCGTCACCGGCGTGACCGGAGTGCGCAACACCCTGGAGTCCCGGGTCGAGCCCCTGGTGCAGCAGCTCCAGGCCCAGGGGGGGAGCCCCGTGGCGGTGGGCTTCGGCATCTCAGGCCCCGAGCAGGCACGCCAGGTGCGGCTCTGGGGCGCCGATGGCGCGATCGTGGGCAGCGCCCTGGTGCGGGCGATGGCCTCCGCCAGCGCCGCAGGCCAGCCGGTGCCGGACGCCGCCGGCGCCTTCTGCCGGGAGCTCAGAACAGGACTCGACGCCTGAGCCAGGGCCCGGTTCGGTCACGCCAAGCCACGGCGGGATGAAACACTGGGGCGGAAGCCTCTGCGCCGCGCAGCGCCACTGGAGCCATGAAATTCGTGCTGTGGGGCACCTATTGCCCAAACGCCCTGGAACGCCGCACGCCATTCCGCGAGGAACACCTCGAAGGCCTGCGCCGCCAGAAGGAGAGCGGGGTGCTGGTCACCCTCGGCCCCACGGAGAACAGCAGCCACGTGTTCGGCATCTACGACGCCGAGGATCAGGCCCAGGTGGAGGCTCTTGTGAAGAACGACATCTACTGGCGACAGGGCATCTGGACCGACGTCGCCGTCTACCCCTGGATCCAGGCCTTTTGAGCGCCAACTCCCCCGGCGGAGCAGCGTCGCACCACCACCGCCCATCAAAAAAGACCGGCCGCAGCCGGTCCATGAGGGGTGGGTGGGGAGTTTCGCCGCTGGGAGGGGCCAGCTGAACCGGCCCCAGCCGGATCACCAGAGGCCGCGGATCGGCTCGGGAGCAGGAGCGGGTTCGGGAGCGGGGATCGGAGCGGGGGCAGGGGCAGGGGCAGGAGCTGGCTCGGGCTCAGGCACGACCACGACCACGGGTTGAGCGAAGCGATAACGGAAGCCAAGCTTGGCGCCGAAATCATCCCAATTGCCCAGTTTGATATCGTCGGCGAAGGCGTCTGTGGCACCAGAATAGGTGCCTTCCGCATAAACATCCCAATTGTAGGCCAGGGCATAGCTCACACCGAGCTTGGCCTGCCAACCGAACAGACCCTTGTTAACACTGCCGGTGTCGAAACCACGAACGCTGAAATTGGGGGTGCTGATGTTGGTGTAGCCTAGACCAGCACCGATGTAGGGAGTGAAACGGCCGAAGGGGATGACATCCCAGTAGAGACTGGCCATCACGTCATTCTTGTTGATCTTGCCGCCGGCACTCTCGGAATAACCGTTGTAGTTGCGCAGCATGAAGCTGTCGAGGCTGGGCGCGGAATAGCCGTAGGTCAGCTCAGCGCGCAGGGCACCGAAGTCGTAGCCCAGACCGCCATCAACCGAAAAGCCGCCGTTGTAGTTCAGCTCACCGTGGGGGGTCCGGGGCAGGGGGCTCCAGTCGCTGAGGTCGCGCCCACGAAACTGCTGATCCTGGGGCCACACTGCGCCGGCGCCAACGGTGACGTACCAGCCATTGACCGATTCGACCTCGACCACATCAACGGTGGTGGTGCCGTCAGCCTGGGCCACGATCTGGGGGGCCGTGCCGGTCAGCTCGGGGGCGGCGAGCACGGGAGCGCCGAAGAGGGCACTGCCAGCGGCTGCCGCAAGGCCGAGGTTACGGACCAAGCACTTGCGAATGCTGTTGGACATCAGTGAAAAGGTTCTCACACCGGTTATGGTCTAAAGAGATGCAACAGCAGATCCTTCTCAGCATGGACACTGATTGGCGTGGCACATAAGCGCTGGCTGTTGTAGCGGCACATTTGCCGTTGATTGTTGGCGCATCCGGACTTGCCCAGGCCTGTCTTTGCCTGGAAAAAACCGACTTTCACTCCCCCAGGTCATCGACCAGAACAACCTGGCATCACGGTCAGCTCCCGCTGACCGAAATAGGGGGCAGTGGCAACCACCTCCAACCAGCCAAGGAAGCCCCGGACGAACCAGTCCGGGTGTGATTCCAGGAGCGCCCCTTGGCCAGCTCCATAAAAAAGGACCAGCCAAAGGCCGGTCCAAGGTGCCATCGGAGCCGAAGCCCTGAGGGGAACGATCACCAGAGGCCGCGGATCGGCTCGGGGGCAGGGGCGGGAGCGGGCTCGGGAGCGGGCATCGGAGCGGGAGCCGGCTCGGGAGCAGGGGCGGGAGCGGGCTCGGGAACGACCACAACGACGGGCTGGGCGAAGCGGTAGCGGAAGCCGAGCTTGGCGCCGAAGTCGTTGTAGGTCTGGGTATCGATCAGGCTAGTGGAATAGCCCTCAGCACCAGAATAAGTGCCTTCAGCGTAGACATCCCAGTTGTAAGCCATGGCATAGCTCACACCCGCCTTGGCTTGCCAACCAAACAGACCCATGTTGGAGCTACCGAAGCGGAAACCGCCCAAGGTCCAGCTGGGGGTGCTGAGGTTGGTGTAGCCGAGACCACCACCGATGTAAGGGGTGAAGCGACCGAAGGGCATCACATCCCAGTACAGACTGGCCATGACGTCATTCTTGTTCACCTTCCCAGACCCGCTGAAGGTGGTGAGGTTATCGACGTGAACGTCGTTCAGGCTTGGCGCGGAGTAACCGTACGTCAATTCGGTACGGATCGCGCCGAAGTCATAACCGATGCCACCATCAACGGCAAAGCCACCGCCGTAGTGGATGTTGCCTGCGAAAGGAGTGCCGTTGAATTGAACGTTCTGGTTGGAAGGCCAGATGGCGCCGGCACCGACGGTCAGGTACCAGCCATTGACGGACTCGACCTCGACCACATCAACGGTCGTGGTGGTGCCGTAGCCCTGGGCAACGGTGGTGGCCTCAGGGGCGGCCAGGACGGGAGCGCCAGCGAGCGCGGAGCCGGCGACGGCGGCGAGGCTCAGGCCGCGCAGCAGAGCCTGGCGAAAGCTGTTGGTCATGGATGGGGTTCTCACACCAGCACCTGTCTAGGGAGAGGTTGTAGCGGATACAACGGTTTGGGGACACTGAAAGCCGTGGCACAGCTGCGGCAAAGGCGTAGCGCATTCACCGGCGGGGCCAGCCCTGCTCCGCCTGCTTCCAGACCCAGGCAGCCACGGCATCAGGACCACCGTCGCCGAGAACCTTGGCATAGCCAGACATCTGCCCCTTTCCAGCGGCGGCGATGCGAGCCACATCGGCGGGGCCGTTGATGCCCTCACGCAGCAGGTCCTGGCGACGCAGCGTCTTGTTGCGGCGCACGACATTGCCGCCATTGATGTGACAGCCAGCGCAGTGGTTGTTGAAAAGTTTTGCGCCCCTCTGCAGCACCACCGGGTCACTGACCGCCCCCCAGGCGGCGGGGCTCCAGAACAGCAGCGCCAGGCCGAGCAGGAGCAAGGCCAGCAGACGGACGATCCATGCGGCCCGGCCCTCGCCGTCGCGGGTGGGGGGATGGGAGGCCTGCGGGGTGGCCATCGCCGCTCGCTGCTGAAGAAGTGCAGGCTAAGAGCAGCTCGTCGCCCCTGCCGCACCCATGCCATCAAGCCGCGCTGCCAGCCGACCCGGCACCAGGCCTGGCGACCTGTGGTTGCGCCCCCTGCAGGCCGGCGATGCCGATCAGGTGGCGGAGGTGTATCGCGATGCGGTGCTCAGCCAGGCCAACGGCCTGTACACCCCGGCGCAGGTGCGGGCCTGGTCGGACCATCCCCGCGGCGCCGAGGGGCTTGGCCCGGCCCTGGAGCGGGGCTTTGGCCTGGTGAGCTGCGCTGCAGCGGGGGGCAGCATCGAGGCCTTCGGCCTGCTTGATCCCCTCGATCGCCTCTCGCTGCTCTACTGCCGCGGTCGCTCCTGCCGCCAGGGCCGGGCCACGGCCCTGCTGCAGGCCCTGCAGCAGCACGCCCGGGCCGCCGGGGTCGACTGGTTGCGCACGGAGGCGAGCCAGCTGTCGCGTCCGCTGCTGGAGCGGCAGGGCTGGGAGGTGGAGGCCGAGGAGACCGTCCTTTATGCCGGTGTGCCGTTCCAGCGCTGGCGGATGGGGCGATCGCTGCGCTGAGGGTGCTGGAGGCCAGGATGGACGCCGCCGCCGTGACGGTGATGGCCGAAGCCGATCTGCAGCAGTTTCTGGCCAAGGTGCGAGCCCTCGGCGCCTTCGCCGAGCGGGTGGAGGCCGATCCTGAGCTGCGCCGCAGACTGGCCGCCTGCAGCCTCCACCAGGAGGTGGTCGACCTGGCGATGGCGGAGGGCTTCGCCATCGGTCGCCGCTGGGGTGAGACCGAACCCGGAGCCAGCGGCGACGGCAACCTGCTGGCCGGTCCGCCGCCGGCCCCGGGCCAGGAACGCTGCGAGGCACTGCTGGCAGGACCGGGCTGGCGCCTGGAGCGGATCCATTCCTGCCAGGCGGCGAGCCCAGCGGGGTTCTGGTACGAGCAGCAGGAGCATGAATGGGTCTGCCTGCTGCAGGGCAGCGCCCGGCTCCGCTTCGAGGATGAGGCGGAGTCCCGGACGCTGAACCGGGGCGACAGCCTCTATCTGGCGCCTCGGCGACGCCACCGGGTTGAGGCCAGCGACGGGGAGCCGGGCACGATCTGGCTGGCTCTGTTCTGGCGGGAGTCCGTCGAGCCGGAAGCGGCAAGCCCCAGGGGCTCCTGAGGGACTGAGATCAGTTCTTGATCGGAGAGAAGACCGGCTTGGCTTTGGTGTCGCCAATGGGGTTGACCAGCTTGGTGTTGCAGGTCACCGAGCCATCGGGCTTGGTGACACAGTCGCTCTCCTTGACTGTTGTGGCGGGCCCCACCTTGCTGCCGGGTCCGAGCAGGTAGCTCTCCGACTGGGCGCTGGCCGGCAGGCCGGCGCCGAGCAGCAGCATCAGCAGGAGCGGAGCAGAAAAGCGCCGAGCTCCGCAACAGGGGAGCGGTGAAGCGGTGATCGTTGGCATGGCTGAAAGAGCAAGGTCGATGGGGTGTCCGCAACCTGGCCAGGGGTGCAGGCGCTCAGAGCGGAGCTGGAGATCCATCCTGGCGGATCTCTTCAAGCAGGAGATCAAGCTGGCCGAAGCAGTCCGCGAAGGGATCGTCGCTGGCCTCGACACCGCTCCCGCCGGCCCCCTCCTCGGCCTGCCAGAGGGCCTCGACCGCACACAGCCGTTCGGCAAGTCCGGCCAGACCCTCCTGGCCATGGATGCGCTGCAGCTCCTCGAGCAACACGGGCATGCGGATCGAGGGGAGCCTCAGGGCCCGGCGCAGGTCCGCCTGGGTGCGGCCGGCATGGCGCAGCCAGTCCCTCAGAAACGCCTGGAGATCGTCCAGTTGTTCGGGATTGAGGGAGGTGCCGGGGGAGGGCATCGCAGCGGGCGGCGCTCAGCGGCGCTGGGGGAACCATTGATCCAGTCTGCGCTGAGCCCGCTGCCGGATCGCCGGGGTGAGGTGGCGGGTGCAGAGCCCGAGCAGGGCGGTGATCGCCACCAGATCGTCGCTGAAACCGGCGGCGGGGATGAAATCGGGGATCAGATCGATCGGCAGCAACAGGTAGGTGAGGGCGGCCAGCACCGTCAGACGGGCCTGATGCGGCGTGCCTCCATCGAGCAGCATCTCGAAGCATTCGAGCGCTGGTCGGGCGATGGTGCGGCCGGCACGTCGCAACAGACGAACCAGCAACGCCTCATCCACCACGGTGCCCTGCAGCACCTCGGGGTCAAGACTGGTCTGGCCATTAGGGCCCGCGGCCTGGGAAGCGGCGGACATGGTGTTCTCCTCGGGTGGCGCGCCACGGGGGCGACAACGGATGCAGTCTCCAGGGGGAGAGCGGTTTGGCACAGGGCGGTTGTCCCCACGGGCGGTGCGGTTCCCCGGAGCTGGCGATCGCGGGGGCTTCAGCCCTCCACCAGCCCCGTCTCGATGCCGGTCTTGCGCAGCTTGCGCAAGGCACGCTGCACCACCTGGCGGCAGTATTCGCGGCTGCAGGAGAGCTGACGGGCCACCTCGGCGAGGGTGCGCCACTCGTTGCTGCCATCGAGACCGAAGCGCAGCATCACCACCGTGCGCTCCTTGGGGGTGAGATTGGCGCGTTCCAGCAACGTCCAGACGGAGTCGCTGCGCTCCGCCAGCTCCGCCCGCTCCAGGGGGGGTAACTCGTCGCTGGGCAGCACATCGACCAGCTCGGAGGGATCGGCCTTGGAGCGCACAGCCCCCTGAAGGCTCACGGTGACGCTGCGCAGCTCGCAGGCCAACAGCTCCTCGACCTCCTCACGGGGGAGATCGAGGGCGAGGGCGAGCTCGCGGGTGGTTGGGCCGATGCCATTGGCCTGCAGATGGCGGGCTTTGGCCGCCCGCAGGCGCGTCAGCTTTTCGTTCACATTCACCGGGATCCGGATCGTGCGGCTCTGGGTGGACAGGGCCCGGTTCAACCCCTGGCGGATCCACCAGTAGGCATAAGTACTGAAGCGATGGCCTCGGGTGGGGTCATATTTCTCGACGGCACGGGTGAGGCCGATCGTGCCTTCCTGGATCAGGTCGAGCAGATCGAGACCCTTGCCCTGGTAGCGCTTGGCCAGATTCACCACCAGCCGCAGGTTGGCGGTGATCATTTGCTGTTTGGCCCGTTCACCACTGCGCAGGGTGCGGCGCTCAAGATCGTCGTAGTCGCAGGCCGGGCCGCTGCCACCAGCCCCTGAACAACGCTCCTGCAGGCTGATCATCGCCTGCACCTTGCGGCCAAGGGTCAGCTCCTGTTCGGGAGTAAGCAACTGGTGGCGTCCGATCTCACCCAGGAAGGCACTAAGGGAACTGGCCATGCGGCTACGGTGGAAGTTTAATGAAACTAGTCTTGATTGGCCGAAAACAGCGAAGCAGCAGAAAGGCTTCCAAGTTTCGGATTCGATTCGGTTTCCTTTCGCCTTGTCTTCCAGGTTGCGACTCGAATTTTGCGGTTTTGCTGCAGAATCACTTTGGATTTGCTTCGCTATTGACGCCAAGCTGCTGCTAGAAACTGCTGTTGATTGTTGTGGGCTGGTTGCAGCGCCCCCCGCCAGCCTGGTCCCATGGCCCCCGACTCAACCGCCCGGGCAGACTGGTCCTTGGCCACGAACCCGACGCGGCGGGTTGGGGCGGTCGGGGCGGCCCCGATCCAGAGGGCACCAGAGGGGATCGACAGGCCCGACCGGACAGCGGCACCGGACCAAACCCCGACAGACCATCCACGACGGTGGGCTTCCCGCTACGTTCTGCGGTCTGTGTCGACAGTGGAGACAACGCCATGGCTGGTTCCCTTCCCGCCTCCGCCCCGGTTCTGGCCAGCGCGGCCGTGGCCTACGTCCACTACCTCAGCTTCATGCTCTGCTTTGCGGCGCTTGTGCTGGAGCGACGCCTGATCCGCCCCGATCCCAATCGTAAGGACGCCATTTTGATGGTGATCACCGACGTGGTGTATGGGATCGCGGCCCTGGCCCTGCTGCTGAGCGGCATCGGCCGGGTGTTGCACTTCGGCCAGGGAGCGGAGTTCTACACCAGCAATCCCCTGTTCTGGTGGAAAGTGGGCACCTACCTGGCTGTGGGGGGACTCTCGCTCTATCCCACAATCACCTACATCCTCTGGGCCATCCCGCTGCGCAAGGGTGAGCTGCCCAAGGTCAGTGAAGCCCTGGCCAACCGGCTGCGCTGGATTCTCAACATCGAAATCGCTGGTTTCGCCCTCGTGCCCCTGCTCGCTTCGCTGATGGCCCGCGGCGTCGGATTGCCGGCGGCCTGAGGCCAGACGAACCCGCCTGAGCCTTCGGGTCCCTCGCCTTGAACAGCAGAGTTCAAGCTGGCCGGCCCGAGCGGCGCAGCAGCCAGCCACCCGGGGGCAACTGTTTGGCCACGCAGAGCACGCCATCGCCGCCTGCGCCATCCGGAGCCCGGACCTCAACGCCGTTGCTCAGCAGCAAGGGCAGCTTCGGCTGCACCAACGTCCTTCTCCTGCTGATCCAGGCCCTGTCGGCCCAGTCCCTGTCGTTCAACGCTGCGGCCCAGGGGCGGCAGTCCACACGGCCTGATTCTGTCCTTGCGCCCCAGCCAGCGCCCCGCTCCGATCCACCCGCTCTGGCCATGCCTGCAGCGGCCAGCTCCGGCCCTGCGGACCCCTGCCCGCCGGCCCTGGCGACACGCCCACTCGGTCGAGATGCTGCACCGCCGCTCTGGCCCAGCCCCCCAGCGGCCCAGCCCACCGCATCGACCACCACCAGCCCAGACCCAGCCACGGCTGCCAGGGCAGGGCCGACTGCTCCAGCCCCGCCCGGATACGCGGCCGCCCTGCGCAGCACCTCCTGGGGATGGCCCCGCCTGCCCCAGTGGTGCCTCTGGATCGAGCCGCCCACGGATCCATCCGACCCGTGGCAACAGCGCTGGCTGGCGGCCGTCGATGGCGCCATCGAGGCCTGGGCGCCCCTGCTGCCCCTGCGGCGGGTTCAGGACCCGACGGCGGCCCAGCTGCGGGTCTGGCGGCGCCGCCCGCCCCTGGGCAGGGATCAGGCCGGGCGGGCCCGGGCCAGCCATGGTCGCGCCCTGCTGCAAGTGACGGCGGCGGAGCGCCAGCCGGGCCAGTGGCGGCTGGAACCGTCGGTTGAGGTGCTGCTCAGCCCCGGGCAGCGGGCAGAAGCGCTGCGGGCCACCGCCGTTCATGAGCTGGGCCATGGCTTCGGCCTCTGGGGCCACAGCCCCAATGCCGCCGATGCCCTGGCCGCCACCCCAGGCCCCGTGCCAGTGCTCCACCCCTCGCCAGGCGATCGGGCCACCCTGGAGTGGCTGCAACGGCAGCCCACGCCGTTCGGTCAACCCCTGGTCCTGCCCCCGCCGCCCTGATCTCGGCGACCCAAACCGCCCGGGGCCCGGGCCGATCCTGCCCACAGGGCGATGGTCACAGCGCCGATGCGCGGCAGACCCGATCGGCAGCACACAACGCTGCTCCAGGCGCAGCGAAGGTGCTTCAGGACAGGCGCTTGAGGATTGGCAACCTTCACCAGCCTTCGTACCATGGCGAAGGCCAGAACGCATGTGCTTGTGCCCAGGTTCCTGCCCCTGGCCTCGATCGCGGATGATCCAGGTGAGCAGATCGAGGCCCTGGTGCAACGGGCCCTCGCCCAGCTGCGCTCGATCGCTCCCTCGATCGGCAGCGTCGGCGTGCTGCGGCACGATCCGAACGGCGACTGGCTGCGTCCCTGCCTGAGCCAGGGAGTCCAAAACCCACTCAGCCCCCCCGGGGCGATCCGCCTGGCCTCGCGCCCGGATCTGAGAGCCCTGGGCCAGGGGCGTCAGCTGGCGATCATCGATGACAGGGCCAGCGAAGCCGATGGCGGGGGAGGTGATGACCCCTGGACCCCGGGCATGGCCTGGCGGTCACGGCTGACCGTGCCGCTGCTGCGGGGGTCGCAGCTGCTGGGTTTCCTGGTGATTCATGCCGGCGAGGTGGAGGTGTTCCACCGCAAGGCGCTCCAGGCCCTGCAACAGCCCCTGGAGCGGCTGCGGCTGCAGATCGCCGAGCGGTTGAGCGCCCTCCATGATCTGCACGCCAGCCTGAGCCTGGTGGGGGCGATCGTGGCCCTGCGGGATGAGGGCACCGGGGGTCATCTGGAACGGGTGGCGGCCTACAGCCTGCTGATCGGTCGGGAGCTGGAACGCCAGCTCCCCCTGCCCTGCGGCTTCGCGGAGGATGTGGCCCGCTTCGCGCCGCTGCACGACGTGGGCAAGCTGGGAATTCCGGATCGGGTGCTGCTCAAGCCGGGCATGCTCGACCCGGAGGACATGGCCCTGATGCGCACCCATGTGACCATCGGCCAGACCCTGATCGAGCGGCTGCTGGAGGGGCTCCAGCTGGAGCGAGACCCCTCGGTGCAGCTGCTGCGGGAGGTGGTGGGACAACATCACGAATGCCTCGATGGCAGCGGTTACCCCCTGGGCCTGCGGGGGGAGCAGGTGGGTCTGGCGGGGCGAATCGTGGCGGTGGCCGACATCTACGACGCCCTGACCCAGGTGCGTCCCTACAAGCCAGCCCTCGCAGACCAGCAGGCGATGGAGATCCTGCAGGGGCTTGTGCGGAGCGGCAAGCTGGATGGGCGGTGCGTCGCTGCGTTGCTGGGACAGGCCGAGCAGCGCCACCAGATCCGCGAGCCGGACAGCAGCCAGGACGCCTGAGTCCCAGGCTGGCTGGGGGAACTCAGGCACAGGCGGGGGGCCTCGGGGGGCCTCGTCGACGTTGTTGCCCAGCGACCAGGGAAGCCCGGACCAGCTGGCGGGCCGCTGGGCTGCATACGATCCACGCACCGCACTGTCCGCCGCCATGGCCGCGACGCCCCCAAACTCCGCCGCCACCCCCAATGCTGCCGCCCCCGATGGCGCTGCCGATCCAGGCGCTGGCAGCGGCGTTCCGATTCGCACCATCGCCGTCAGCGGCGCCTCCGGCAAGACGGGCTGGCGGGTGGTGCAGGAGGCGCTCGGCCGGGGGCTGGCGGTGCGGGCCCTGTTGCGGCCTGGCTCGGTGCTCCCGGAGGGCCTGGCCGGCGCCGAGATCCATCGGCTGGACCTCGCAGATGCCGCGGCATTGCGGCAGGCCTTGCAGGGGTGCCAGGCGCTGGTGATCGCCACCGGGGCGAGGCCCTCGGTGGATCTGTCCGGTCCCCTGAAGGTGGATGCCCTGGCGATTCGCGATCAGGTGGCGGCCTGCCAGGCGGTGGGCCTGCGGCGGGTGGTGCTGGTGAGCGCTCTGTGCAGCGGCCGCTGGCTGCATCCCCTCAACCTGTTCGGGATGATTCTGGTCTGGAAGGGACTGGGGGAGCGGTGGCTGGCTGAAAGCGGCCTCGATTGGACGGTGGTCCGACCCGGCGGGCTCAAGGAGAGCGAGGAAGGTCTGGAGCAGGAGGGGATCCGCTTCAGCGGCCCCGGCGGCCAGGAGAACGGCAGCCTGTCGCGGCGGTTGGTGGCGCGGGTCTGCCTCGATGCCCTGGCCACGCCAGCATCGATCGGGCGGATCGTGGAGATCACCAGTTCGCCCCAGCAGCCTCAGCAAAACCTGGCGGCGTGGCTGGCCCAGGCCGGCGGAGTGGCAGCGGCGGGCTGAGGCTCGCAGTCCAGCGGGATGAGGGAACGCGGCCATGCGGACGGGGAAAGGCTTGGCAGGCGCTGGCCCAGGGGAGAACCCTCCAGCGTGATTTGATCGGGTCTGCGCCCTCTCCAGGTCCAGCCCGAGCTCAGCCCCACCCTGGGAACAACTACAACCCTGTCATCGGCCATGGGGCCACGATTTGCTCAACCAGCCGGGCTCAGCAACGACTGCTGCAGAGGATGCAACCGTTTCTGGGCCTCGTCGACCACCGCTGGCAGGTGCGCCGCTGCGAAACGGCGGAAAATGCCCCGTTCAACCGTGCCGCCCCAGCGGTGCAGAAAATGGACGTTGCGACCACGAGCATCGCGAGGGGAAACGTTATAGCTGTCGGGCAGGGCCTCGACCTGAATGCCGCTGCTGAAGATGGCGCGCACCAATGCCAACTGATCCTGTCGCGAGAAGAGGTGCCATTGCTGGTGCCAGTGGTCGAAAAGGATCTGGGTTACCGGCTCGGATCGCCAGACGATCAGGCCGCTATTGAAATGCGTGGCATCGCCACCCAGCGCATCCAAAGTCAGGGTTTTCTCCTGATCGGAAACATGATCACACAAACTCACCAGTGGCAGTCGATCACGCACCAAGCCGATCGGAGCGTGATTCAGCACCCGCCAGAGCTGACCCAGGGGCTGCATCGCCAACATGTCGGCATCCACATACAGGCTCTGGGCATAGGGGCTCAACAGGGCCAAACGGGTTTTGACCCAGCGTGATGCAAAGGCGCTGGATTCTGGAGCGACCTTGGGTGCAACCGAAACCAATGTAATCCCTGTTCCGACCAGCTTCACCCGATCGAGATCGGGCCAATCAGAAAACACGGTGATCGGCAGATCAGGCTCATGGCGGCGCAGTGCCAAGGCCGAGATCAGAGCGGCTTCCAGGTAGTTGTAGCTGCTGCAACCACAGAATAAAGCGCCTCGTTCAGCCTTCATCGTGCATTGCCAAGATCACCACCATGAGCGGAAGAGCAACAATCAGATCATCACTGCCGGCACAAGCGCTTGCGGCACAAGCCTCTGCAAAAGTCTGCAGTACATAATAACCATAATCATCCCAGTCCTTGATGTCAAGCACCCATCTCTTAACCTCAATATCCCAGGCAGGCCTGAACGAGTGCAGCAAGGGGCCAGCATGCCCAACCATCCAGAGCCACAACAGTTGAGCCCGTCGCAACAGTACGCATCATGCTGCAGCATCGGGAGCTCGCTCGGGAGACCAATCCCGTACCACAGGTGACTAGCGATTCAGCCCCTGGACCAACCGAGCCGCCATCTGGGCGACCGCGATCGCCCCATGGAGAGCGAAGCAGATGGGATGCATGCGGCGACTGACAGCCAAACTATCTCGCCCCAGTGAATAGAGTCGATAGTTTTGGCTAGAGAGATAAATCGAAAGCAATTCCATGCGAGGCAGAGGAATATTGTCATTCTCAAAATAAATGAGCTTCGGCTTGGTGGTTCCAATCGTTGAGGCATGGATGACCGCATCGTCGTATCCCTCAGCATCAATTTGCAGGACATCAATCTGCGCTGGCAAGCCTTGCGATGCCAATACCGTGCTGAGTTGATGGCAAGGGGCTTGCAGCATTTCAATTGCGTCGTCTGGACTGATGCCTTCGCGCAGCAGCGCCTCTGCAACATGGGTTCGATTGGCGGAGGTGATTCCCGTGGCCGCGCGATAGCGAGGCCAGCCTTCTGCATAGGCGGGTTGGTAGCGGTCTATCCAGTCGGGCTTCACCGCATACAACGTCAGGACTCCCTCTTCGCCAATCGCGCAGTTGGCAATCTGGTGATTGGGATGGGAGCAATAGTTTGCCTGAAGATAGGGAATCAGAAATTTGTTCGGCTCGATCAACAGCATGCTGGTCCTGGCCGCCATTCGCATCGCAAAGTCATAGATCGGGTCATTGAACTTGCCATCATTGGCCCCGACCACCACAATCATCAGCCTGCGTTTCAGGCGAATCAAGACAGCCAATGAAAGCGCGTAAATATTGATCAACATCCTCGACGACCTGACGGGGTATCATCGTTAATGATAGCACGACGATCTAACCCGCCAAGAAGAATCATTTTCTGGCAATAATCCATGTCACGATTGGCCACAGCGGATCGTTGTGCATGGCGATGCGGTGCAGGGGATGCCAGGTCGCATCGGGCACACCTTCAAACCGCAAACCAGCACGGATCACAGACCATGCCTCGAAATTGCCCCAGCCACCAACCTCGATAACTTCCGACCAGTCTTGATGAAGGAGAGCCAGAGCATCGGCCGTAAAGCGCCAGAAATCCCTCGGGCACCCATGAATGGGATTAATGAAGCAAGTGGTCAGCACGGAGACACCGCCGGGGCGAAGAACGCGATGACACTCAGCAACGGCTTGATAGGGATCCCCTTCAACGTGCTCGAGCACCTGGTCTGACAACACATAATCGACGGAATCATCGGCCATGCCAAGGGACAACAGATTATGCTCTGGATAGTCTGCAGAGAGCATCTCAACGGCTTCGATTCCAAGCACATCAGCCAGGGCTTCAGAGTGACTTACCGAAACGATCTTACCCGGAGGAAAGTGGAGATCAGCCCCGATCATCCGAAGGCGTTGATACATGAAGTAGCGGGTGATGTGCGGCCCCCGTCGGAGGCCGATCATCGACGCCTGCCAAGCAGCTCTGCGCATGGCTCGAGCGGGGTTCATGGGCAGCCAGATCCAAGGCTTGAGGTGTAGATTCGCCGCATGGAGGCAGAGGAAGCAAGCAAAGAGCCTGCTGCTTCAAACAAACGACGGCAAGGCTTGAGCGCAGTACCAGGGACCAACAGGATGGAGAATAAGGACAGACACTTTGTTCGTCCCTTGAATCATTGTATGTGCCCTTGGCGTTGTTGGTTCCTGGTTGATCAACGACCGAATTCAAGGTAACACCTGCAACCACACCGAGCTGCGGGCACCGGCAATGGTGGCGGTTGATCTGAGAACTGCCACCGGCCCCAGCCTCGGACGGCCATCCGATCGCGGCACCCCACGCCGCGGCCAACCAAGCCGCCCATGGCCTCCGGCAGGCAGGATCAACCGACCCGGCCGCCGCTCCGCTGATGTCATCCCCGCCAGCCTCGGATCTGTTGCTGATCGCCGCCAGCAACGGCGAAAACCTCCGACTGGCCCAGCGCTTCGCCAGCGCCGCCGCCACCCGGGGCCAGCGCACCGACCTGCTCGATCTCACCGCCCTCACCCTGCCCCTGTTCACGCCACGGGCCCGGGCGGCAGGAACACCACCCGCCCTGCCGGCCCTGGAGCGCCAACTGGCGGGGGCCAGCCGCTGGCTGATCTGCGCCCCCGAATACAACGGATCGATCCCACCGGTGCTCACCAGCGCCATCGCCTGGTTGTCGGTGCAGGGGGAGGACTTCCGCTCCCTGTTCAACCGAAGGCCGGTGGCCATCGCCAGCCACTCCGGTGGCGGCGGCAGCACAGCCCTGGCGGCCCTGCGGCTGCAGCTGGCCCATCTGGGCGCCGATGTGGTGGGGCGGCAGCTGCTCGCACCCCCGCCAATCCCGCCCGGGATGAGAGATTCGAGGACCTTCTGGACCGCCTGCTGGGCCTGGCGATCCCGGGAGCTCAACCAGCCAGTGCCAGCCCCCCCGGCTGAGCCGCCCAGCCCCCTACGCCCCGCGACTCCCCCCGGCACCCCATGGCTGCAACGCTTGAGCAGGACCCGGCCGAGCAGATCATCCTGGCCCTGGATCGGCCCGATGCCGCCTCCGCCCTGGCCCTGGCCGACGCGATCGCGGGCCTGCGCTGGGTGAAGGTGGGGCTGGAGCTGTTCAGCGCCGCCGGACCGGCCGTGGTGGCGGAGCTGCGGCAGCGAGGGTTGCAGGTGTTCCTCGATCTCAAGTTCCACGACATCCCGGCCACCATGGCGGGCGCCTGCCGCAGCGCCGCCCGCCTCGGTGCCGGCCTGATCACGGTGCATGGGGCGGCCGGCTCCGAAGCCCTGGCCGCGGCCCAGGAGGCCGCCGGCGCTGGCGCCACCGCCGCCGGCCTGCCCTCCCCCACGCTGCTGGCCGTGACCGTGCTCACCAGCTGGCCCGAGCAGCGCTTCCATCGCGAGCTGGCCATCCAGGAGCCCCTCGCCGCCCATGTGGAACGGCTGGCGGCCCTGGCGGCGGCGGCCGGCATCGGCGGTTGCGTGTGTTCCCCGCAGGAGGTGGGGGCCCTGCGGCGAGCGCACCGGCCACCCTTCGCCCTGGTCACCCCAGGGATCCGGCTGGCCGGCACCGCCACGGGCGACCAGGCGCGGGTGCTGGGTCCGGCCGAGGCGATCGCCGCCGGCGCCAGCCAGCTGGTGATCGGCAGGCCGATCAGCGCCGCCCCCGATCCGGCGGCGGCCTTCGCCGCCTGCTGTGCCGCCCTGCGGTCTTGATCTGTGGGGCCTACCGGCCCGGCGACGGCCCTGCCCCCACAGCAGCCCACCCCCGATGGCTGAGGATGGGGCCATGAGCAGCGATTCACCCACCCTGCAGCGGCTTGACCAGGCGCTGTTCGATCGGGTGGCCAGCGAGGCCCGGGCCCTGCCCCGCCTGCGCCGCAATCACAACCTCCACCAGGAGTCCGATCCGGTCCAGCGTTTCCTCAACGTGATGCAGCCGGGTACCTACGTGCGCCCCCATCGCCACCTGCGCAGCCGGCCCGGAGCGGGGTTCGAGTGTTTCGTGGTGTTGCAGGGGGCGATCGGGTTGCTGCTGCTCGACTGCGAGGGTCAGGTGCTGCAGCGGGAGCGCCTGGAGGCTGCCGGGCCGGTGCGCGGCATCCAGCTGGCGGAGGGGATCCTCCACACCCTGGTGGCCCTGGAACCCGATTCGGTGATGCTCGAAATCAAGGAAGGCCCCTACGAACCCACCGCCGACAAGGACTTCCTGATCAGCTTCCCCGCCGAGGGCAGTGACGCCGCCCGGGAGCAGGAGCGCCGCTGGCGAGCCCTGTTCGCAACGGGGGGCGAGACGGCCGCTGAAACGGTGGGCGAAACCGCTGCACCCTGACTACATTCCGGCCGAACCCCATCGTCGGCGTCCGCCATGGCCGTCTCCATCCGGGCCCTGGCCTGCGGCCTGATCGCCTCCCTGGCCTGGCCCTGGGCCCCGGCCAGCGCCGCGGCCCGCTTTGATGCCCAAACCTTCAACACCCTGGTTCAGACCTTCCGCCACTACGGCTTCGAGGTGGTCGGCAACCATCAGCGCTGCCGCAGCGAGCCCAACCTGTTCGGGCTCTACATCCGAGGCAGCCGCCGGATCGTCGTCTGCCCCCGCGGCAACCAGCTCGACACCTTGATGCATGAGGGCTGGCATGGCGTCCAGGCCCGCTGCCGCAAGGGGGCACCGCTGCTGAGCAATGCCTACCTGCGCGCCAACCTGAGCCGGGCCGACCTGCGCGATATCGACGCCCTCTACAGCGACAAGAGCTGGCACCGCGAAGCCGAGGCCCGGGCGATGGCGGTCCAGAACATGCCCCTCTACCTGGCCCACCTGGAGAGCTCCTGCGCCGCCCTCGTCGCCCCCGGCACCCCGGCGCAAGCTGTGGCAACGCCTGTGGCAACGCCTGTGGCAACGCCCGCGGCCTCCGGGGCTGTGCCCAGCCAGACAACACCCCCGCGTTGAACGGATCGGTGGATCCGCCGCGATCAGCCCCTACGCCAGGGGCTGATCGCCATGGGGGTCACCGGGCGTTGAGCCTCCCCTGGCCTGCTCTCCCCTGGCCTGCTCGGCCAGCTCGGCCCGACGGCAGAAGCCGCAATGGCCCCACCGGGCCATCTCCCCCGCCGGCGCCGGACGGCTGCAGACAGGACAGGCCGCCATGCCGTGAACATCGCTGCGGCTCGGATGCCGGGCCCACACCTCCGCCTCCGCCTCAGAGCCTGGGGTGGAGGGTTCCTCGGGGTAGTGCTGACTGAAGCGCAGGTCGCGGATGGTGAAGCCTGCCCCCCGCAGGGCGCCAAGCAACTGGTGGCGGTTGTATTGGAGAGCCTGCAACCAAGGTCCCGGCGCCGCTCCAACGGTGAGCACACCGGCGCGCAGGGCCAGGGGGCGGCAATGGGGGGCCAGCTGGGGGCCGGCGAGGCGAGGCCAGGCCTGCCAGAGCGCGGCCAGGTGGTCCTGACGGACCCAGTCGCGCTGGAGTGCTTCCAGGCAGGTCGCCACGGGGGTGGCCGGCGGTGCCAGGGCCGGCCCGAGAAAGGAAAGGTTGCCGACCCGTCGCGCCACGCCACGCCCCTCGGTCGAGGCAGCGGTGCGGCCACGGCTGCCTCGGGCGCCGCCGCCAGCCGACCCTGGTCGCTGGGGCTGGCGTGGGTCCTGAGTGCTCGGGCTGCGGACAGGGCGGCTGCGGGAGCCCGGGCGAGGGCCGCCTGCATCGGATCCGGCAGCGGCGCCGCCGGGCTCCGAGCCTGGACGGCCAGGGACAGGAACGCCAACCCCTGCGGTGTCCGAGTCCGGGTCCCTGTTGTCGGGGATGGAGCGCTTCTCCGCCATGGCGCGACGCTAAGGGCTGCGCCACCGGTGCGGCAATCCGTCGTTGGCGCCACAGCCAGCCCCTGGCAACGATGGGGGCTACCCTCGGGCCACCGCCCCGTTCCGTTCATGGGCTTCTTCGATCGGCTCAGCCGCCTGCTGCGCGCCAACCTCAACGACCTGGTGGGCAAAGCGGAGGATCCGGCCAAGATCCTGGACCAGTCCGTTGCCGACATGCAGGCGGATCTGATCAAACTCCGCCAAGCCGTGGCCACGGCGATCGCCAGCCAGAAGCGCCTCCAGAACCAGGCGGAACAAGCCGAGAGTCAGGCCAATACCTGGTACCAACGGGCCGAGCTCGCCCTCAAGAAAGGCGAGGAGGAGCTGGCCCGCGAATCCCTCTCCCGCCGCAAGACCTACCAGGACACCGCCACCGCCCTCAACAATCAGATCAGCAGCCAGGTGTCGCAGGTCGACACCCTGAAGCGCAGCCTGACGGCACTGGAGGGCAAGATCGCCGAGGCGAAGACCAAGAAGGACATGCTCAAGGCCCGCGCCCAGGCGGCCCAGGCCCAGGAGCAACTGCAGAGTGCCGTCGGCAATCTCTCCACCACCAGCTCGATGGCCGCCTTCGAGCAGATGGAGGAGAAAGTGCTCTCGATGGAGGCCCGCAGCCAGGCGGCCGCCGAGCTCGCCGGCGCCGACCTCGAAGCCCAGTTCGCCAGCCTGGAGGGCGACAGCGTGGACGATGAGCTCGAATCCCTGCGCAAGCGGCTCTCAGGCGGCACCACCCCGGTGGCCCTGCCTGCCCCCAATGGTCCGGTGCCCCAGCTTGAACCGGTGCAGGTGGCTGAGGTGGACGCCGAACTCGAAGACCTGCGCCGCTCGATCGACAAGCTCTGAGCCTGCAGGCCAATCAGCTCAGGACTTGGGGCACGACCGCTGGGGCACTCCTGCCTCCACGCCGTCCCCGGCTCTGTGATGGCGTCCCTCCCCGGGCGCGGTCCGTTGACGGCCAAGAGCGATTGCGGCTCCCTTCGCGACCAGCCGATTCATACAATCGACCAAATCGCCTGCAGGCCGTGTCGTCCAGCACCGTGCTTCAAGTCAGCGACAAGACCTTTCAGAGCGAGGTGCTCGACCATCCCGGTGCCGTGCTGCTCGATGTCTGGGCAGTCTGGTGCGGCCCCTGTCGCCTGATTGCTCCCCTGCTGGACTGGGCAGCGGAGACCTACGCCGACCAATTGAAGGTGGTCAAGCTCGAAGCCGATTCCAACCCGTTCACCCGCGACCTTTATCGCATCCAGGGTCTGCCAACCCTGGTCCTGATCCATGGCGGCCAGGAGGTCGCGCGCCACGAAGGCGCCCTGGCCAAGCCCCAGCTGCAGGCCTTCCTGGATGCCCATCTCTGAGCGGGTCGCTCGCCTGGGCAGCGGCGTCTTCGCCCGCAACGACCAACGCAAGCAGGCCTACAGCCACCAGTGCGCTGCCCTTGGCACCGCTGCCCCGGGCGAGCAGCGCCCTGGCGCGTCGGCCGCTGCGGACCTTACCCAGGTCGGCTCCGCCATAGGACAGATCAGCTCCGGGCCCCGCCCCCCCTTGCTCGATCTCTCGCTGGGCTCGACGGACCTGCCACCGCCAGCGGTGGCCCTCGAGGCGATCGCCACCGCGCTTCAAGACCCCCGCAGTGCGTCCTATTGCCTGCATGGGGCCACCCTTCCCTTCCGCGAACGTGTCGCCGCCTGGGCCCAGCGGCGCTTCGGGGTCAGGGTCGATCCCGAACGGGAAGTGCTGCTCCTGGTGGGTTCCCAGGAGGGCACCGCCCAACTGCCCCTGGCGGTGCTCAATCCCGGCGATGGCGCCCTGCTGCTCGATCCCCATTACCCCTCCCACCGCGGCGGCCTGGAGCTGGCCTCGGCCGAAACGGTGCTGCTCCGCCTCGATCCGGAGCAGGGCTGGCGCCCCGATTTCAACGCCCTTCCTGCCCAGACCTGGGAGGCCCTGAAGCTGATGGTGCTGGGCTTCCCCCACAACCCCACGGCCACCACCGGCCAGCAGGCCTGGCTGGATGAGGCGGTGGCCCGGGCCATCGACCACGACCTGGTGCTCGCCCACGACAACCCCTACGTCGATCTGGCCCTTGAGGGTGAGGCACCGGCCCTGCTGCGCCATCCAGACTGGCGGCGCTGCGGCATCGAGTTCTTCTCGTTCTCCAAGGGCTGGTGTCTGGGGGGCTACCGGATCGCCTTCGCCATCGGCGCCGAACCGCTGATCAGCGCCCTGCGCCAGCTCAAGGCGGTGGTGGATTTCAACCAATCCCTGGCCCTGCAGGCCGGCGCCATCGCCGCCCTCGATCAGGCGCCCCACTGGCCGGAGCAGCTGCGGGCCGTCTACAGGGAGCGGCGGGACCGGATGGCGACAGCCCTGCGCCGGGAGGGCTGGATGGTGCCCGAGGCCACGATGGCCCTCTACCTCTGGCTGCCGCTGCCGGAGGCGGCGCGGCGACGGGGCCTGGATTCGGAGGCCTTTGCCGCCGCCCTGCTGGACGCCACCGGCGTCTGTCTGACCCCCGGCAACGGCTTCGGGCCCGGCGGCGAGGGCTGGCAGCGGCTGGCGCTGGTGCACCCCAGCGAGGTCTTGGAGGCCGGCGCCGCCCGCATGGGCGCCTGGCTGCGAGGGCTGTGAGCCGCCGGGGCGTTCAGCGATGCCCGCCGCGGTGCCCGGCCGGCGCCGCGGCAGCCTTGAGCGCCCAGCCCCGGCCATGAACGGCGCGATCCAGGCCAAGCGCCGCGCCCTTGCCGCGGTGGAGGGTCCTCGTCCCTGGCGGTTGCGCAGCCTGGCCGTGTGCGCCAGCACCGAAACCGAGCTCGGGCGCTGGCTGGAGCGGCAGCCTCCGGCGGAGCAGCTGACGGAGCCAAGGCTGGTGGTGGCCCGGCACCAGTGCTTCGGCCACGGCCAGCAGGGCCGCCGCTGGGAGTCGCCGGCCGGTGGGGTATGGCTGAGCGCCGCCCTGCCCTGGCCTGCGGAACCCCAGGTGGCGGCGGCCCCCGGGCTGGCGGTCGCCCTCGCCCTGGCCGAGGCCCTGATCGCCCGGGGGGCTCCAGTTCAGCTGAAGTGGCCCAATGATCTGCTGCTGCTCACGCCCACCGGCCCCCGCAAGCTGGCCGGGCTCCTGCCAGGGCTGCGGCTGAGGGGCTCCCGGATCCGCTGGGCCCGGATCGGCCTCGGGCTGAACGGGCGCAACCCGGTGCCCGTCGGCGCCGCCAACCTCCTGGGGCAACCGGGCCTGTGGCACGGCGAACCACTGGCCCTGGCCGCCCTGGTGCTGAGGGCCCTGGAGCGGGCGATGGCCCTGGCCGGTGAGGCCGAGGCGGTGCGGGCGGGATCCGAAGCCCTGCTGGCCCCCACGGATCCCCAATGGCTGGAAGGATCCTGGTGGCAGCCGCAGGGCCTCGCCCCCGATGGTGGACTGCGACTGGTTCGGAGCGACGGCCGCGAGCGGATCCTGCGGCGGTTCTGAGCGGTGAACCAGCCGAACGCCGGTGGGGGGATGCAGCACAATGGCCTGGGTGTTCTGGACGCGGCGCACCGATCGCTCCGCCGCCCCTTCGCTCCACCCCATGGCCCGCCAGCCACACCCTTCCCCCCTGGCCCTCTCCGCCCTGCTGGTGCTGCCGCTGGCGGCTTCGCCGCCGCTGGCCCTGACCCTGGCGGCCTCCCCCACCGGCAACCCGTCGCTGGCGGCACCGATCCAGCCGGGTCAGCCCGATGCAGCTTCAGCAGCGGCAGACCTGCTGCTCGCCCAGGCCCTCCCCGAAGCAGGGCAGGCCTCGAGTCCAGCGGCCAGCCCCGAAGCTGCGCCACCACCAGCCCCTGAACAAGCACCGCCGCCCGCGCCGACCGTGCGGGAGCTCCCGGCCACCGCCCCCGCCCCTGCCATGGCCCCGGCGGCCCAGGCCGGCCCACCGGCCGTGGAGCCCCCCCGCACGCCACCAGCGGCGGTTCGGCAGCAACCCGCCCCCGCTGCGCTGGTCGCCCCAGGCGAGCCCAGCGACACGGGCACGCCGATCCGGCCAGGCCTGGCGGAGCGACAGCCCCAGCCACCCCGGCGCTTCGACCAGTCCCTCGACGCCCTGATCCGCGATGGGGTGGTCAGTCCCCGGGAGGTGAAGGTCAGGGTCCACCCCGGCCTGATCGCCAATCCTTCGCTGCTGCGCCAGGGCTGCGGTAGCGGCGCCTTTTCGGCCCGCGAATGCGGCGCCATCGCCGGCGATGGCGGCATGGTCTTCCGCCAGCGGGGCGAGGGCAACGCCCAGGCGGCAGGAGCGGTTGATTTTGGTGGAGGTGGCGGCGGTGGAGGCGGTGGGGGCGGCGGCGGCGAGCGCTACGGCATCGATGCCGCCCCCCTGCCGCCGATCGCGGTGCCGGTGACGGCCCTGCTCTCGGGGATCGGCGGCAGCTTCCGCCTCACCGATGTCTTCCGGGTCACCCCGAGGCCCCAGGCGATCGGCGGCAATGGCAACCGCGGCCTGATCTTCCCCCTGATCGGCGCCGCCGAACCCACCAGCGGCTTCGGCTGGCGGCTCCACCCGATCCTGGGCACCTGGCTGATGCACAGCGGCCGCGACCTGGCCGCCCCGGAGGGGACCCCCGTGGTGGCCGCCCTGTCGGGGCGGGTGGTGAGCAGCGGCGATGCCGGGGGCTACGGGCTGGCGGTGGAGATCGAGCATGAGCGCCCCCTGCGCCGCACCCTCTATGGCCACCTCTCGGAGCTGTACGTGAAGGAGGGAGACCGGGTGCGCCAGGGCGAGGTGATCGGCCGGGTGGGCAGCACCGGCCGCAGCACCGGGCCCCACCTCCACTTCGAGGTGCGCGTGCCCCAGGAGGGGGGCTGGGTGGCGATCGATCCGGGTGAGTTCGACACCAGCAACCCCCAGAAGGCCGGCGGCCTGCCGGGGTTGGCCGGCCTGCGGGGGGGCGGGGCTGACGGCGGCCCACCGCCCGATGCGGTGGCCCTGCTGCTGGGCCAGCTGATTGAGAGTCTGGAGCGGCCCCGCTCTCCCCTCGGGCCGATCGCCGCCCCTGGATCAGGCAAGCCAGGGGCGGCAGGGGCTGGGACGGCTGGGACGGCTGCTGGCGGGTCCCTGCCCACCGACCGTCTGCCGCGGCCCTTCCCCCCCGCCGCCAACGTGCCCCCACCCGCCCCCCTGCCCCGGCAGCAGGGCGGTGCCGGCGCTACAGCGGGGGGGTAGACACGTCGCAGCGGGGCTGCCTTGGGTCAGAAGAAGCATCACGGCAAGGAACGGCGGCACGCCGAAGACGGGCCGGGAACCACCGGATCAGATCAGGAGCGGGCTCAGGGCCCGGCATCCACACCAGGGCAGCTCCAGGCCCAGCCCCCATCCCCCCCTGATCCCGGACCCTCGCAAGCCGGGAGCCCCGGGGATCCGGAGCAGGGATCGGAGCCAGCGGGATCCGGCCATTCCGCCACCAGCTCAGCCGTGCCGTTCCCTGGAACCGGTGGGGCTGCTGCGGGGGGGCGGCCCAGGCTGGAGCGCGAGCTCTACGACAAGGAGCTGGCGCGCCTGCAGCTGGAGCTGGTGAAGATGCAGTACTGGATCAAGGGCACGGGCTTCCGCCTGATCGTGGTGTTCGAAGGCCGCGATGCCGCCGGCAAGGGTGGCACGATCAAGCGGATCACCGAACCGCTCAATCCCCGCGGCTGCAGGGTGGTGGCCCTGGGCACCCCCTCGGACCAGCAGAAGACCCAGTGGTATTTCCAGCGCTATGTGGAGCACTTTCCGGCCGCCGGTGAAATCGTGATCTTCGATCGCAGCTGGTATAACCGGGCCGGCGTCGAGCGGGTAATGGGGTTCTGCAGCGAACGGCAGGTGGAGGAATTTCTGAGGGCCTGTCCGGAGTTGGAGCGGATGCTGGTCGACAGCGGCATCCTTCTGTTGAAGTATTGGTTCTCGGTCAGTGACAGCGAGCAGGAGCAGCGCTTCCGGGAGCGGATCGCTGACCCGATGCGGCGTTGGAAGCTCTCACCGATGGACCTGGAGGCGCGCGAGCGCTGGGAGGCGTTCTCGATGGCCAAGGATGCGATGTTCGCCCGTACCAACATCCCGGAAGCGCCCTGGTTCACCGTGGAGGCCGACGACAAGCGGCGGGCGCGGCTGAATACCATCCACCACCTGCTCAGCAAGGTGCCCTACGGCGACATGACACCGGCCGCGATCGATCTGCCCCCCCGCAAGGCGGCCCGCTCGATCCAGCGGCCTCCGATCGGCGAGCAGTTCTTCGTGCCCAACTGGTATCCCTGAGCGCTGGGCTGGCCTCCGACCGCCAACCTGGGGGGCGGAAGGGCGAATTCAGCGCTCCGCCTCCCCTGAACCATCGCCGCCGGGCTCCACCGGCAGGCGGCAGACGAGCAGCTTGTCGACCCGGTTGCCATCCATGTCGACGATCTCGAAACGCAGCCCATCGGCCTCGAAGTGCTCACCGGTCCGGGGGATGTGGCCAAGGCGGTGCATGGCGAAGCCGCCGACGGTGTGGAAATCGTCGCTGTCGGCCTCGCCGGAGGCCCGGCGGCCCACCAACTCCCGGAAGGACTCGATCTCCAGCATCCCGTCGATCAGCCAGGTGCCGTCCTCCCGCACCACCACCGAAGGATCCTCGGCATCCTCGGCGGAGGGCAGGTCGCCCACGATCGCCTCCATCAGATCGGTCACCGTGACCAGGCCGGCGACGCCGCCGAACTCATCGGTGACCAGGGCAATGTGGCTGCCGGATTCGCGGAAGCGCTCGATCACGTCCAGGGCACGCATCGATTCCGACAGATAGAGCGGTGGCTGCAGCAGGGGCGCCAAGTTCGGAAACAGGGGCCGGGTCCGATTGGGAGAGACCTCTGGTTGTTGCTTGCCGGCTTCCTCGATTGGCTGCGCCAGCCTGTCTTCCAGCAGCCTCTGGGAAACCAAGTACTGACTGACACGCAACACCCCCTGGCAGGCATCGAGGCTGCCGGCACCCACCGGCAGGCGGGAGTGGCTGGAGGCGATCACGGTCTCCAGCTGTTCATTGGGGCTGGCCTCCGCATCCAACCAGGTGATCTCGGTGCGCGGGGTCATGAAGGCGCGGATCGGCCGATCCCCAAGCCGAAACACCCGCTGCACCATGCTGTGCTCCGCCTGCTCGAACACGCCCGCCTCGGCGCCCTGGCGAATCAGGGCCTTGATCTCATCCTCGGTGAGATCCTGTTCCGCGGAGGGGGCCACCCCCAGCAGTCGCAACAGGGCCTCGGTGGAGCCGCCCAACAGGTGCACCAGGGGCGAGCAGAGGCGGGCCAGGCTGCGCATCGGGCCTGCCACCATGCAGGCGATCCCCTCGGGATTGCCGAGGGCCACGCGTTTGGGCAGCAATTCGCCGATCAGCAGCGAGAGGTAGGTGATCACCCCAACCACCAGAGCCATGCTCAGGCCCTTGGCGGAGCCACCGATGCCAGGCAGACCGGCCAGCAGCGGCTCCAGTCGGCGGGCCACCGTGGCTCCGCCCACCGCGCCGCTGAGGATGCCGATCAGGGTGATGCCGATCTGAACGGTGGAGAGGAAATCGTTGGGGGCATTGGCCAGCTTCAGGGCCGCCCTGGCGCGGCGATCACCCCGCTCAGCCCGCTGCTGAAGCCGCACCTTGCGGGCGGAGACGACGGCGATCTCGGCGCCGGAGAAGAGACCGTTAGCCAGGATCAACAGCAGGATCAACAGGCCTTCGATCAGAAATCCCGAGGCCATCCGCAGGGCTGAACCATTCGCCGAACCCTATCAGCACTGCCCGAGGGAGGCGCCCCCGTCGTTCAACCGGCGACGCGGCCATCGCGGAACTGAACCACCCGGCCGGCCCGGGCGCCCACATCCGCCTCATGGGTCACCAGCAGGATCGTGATCCCTTGGGCGTTGAGGTCGTCAAAAATCTCCAGCACCTCCTCGGTGGTGCGGGAGTCAAGGGCACCGGTGGGCTCATCGGCCAGGAGCAGGGCCGGCTGGTTGATGATCGCCCGGGCCAGGGCCACCCGCTGCTGCTGGCCACCCGAGAGCTGATTGGGGCGGTTGTCGAGCCGGTGGCCCAGGCCGACCCGCTCCAAGGCCTGGCGGGCGCGCTGGCGGCGCTGGTCGGAGGGCACCCCGGCATAGATCATCGGCAGGATCACATTCTCGAGGGCAGTGAGCTGGGGCAGCAGGTGAAACTGCTGGAACACGAAGCCCAGCTCGCGATTGCGCACGTCGGCCAGCTGATCGTCGCTGAGGGTTTCAACCGCCACGCCGTTGAGACGGTAGGTGCCAGCGGTGGGCCGATCGAGACAGCCAATGATGTTCATCGCGGTGCTCTTGCCCGATCCGGAGGCGCCCATCACCGCCAGGTAATCACCGCGCTCCACCCGCAGACAGAGCTTGTCGAGCGCCCTGACCTGGGCCTCACCCTGACCGTAGATCTTGTCGACGTTGAGGAGTTCGGCCACCGGCAAGGCGAGGGCGGGGGCTTGGCCGGGGATCTGAGCGGAGGAGGCCACGCTCAAACGATCAGGGCCACTTCCTGAACAGTCCCGCGGGGGCAGCGGGCCGATGCGGTTGAACGCCTCGTGGGACGCCATGGTTGTGGCCTCAGGGCAATGATCCTCAGCCCAGGGACAGGGATGGAGCGGCGGCCAGGGCCTGCTGGAGGATCGGAGTGCCAGCCACGGTGTCGGTGGCCCAATCGAACAAGGGGCTGGAAAGGATGCCACCGATCGCTGTCACCAACACACAGCCGACCAGGGCGATCCTGAGGGGCTGCATGCCGGCGAGGCTCCAGCTGATCGGGGGATAGGCCTTGACGGCATCGGAGGACTCCTGCGGTTCCTTGACAACCATCATCTTGATGACAGAAATGTAGTAATAGATCGAAACCACCGAGGTGATCAGACCAACCACCACCAGCAGGTATTGCTTGTCGGCCCAGCCAGCGAAGAAGAGATAGATCTTGCCGAAAAAGCCGAGCATCGGTGGGATACCACCCAGCGAGAGCAGGCAGAGGCTGAGACCCAGGGTGATCAGAGGATCCTTCTGGTAGAGACCGGCGTAATCGGCAATCCGGTCGCTGCCGGTGCGAAGCGAGAAGAGAATGATGCAGGCAAAAGCACCGAGGTTCATGAACAGATAGGCCGCCATGTACAGCACCATGGCGGCGAAGCCATCCTCGGTGCCGCAGACCAGGCCGATCATCACAAAGCCAGCTTGCCCAATCGACGAGTAGGCCAGCATCCGTTTCATCGAGGTCTGGGCCAGGGCCACGATGTTGCCCAGCACCATGCTCAGCAGCGCCAGCACGGTGAACAGAAACTTCCATTGGGCGTCGAAACTTTCAAAACAGCCCACCAGCAGGCGCAGAGCCAGCGCGAAACCAGCCGCCTTGGAGCCCACCGACAGAAAGGCCACGACCGGCGTCGGGGAGCCCTCATAGACATCGGGAGTCCACTGGTGGAAGGGCACCGCCGCAATCTTGAAAGCCACCGTGGCCAGCACAAAAACCAGGGAAAGGGCGGTGATCGGCGAGGCGGCGGTGCGCAGGGCCACGGCGATGGCCGCCAAGCTGGTGCTGCCGCCACTGAGGCCATAGAGGAGCGAGGCGCCGTAGAGAAACACCGCAGCCGCTGCTGACCCGACCAGCAGGTACTTGAGCGCCGCCTCGGAGCTGCGGGCGTCGCGCTTCATGTAGCCGGAGAGCAGATAGCTCGAAACGGAAAGGGTCTCCAGGGAAATGAAGATGCTGATCAGATCGGTGGCGCCACAAAGGAACATCGCCCCGAGCGTGGCTGCCAGCAGAATCGCTGCATATTCCCCTAAGGGGGTGCCGCTGCGCTCCACATAGCGCCAGCTCAGCAGCAGGGTGATCAGGGTGGAAGCGGCAACCACGGCCCGGAAGGCGATCGCCAGGTTGTCGGCCAGGAAAGCCCCGAGGAAGGAGGGTTCCAGGGAACCATTCCACTGCAGGGCCAGCAGAGCCAGCGAAGCCAGGAGACCGCCGTAGCAGATCGGTGGCACCCAGCGGCTGGCGGTGCGCTCCCCGGCCAGATCCACCAGCAGACAGGCGAGGAGCGCGACCAGCACCGCGCCCTCCGGGGCGATGGCGGCGGCATGGAGCTGCAGATTGAGGGTGCCGGTGCTCACCCCCGCGGCGATGGCGTCGGTGGCGGCGCTGGCCGCATCGGCAAGGGCGGCGGTTGGGACAAAGCCGGCAGCGGCCGTTTGAACCGCGAGCAGTACGTCGGGTAGGGCCACAGCCAGGCTGTCCAGGGGTCGGCGATGCGGACTGTAGCGGCCGTTTACGGCACTGACGGACTGACCGCAGACCAAACACTCCCCACAGCTCTGGCAGGCGATGCGATAAAGAGGGGAACGGTTTCCCGCGTTCCCGTGGCGCACACCCTGGTCATCGTCGAGAGCCCCACCAAGGCCAAAACCATCCGGGGGTACCTGCCGAAGGACTTCCGGGTCGAGGCCTCGATGGGCCACGTCCGCGATCTGCCCAACAACGCCAGCGAGATCCCGGCGGCCCACAAGGGCGAGAAGTGGGCCAACCTCGGTGTCAACACGGCCAACGCCTTCGAGCCCCTTTACGTGGTGCCGAAGGACAAGAAGAAGGTGGTCAAGGAGCTCAAGGACGCCCTCAAGGGTGCCGATCAGCTGCTGCTGGCCACGGACGAGGACCGGGAGGGCGAATCGATCAGCTGGCATCTGCTGCAGCTGCTGCAGCCGAAGGTGCCGGTGAAGCGGATGGTGTTCCACGAGATCACCAAGGAGGCCATCGGCCGCGCCCTGGAGCAGACCCGCGAGCTCGACATGGAGCTGGTGCATGCCCAGGAGACGCGCCGAATCCTGGATCGCCTGGTGGGCTACACCCTCTCGCCGCTGCTGTGGAAGAAGGTGGCCTGGGGCCTCAGTGCCGGTCGGGTGCAGTCGGTCGCGGTGCGCCTGCTGGTGCAGCGGGAGCGGGCACGGCGGGCCTTCAAGAGCGGCAGCTATTGGGATCTCAAAGCCCAGTTGCTGCAGGGCAGCTCCGGCTTCGACGCCAAGCTCACGCAGCTCAAAGGGGAGCGCATCGCCGGCGGCTCGGACTTTGACGAGAGCACCGGTGCCCTCAAATCGGGCAGCAAGGTGCGGCTGCTGAGTGAAGCGGAAGCCCGTTCGTTGCGCGAAACGGTGCTCAGCGCCCCCTGGCGCGTGGCGGCGGTGGAGGAGAAGCCCACCACGCGCAAGCCGGTGGCTCCCTTCACCACCAGCACCCTGCAGCAGGAGGCCAACCGCAAGCTGCGCCTCTCCGCCCGGGAGACGATGCGCACCGCCCAGGGGCTCTATGAGCGCGGGTTCATCACCTACATGCGCACCGACTCCGTCCAGCTCAGCGAGCAGGCGATCAGTGCCGCCCGCGGCTGCGTCGAGAGCAAGTACGGCAAGGACTTCCTCAGCCCAGCCCCCCGCCAGTTCTCCACCAAGGCCCGCAACGCCCAGGAGGCCCACGAGGCGATCCGTCCGGCTGGCGAGAGCTTCCGCGATCCAGCCGCCACCGGCCTCGATGGTCGCGACCTGGCCCTCTACGAGCTGATCTGGAAGCGCACCGTCGCCTCCCAGATGGCCGACGCCCGGCTGACGATGCTGAGCGTGGATCTCGAGGCCGACGGCGGCAGCCTGGGCCCTGCCTCATTCCGTGCCAGTGGCAAGCGCATCGACTTCGCCGGCTTTTTCCGCGCCTATGTGGAAGGCTCCGACGATCCCGACGCCGCCCTGGAGGGCCAGGAGGTGCTGCTGCCTACCCTGAAGCAGGGCGACAGCCCGGCCTGCCAGGCGGTGGAGGCCCTGGGCCACCAGACCCAGCCGCCGGCGCGCTACAGCGAGGCCGCCCTGGTGAAGATGCTGGAGAAGGAGGGCATCGGTCGCCCCTCCACCTACGCCTCGATCATCGGCACGATCGTTGATCGCGGCTACGCCACCCTCCAGAACAACGCCCTCACCCCCAGCTTCACCGCCTTCGCGGTCACCGCCCTGCTGGAGGAACATTTCCCGGATCTGGTCGACACCAGCTTCACCGCCCGGATGGAGACCACCCTCGATGAGATCTCCACCGGCAGGGTCCAGTGGCTGCCCTACCTGGAGGGCTTCTACAAGGGCGAGAAGGGCCTGGAAACCCAGGTGCAGCAGCGGGAGGGCGACATCGACCCGGGTGCCTCCCGCACCGTGGAGCTGGAGGGTCTGCCCTGCGTGGTGCGGATCGGCCGCTTCGGCGCTTACCTGGAGAAGAAGCGGGTGGCCGACGACGGCAGCGAGGAGCTGCTGAAAGCAACCCTGCCGGTGGAGATCACCCCGGCCGATCTCGACGCCGAGCGGGCCGAACAGATCCTGCGCCAGAAGGCCGACGGTCCCGAATCCCTGGGCATCGATCCAGAGACCGGCGAGGCTGTCTATCTGCTGTTCGGCCAGTACGGCCCCTATCTGCAACTCGGCCAGGCGAGCGAAGCCATCCCCAAACCGAAGCGGGCCTCCCTTCCCAAGGGTGTCAAGCCGGAGGAGGTGCGCCTGGAGGATGCCCTCGGGCTGCTGCGGCTGCCGCGGCTGCTGGGGGAGCACCCCGAGGGGGGCAAGGTGGAGGCGAGCCTGGGCCGCTTCGGCCCCTACGTGGTGCACCACAAGGGCAAGGGCGAGAAGGATTACC
>JBMSXZ010000005.1:0-45047 GCA_049426205.1 Cyanobium sp.
ACCTGGCCGGTCTGGGGCATCTTGCGCCAGCCGGCGGCGGTGGGCACGAAGCCGAACCCCTCGGAACCGACCACGGCGCCGGAATGGACGACGCAGCCGGCCCCGAGCCGGGTGCCGGGATGGAGCACGGCGTGGCTGTGGATCTCGCAGCCCTCAGCCAGCACCACGTCGTCGTAAAGCACGGCGCTGGCGTGGAGGATGCAGCGATCGCCGACCACCGCATCCGCTCCGACCACCACGAAGGGCCCCAGATGCACGGCGTCGCCGAGGCGGGCGCTCGGATCGACGACAGCGGTGGGATGGAGGCCCGGCGCCGGCAGACGGCGGGGATGGAGCTGGTCGAGGGCTTCGGCAAAGGCCAGGCGCGGATCGGCCAGGGCAACCCAGGCGATGCCGCGGGCGCTGGCCTGGCGCTGCAGCTCCGGATCGGGGGGCAGGAGCACGGCGGCGGCGGCGGAGGCCTCCAGGGCCGCGGCCAGGCTGTTGCCGGGCTCCAGGAAGCTCAGCTGGCCATCGGCGGCGCGGTCCAGGGCCTCGGCGCCGCGGAGGTCGGGATCGCCGGCCAGGTCTCGGGGGGTGGCGGGGGTGACGGCGCTGAGCTGGCTGAGCAGGCTGCTGAAGCGCATGCGCCCATGAACGTCAAGGTTCGATCGTAGGGCCGCTGAGGGAATCGTCAGGGCCTGAGGAGTCCGGATCGACGGCGGTGGACCGGGGGGTCAGCACCAGCTGGTCGCGATGGATCACCGCATCACCCACCGGACCGAGGCGCTCGCGCATCTCCTCGCTGGAGAGGCCGAGGATCGCCTCGATCTCGGCGCTGCTGAGCCCCGACAGGCCGCGGGCCAGCTCACGACCGTCGTTGGCAAGCACGCGCACGGGCTCGTGGCGGCCGAAGCTGCCCTCCACCGCCTGGATGCCCACCGCCAGCAGGGAAGCGCCGCGGTGCAGCAGGGCCTGCTCGGCGCCGCCATCGATGCGCAGGCTGCCGCGGGGCAGCACGGCATGGGCCAGCCAACCCTTGCGATCGGGCAGGGGGGTGCTGCTGGGGTGAAACGTGGTGCCGATCCGTTGGCCGCTGAGGAGGGCCTCCAGCACCGCCGGATCGCGGCCATCGGCCAGGCGCACGCAGACGCCGCTGGTGGTGGCGATGCGGGCGGCGGTGATCTTGGTGCCCATGCCGCCGGTCCCCCAGCGGCCACCGCCGCCGGCCCCCTGGCCATAGCGCTCCAGATCGGCCAGGTTCCAGACGTCCTCGATCGGCCGGGCCTCGGGGTCGTGGCGGGGATCGCTGCTGTAGAGGCTGTCGATGTCGGTGAGCAGCACCAGCTCGTCGGCGCTGACCGCCACCGCCACCAGGGCCGAGAGGGTGTCGTTGTCACCGAAGCGCAGCTCTTCGGTGGCCAGGGTGTCGTTCTCGTTGACGATCGGCACCACACCCCAGGCGAGCAGCTGTTCGAGGGTGTGGCAGGCGTTGCGGTAGCGGCGCCGGGACGCGAGGTCGGCGCGGGTGAGGAGCACCTGGGCCACCGAGAGGCCCCGCAGGGCGAAGGCATCGCGATAGAGGGCCATCAGCTGGCCCTGGCCCACGGCGGCGGCGGCCTGGAGGGCCACCAGCTCGCTGGGGCGGCGTTCCAGGGCGAGGGCGGAGCAGCCGAGCCCCACGGCGCCGCTGGTGACCAGCACGATCGACTCACCGCGCTGGCGGCAGCGCGCCAGGCTGGCGGCCAGATCGGTGATCACCGCCGCGGTGGATCGGTCGGCCGAGCCGCGCAGCAGGCTGGTGCCCACCTTCACCACCCGACGCCGCGGCGTCCGCAGCGGCTGCCCCTGGCCCTGACCGGAGGCCGCCGCCATCGCCCCATCGGCTCCGAGGCGGTTCATGCCTGGACCTGGGCGCCAAGCCACCGCGACATCCGCACCTCCAGGGTCTGAATGTGGTCGTGGGGGCAGGGTTCACCGTCGGGGGCGATCGGTCGCACCAGAACGGTGAACAGGCCCAGCCGGTTGCCGGCCAGGATGTCGGTGAACACCCGATCCCCCACCAGGGCGACCTGCTCGGGCGGCAGGCCCAGGTCGGCCAGCACCCGCCGCAGGGCGCCGGCCCGGGGCTTGGCGGCGGCCGTGGTGAAGGGCACCCCGAGCTGCTGGGCGACGCGGCCGATGCGCCGGCGGGAGGGGTTGTTGCTCAGCAGATGGAGGGGCATCAGGGTGGCGGCATGGCGCAACCACTGCTCGGCGCTGGCGGGGAGCTCAGCACTGCGGCGGGGCAGCAGGGTGCGGTCCACATCCAGCACCAGGGCGCGGATCGGGCCCTGGGGACGGTCCAGCAACGGGTCCAACGGCAGATGGGCCACGGTGGTGCCGGGGGCCCAGTCCGGGGTGAGCAGGGCAGAAAGCATCAGAGTTCCGGGTCCCGATCATCCAGTTCAGCCTCGATCCGCGGCTGGATCCGCTCGAACTCCTCACCCTCGACCAACGTGGCCTGGCTGCCCTTGACCCTGGCGACCACGAAGAAGGGATCGAGGGGCACGAACAGGTCGTACTGGTCCTCACCCACGAAGAAGGGCCGATCGAGCAGGGACTCAAACAGGTCGCCCCCCTCGTCGTCGTCCTCGATCGCCTCGTCCTCGTCGATGGCCTCGTCCTCGTCGTCGTCCTCATCGTCCTCGTCCTCGTCCAGGCCGGGCTCCTCGAAATCGCCGGTCACGGTGAGGGTGGCGGCGGAGCGCACCAGGGTGAGGTTGTGCTCCTGGAGCACGGCTTCCGCCACCTCCAGAATCGGGCCGCGCTCGTCCCAGTCGAGGATTTCCTCGGGCTCATCGTCGTCGCCGGCGGGCAGGCGCACCAGGCTGACCGGGGTGTCGACCGGGGTGAGCAGGCCGTAATCGTGGCCGTCGAGGGGGATCAGCTGCTCGAGGAAGCAGAGGATCTGGCGGCCTTGGGAATCGTTGACGAGCAGCGTGGGCACGTCACCGGAACCCGTCATCGCGGGGGACTCGGGGGGCATGGGGGGCGGGGGGGGCGTGGAACTCAGGATGCCCCCTCGCCGGGTTCGGGGCCATCCTGCAGCCATTGTTCCAGCAGGAGCGCGGCGGCCAGGCTGTCGAGCCGGCCGCTGCGGTCGCCGTGCAACCGGAAACGCTCACCGGCCTCCCAGCTGGAGGCGTGCTCATCGACCCAGGCGAGGGCGAGGGCCTGCCCGGCGGCAGCCAGGGCGGCCTGCAGCTTCAGGCCGTAGCGGCGGCAGTGCTCGGCCTGGCGGGTGGGACGGCGGGCGGCGTCGAGGGGCAGGCCCACCACCAGCAGTTCCACGCGGCGGACACGGACCAGGGCCAGCAGACGGGTCAGGTCGTCGGCAAACGCCGACCGGGCCAGGGCGGGCAGGGGGGTGACGACCAGGCCGAGGGGATCGCAGCCGGCCAGGCCGATGCGGCGGCGCCCCACATCCAGGGCCAGGGCCGAACGCGGCCGGGGCCGGGGCACTCAGCGCTGGCCCACGGGGGTGGGGACCGGGCGGCGACCGGGCTGGAGCTGCTCGAGGACGGCACCGAGCCGATGGGCGGCGCGCAGGCTCACCGAGCCCTCCTGCCGCCGCCAGACGGTGCGGGCCATCAGCACCTCATCGCCGCGCTCCTCGGCGCCGAGCTGGCTGAGCCAGTCCTGGCGGGCGCGATCGTCGATGTCGCTGTGGAGCCAGAGGGGCTGGCCTGGGACCGCAAGGCTGGCCAGCAGCTGCTCGCAGGGGCCGCCGAGCAGGTGGGTCCAGCCCTGGTGCACACTCAGCTCGACCAGAGGCCCGCCGCTGGGATGGTCCGCCAGCCAGCGAACGGCGGCGACGGCTTCGTTGCGGTCGGCATCGATCAACAGCCAGCCCCGACCGTCGCTGCGATCGAGCAGGTCTTCGACGCGGCGATCGAGCAGCTGGCGAAGCGGCGCTGGGCAGGTGGCCTGCTCCAGATGCCAGAGCAGGGCGGCGTTGCGGCGATGCAGGGGGCGCAAGTGCAGGCCCCCGATCGCTCGGCCCGAGGCGGGAGCGGCTGGCGCCTGCCACTGCCAGAGCCGCAGGGTGCGCTGGGGCTGGAACCCCAGCTCGCGGAGGGTGGCGAGCCGGGGAGCATCGGAGCTCGCCGCCGTGGCAATCCAGCTGGCGGCGCCACGGGTGCGGTGGATGGCCTCGCGCAGCAGGGCGGCGGCGATGGCGCGGCAGGAGCCCGCCGATTGCTCGACAACCCAGGAAGCCAGGACCAGGTGCTGGACGTCCCAGCAGCTGCCGCTGCGGTTGTGGGCCCGGGCCAGCAGCAGACCCACCGGACGGCTGCGGCCGCGGCCATCGAGCTGGCTGGCCACAAGCACCAGAGGGGCCTGGCGGGCGCTCTGCACCAGGGCAGCAAGCAGATGGCGGGGCACCGAGAGCAGCAGGGATCGCTGCAGCAGGGGCTGGAGGGGCAGAAAGGCGGGATCGTCCAGGAGGGGCAGATGCCAGCCCTGCAGGGTGGTGATCCGGATCGGAGCCCCCTGGGGTGGTCCGCCTGCGCTGGAGGGGAGGGTGAGCAGTCCCGGGCTCACGGCGGCGCCCCGCAGGGGACCCTGGGCCTGGCTGGGCCAGGCATCACGCAGATCCGCGGCTGTCTGGACTGACGGAAGGGAGGTCGGCACGGCGGCAGGGGGAGAAACGCTGGGGATGCCGAGAAAGAGCCGACGTCCAATCTAATCAAGACCGACCTCAGGCGGGTCGGACCAGCACCAGGGGGGTGCGCTCGTTGGCGTTGCCGGCAGGATTGGGGCGCAGGGCCCGCTGCAGCAGCTCCTGGTCGCAGCCGCGACTGGCGGCCAGAACCTTGACGCGGCCGAGGTCGTTGACATCAACCACGGCCACGGCGACGCCGAGGGCCTGGGCCATGGCGTCGCAGAACAGCTCCGGTTGGTGGGGGCCCAGCACGATCGTCTGGTCGTAGGGCGGGGTGGTGCCGGTCACGTCGTCGATCAGGCGGGCCTGGTCGCCGGCGAGGCGGTAGAACCAGCCCTTGCTGCCGACCAGCTTGAGGGCAGTGCCCGCCAGCCAGGCGCAGAGCACCCGGGCCGGGCCGACCAGATCGATCAGCGATTGCAGGCCGCAGGCGGTGGCCAGGCTGCTGGTGGGATGGAAGACGCGGCAGAGCTGGCGGGCGAGCAGGGAGGGTTCGACCGTGCTGGGGTGGTGGTAGCGACCCTGGATCACCGCCAGGGGGGTCTCACCGATGGTGAGCACATCGCCGGGCTGAAGCAGGGAGCCCGCATAGCGCTCCAGCACCTGGAGGGGGTCATCGAGGACACCGAGCAGATGGGTGCGCAGCGGCAACACCTCGCAGGCCTCGCCGCGGCGCCAGCTGGCCTGGGCCGGATCGATCGGCTCCGGGCGCTGCAGGGGCACGAGGATGCCGTCGCGGCGCTCGATGCGGCCGAAGGGGCCGTAGTTGACCCAGCGCACGTCGAGCCAGAGGGTGTCGAGCAGGGCCGCCACATCGACGCCCGGCGGGGCGGTGAAGCGCAGGTCGAGGCGGGCGGCGGTGCGCTTGTGGCCCTTGACGATGTAAGCGAACCAGTAGCCGTCAGGGCGGGCCTCCTCATCGGGGTGCAGGGGGGTGATCGCCACGCTGCGGTGCACCTCGGCGAGGCTTCCCTTGCCGAGCAGCACCGGCTCAACGCGCAGCTCCGGCACAAACACCTCCATGCGGCCGTGGGGGTTGGCGATGCTGATCTCACCGCTGACCTCCACCCCATCAGCGCGGCGTCGCACCTCGAAGGATCCGGGGCGCAGCTGCAGGGGTGAGGCGGGCCGCAGTCGATGGCGCAGCTCCAGCACCAGCAGGGTGAGCCCGAAGAGCAGGAGCAGAACCAGGACGAAGCTGAGCAGCGGCAAGCCGATCACCGAAGCGAAGTGCAACGGCCGGAGCGTAGATGGGGGGATGGCCCTAGGTTCAGGGCAGGCGATCCGGCCCGGCCACTGGCATGAGCAAGAGCTTTGGCACGAGCAAGACCTTTGTTCTGGACACCAATGTCCTGCTCCATGACCCCCAGGCCCTGACCCGGTTCGAGGACAACCAGGTGGTGGTGCCGATCGAGGTGGTTGAGGAGATCGACCGCTTCAAGCGCGATCCGTCCGAGAAAGGGCGCAATGCCCGCCAGGTGTCGCGGCTGCTGGATGAGCTGCGCGAGCAGGGCAATCTGGCCGATGGGGTGCCGCTCCCCGGCACTGCAGGCGGCACCCTGAAGGTGGTGTTCTGCCGCAGCGAAACCCTGGCCCAGTTACCGCCGGAGCTGCGGGCCGGCAACGGCGACAACAACATCCTGGCGGTGGCCCTGGAGCAGCGGCTGGAGCAGGTGATGGGGGCCCGGCCGCCGGTGGTGCTGGTCACCAAGGACACCAATCTGCGGATCAAGGCCGACGCGGTTGGGCTGATCGCCCAGGACTACACCACCGACAAGGTCGACATCGCCGATCTCTACCCGGGGATGTGTGAGCTGTGGGTGAGCGCCGACCAGATGGATGGCCTGCGGGCCGCCGGCGGCCTGCCCCTGGCGGGCCTGGGCGGTGGACCCGACGGAGGTCCTCGGGCTCTGCTGGCCAACGAGGGGGTGACCCTGATCGATCACGCCCAGCCCAACCACACCCTGCTGGCCCGCTACAGCGCCGCCCAGGGGGCACTGCTGCCCTTGCAGCGGGCGCCGAAGGTGCGGCTGGGGCGGATCCAGGCCCGCAACCGGGAGCAGACCTTCGCCCTCGATCTGCTGCTCGATCCGGCGGTGCCGCTGGTGACCCTGGTGGGCAAGGCCGGCACCGGCAAGACCCTGCTGGCCCTGGCGGCGGGGCTCCATCAGGTGGCCGATGAACGGATCTACGAACGGCTGCTGGTGACCAGGCCGGTGATCTCCCTGGGCAAGGAGATGGGCTTCCTGCCGGGGGATCTGGAGGAGAAGATGGGCCCCTGGATGCAGCCGATCATCGACAACCTGGAGTTTCTGCTCGGCGGTGACGACGCCGCTGGCCACCATGGCGGTCGCAGTGGCCAGCGGGGGGCGCGCAACAGCTGGGCGGATCTGAAGGGGATGGGGCTGCTGGAGGTGGAGGCGATCAGCTACATCCGCGGTCGCTCGATTCCGCGCCAGTTCATGGTGGTCGATGAATCCCAGAACCTCACTCCCCATGAGGTCAAGACGATCGTGACGCGGGTGGGTGAGGGCACCAAGATCGTGTTCACGGGCGATCCCTTCCAGATCGACAACCCCTATGTGGATGCCGAGAGCAATGGCCTCACCTGGCTGGTGGAGCGGTTCAAAGGCCAGCCCCTGGCAGGCCATGTGAGCTTGCTGCGGGGTGAACGCTCCGAGCTGGCGGAACTGGCGGCGAATCTGCTCTGAGGCCTGCGTCGGGTCTGATCACAGCCGAAGTGACTCGGCTGCGGCCCAGGCGTGGGATGGCGGCAGGGGCGGACCGTGGCATCCTGCGGGGCGATGCCGGGAACACTGCGGGATGGTTGAGGGAATGGGCAGGACGTGGGCTGGGTGCCGAGGGGTGATCGGCCTGGGCGCCCGGGGCTCCGCCCTTGCGGTGGCTGCGCTGGTGGCGGCCGGAGGGGTGTGGCGGCCAGCGATGGCCGGCGGGTGGGGCGATGCCACCCAGAGGGCAGGCGCCGCCAGGGCGGCGGTTGCCTCGGTCCCGACGGCGCCCCTCTCAGTGCCCGCTTCACTCTCTCGCCCCGCGGCCTCGACCAACCACGCCGGTGAAACCCTGGCCCAGGCCCCTGGTCCGGCCGGGGCAGCCGCGTCCAGCAGCGGTGATGCCTCGATCCAGGCGTTGGTGGAGCGGGTGAAGGCGGCGGCGGCGGCGGTCGGCAGCCGGGGCGAGGCGGTGTTTCCGGAGTTCCGCCAGCGGGGCGGCCCCTGGTTCCAGGGGGAGGACTACATCGTGGTGCTCGGCAGCGAGGGCCGCAGCGTGGTCTATCCGCCCGATCCACGCGGCGAGGGCCTCAACTACGGCGCCTTCCAGGATCTGGGCGGCAAGCCCTTCGGCCGCCAGATCCTCGATCTGGCGGCATCGCCGAGCGGCCGGGGCTGGGTGCACTACCAATGGCGCCGGCCCAGCCGGGGCGAACGGCGGCCGGTCTGGAAGGCCACCTATGGGGAGCGGGTCACGGCGCCCTCGGGCCGGACCTATCTGGTGCTGTCGGGGCTCTATGAGCCGCCGATGGCGCGGGCGTTCGTGGTGGATGCGGTGGAGGGCGCGGCGGCGCTGCTGCAGCGGCAGGGAAGGGAGGCCTTCGCCCTGCTGCGCGATCCCCGGGGCCCGTTCTTCTATCAGGACACCTATGTGTTTGTGCTCGACCGCAACGGCACCCTGCTGCTCAACCCCGGCTTCCCGGCCCTGGAGGGCCGCAACCTGCTGCGCTGGCCGGAACCGACCGAGCGGGCCCGGGCGGCCGCCTCGCTGAAGGAGGTGCTGGAGCGGGGCTCCACCTGGACCACCTACCGCTGGCCCCGCCCCACGGCCTCGCCATTGCCGGAGGCGAAGACCACCTACCTGCGCCGGGTGGTGGCACCGGGCGGAGAGGTGCTGATTGTGGGGTCGGGGATGTATCAGGAGGAGTGAGCTGAAGGAGTGAGCTGATCAAACAGGGTCAAGGCTCTTGATTCACAGATCGCTGTGCTCCGCAGGATGAGGTTGCAACACATTTGCCCTGGATGCGTTGACGCATGACCTGCTGATCGATAGAGTCAGATGGCTAAATATTGATGGTCTATGGCAAGATTGTTCATCAGCTATAGCCGAAGTAACCAGGCCCAAGCCAAACTGCTTGCGGGTGATCTTGAAGATCTGAGCCATTCGGTGTGGCTTGATGTTGAACTGGCCGGAGGCCAGCTCTGGTGGGACCAGATTCTTCAGGAAATCCGTGGTTGCGATGTCTTTGTGCTGGTGATGAGCAAGGCGTCAGTCGTTGATTCGCTGGCATGCAAACGCGAATACCAGTATGCAGCTGATCTGCAAAAACCGATCCTGCCGGTTCTGGTTGCTGAGGATGTGTCGGTGTCGCTGCTTCCTGCGGAGCTTCAGCAGGTTCAATTCGTCAACTACCAGCACCGCGACATCAACAGCATCAAGGCTTTAGCGCGCGCGCTGCAGGCCTTACCCCTCGGCCAGGAGCTTCCCGAGCCGTTGCCAACGGCTCCAGAGCCACCGATTTCCTATCTGGCCAGCCTCAGCAATCAGATCGATCTCGCCTCGTTTCTTGATCTTGAGGCCCAGAGCCGCATTGTGATTGAGCTGAAGAGCAGCCTTCGGGATTCAGCAACATCGCTCGACGCTCAGCTGTTGCTTAAGCGGCTGCGAGGCCGCCACGATCTGTTCGCCAAGATTGCTGAAGATATTGATCAGGTTCTTGTACCATCTCGACCTTCCAGGCGGCTGATCGCAACGCCTCAGGCGGCAAGGCCAAAATCCGTGCCCACACCGTTGATCGATATGGCGGAGCGTGAGAAGATTGCTCAGCTGAAAATAGGGGTTCAGTTGTTGTTGTGGGCGACGCCATTTACGGCGTTTGTGAGTGCACGCAATTTCCAGCAAAAATGGCTCCACGCCCTCGCATACTCATATCTATTCTTTGGCGTTCTTCTTGTGTACTACCTTGCCGGGGCATTTGCGTTCATGGGAATCGGCTATTTCTTGCCAATTGCCGCATTTGCCGCCGAGAAGTACCAATACAGTTCAAGCAGGGTTGAACGTTTTTTGAATACACTTGTCTCGCTATTGGTCCTGCTATGCGCATTCTATACATTGCAAATTTATGTTCTTCCATATCAATACAATATGGCCACCCTTTATGGGCTACCGCTACTCATGGCTATCCATTGTGTCCTGGGAGCTTTGCTGGTTATTTTGACTGTGATGCTATCCCGGAAAAGCCCAGTCTAGGCCTCCTCATGAAAGTGGGGGGGTAATCAGCAGATCCGCTGTTAAATATAGATGGGAATGCCAAGGATCTAGTGGTCCCATTCGGCCAACACCTTCACACTGATCCTTGCTTCATGGCGTCACCGTGGAGTTGTGGCTGTTGGCTGAAAGTAGCCCTAATCCCTACACAATGCGCTCCGCTCGCACCAGAGCATCGAAGTCCTCGCGCTGAGGTGACCAAGCTCCAGGGCCGCCTCCCGCAGGGACAGGCCATGGTGATGGCCGTATTCCGGCGATGGCGGCAGCCTTGTCGTAGCCGATGGCCGGCGTCAGGGCGGTGACCAGCATCATGCTGCTGGCGAGCAGGCTCCCGCATCCCGATCGGCATCCCTTGGCGTGATCAGGTGCGCCCAGGCACGCCTGGGTCTCCGGCAGCCCGTTGCTCTTGATCAGGGCTGAAGGTGGGATAGTGCTTCGATTCGATTGAGCTTTTCCGGTGAAGGATAGAAGGTCCATCGATGCCTGAATGCCAGAAGACTCAGGCCCAGCGCCCCTGGATCATCGCCGCCATAGCCGCGAGCAGAAAGCCTGCAGACGTTGTGCTCCGCTTCGGCGCCATTGCCGCGTTTCGCCAGCCATTGCCGCCAGCGTTTCAGAACCGTCCCGGCATTCCATGATGGTCCTCGGCCACCACGCTGGCTTCCCTCCGCCCTGTGCCCCCGTTGTCGGACGATCTCCAGGCCCTCTCCCCACACGCGGCCCCCGCTTCCCCAGCAGCGGGATCGTCGGGCCAGGATCTGGTGCGTCTGGCTCCGTACATTCTCGGTCGGGTGCGCCGCGGCATCGTCGGCAGCAGCCGCTATGCCAGCGCCCTGCGGGACGCGATCCGCGCCGCCGCCGCCGATGCCAACGCTGAGCCGGTGCTGATCAGCGGCGAACCAGGTCTGGAGAAGGACAACATCGCCGCCCTGATTCATTACGGCTCCCAGGCCCGCAAGGACCCCCTGCTGCGCCTCAACGGCGCCCTGCTGCGCAGCGACGGCGCCGAGCTGTTTTCACTCGGCCCCGACGGCCGAGCCCTGGTGGACCTGGTGGGCGGTGGCGGCCTGCTGATCGACCAGATCGACAAGGTGGACCCTGCCCTGTTGGCGCGTCTGCAGGAGCTTGCCTTGCAACGGCAGTGGCGCACCAGCAGCGGCGAGCTTCGCTGTTTCGCCGGACGCCTCTACTTCACCTCGGAAACCTCCCTGCCGGGCTTTGAGGCGATTGGCTGCACGGTCCGGGTGCCGCCCCTGCGGGTGCGGCGCCAGGATCTGGGGGAATGGCTGCGCTATGGCGTGCGCCAGAAGGCCCGCAGCCTCGCCTGGAGCCCTCCCCCCCAGGTGGATCCAGCCCTGGTGAAACGGCTGCAGACCTATGACTTCCCAGGCAATCTGCGGGAACTCAGCGAACTGATCGATCGGGCCATGCGCCAATGCGCGGGCAGCCATCCTGCCCTGTTGCCCGAGGATGTGTTCTGGACGGAGCGCCGCCAGCAGGCCCGCAGCCGCTTCGAGCTATGGCGATGGAAGCCGATGCTGCGAAACAGGATGCGCTCACCGCGGCTCTGGAACACCCTGTTGTTCGGCCTGGTCAGCTGGTTGTTCGTGGCGGTGAACCTCTGGCTCTGGTTCGGTCCCCAGGACCGCCACCACAACGGCGCCCTCAACCTCTTCTGGGCCTGGTGGTGGCCCCTGATTCTGCTCACCTATCCCCTGGTGGGGCGGCTCTGGTGCTCCTTCTGCCCATTCATGGTGTGGGGTGAGATCAGCCAGCGGGCCGCCCGGGCCCTGGGCTGGACGCCGGCCAGATGGCCCCGGGGCAGCAGTGATGGCTGGGGAGCTCCGGCCCTGGCGGGCGGTTTCGCCGCGATCCTGCTCTGGGAAGCCCTCGGGGATCTGGAGAACACTGCCTGGCAGAGCAGCTGCCTGCTGCTGCTGATCACCGCCGGGGCGGTGATCGGCTCGCTGCGGTTCGAGAAGCGCTTCTGGTGCCGCTATCTCTGTCCGGTGGGGGGAATGAACGGCCTGTTCGCCAAGCTGGCGATCAGCGAACTAAGGGCCCAGATCGGCACCTGCAGCGGCAGCTGCAGCAGCTTCGCCTGCTTCAAGGGCGGCCCGGCCGAGGGAGAAGGCCTGGCCACCGCCGGCTGCCCGGTGGGCACCCATCCAGCCCACCTGGCCGATAACCGCAACTGCGTGCTCTGCCTCACCTGCGCCCAGGCTTGCCCCCACCGTTCGGTCACCCTGCGGCTCCGTCCCCCTGCCGCCGACCTGCAGCGCGCCATGGATCCCCCTGCCGGTGAAGCGGGGTTGATCCTGGTGCTGGCCGGCGGGCTTTGCCTGCATCACGCCATGCCCCTGCTCAGCTGGTTACCCGCCCTGATCAGCCAGGGCGCGGCGCAGGGGACCGGGGCTGCCGGCAGCGCCGCGGCGATGGCTGCCGTCGCCAGTTCCGGCCCGTTCTCCCTGGCGCAGGGGCCGCTGTTGCCGCGGCTGGCGATCGGGGCCCTGGCCCTGGCCCTGCCCGCTGCCCTCTGGCTGGTGGTGCGGGCAGCAGCCGGGACCCTGCGGCCCGGCCACCGGCGCCCCTGGTTGCTCCTCTACGCCCTGCTGCCCCTGCTCTGGGCGGCGCTGCTGGCCGATCACCTCAGCCTCGGCATGGCGGAGGCCGGCCAGCTGCTGCGGGTGTCCCTGGCCCCCTGGAGCGAGGGGACAGGCTGGTCGTTGCCGGTGCTGCCCGCCTGGAGCGCCGATGCCCATGTGATCGATTTCTGCCAGACCCTGGTGGTGGCGATCGGGGTGGGGGGATCGGCCGTGCTGCTGCGGCGCCTGCTGGTGCCCGAACGGCTGGCCTGGCTGGCCCAGCTGGCGGGGCTGCTGGGGATGGGGATCGTGGCCCGGGCGCTGGTGGGGTTGGGATGAACAGGCGGGGAGCCGGGGTGTCGGAGTCGACCTAAGCCCGCCCCCTCTGCTCCGACGGACGGGGGCCCCGCCAGATCCCATCCGGCAGGACGGGCGAATGGCGCACCTGGTGCGGCCGGCCCAGATAAACCCAGGCCAGCCCCCCATCCCGCAGGGACCAGCGCTGCCGTTCATAGAGCCGCGGGCAGCCCTCCAGCCGGTCAAGCCGGGTCAGGGCTTCCGCATCCACGTCATACAGCTCGCCGCGGATGCAGCCATCGCCCGGCACGGCCATCGGGAACGGACCCAGGTCATGGAGCACCAGCCCGGGGAGTTCGGCGTCTCCCAGCCAGCGGGCCTGTGCCAGGCAGTGGTGGTTCACCTGGCCGCGCTTGAGGGTGCCGTAGACGAACACCGGCTGCTGCGGCTCAGCCATCACGCCACCTCCTGTCCGGGGTTTGGGGGGAGAGCCGCCATCCGTGGCAGCGCCCCATCACCATCCAGCCTGGTCGGTCTGGGGAGCCTCGAAGCCGGCAGGTGGCCGCTGCTCCATTGCGGAGGCAGATGCTGGTGCCCAGAGCCCATAATGCGCGGGCTTGGCCCCACCCTCCCTGCCATGACCATCGCCCTGCTGATTGCCCTGGCAGCCTCCCTGGCCCTGATGATCTACATCGTCAAGCGCCTCGAAAACGCCTGATCCCCTGGCATCCAGTCCAGCCTCACCAGCCAGCTCAGCTCCCCTTTCCCTCGGCCCGCTCCGCCTCGGCGCGCAGCCGCTCCAGTCGCTCCAGCACCGATTCGTTGCTCATGCGGTTGTTGAGCCGCTCCGCCAGCAGCGGAAAGGCCAGGGGTCCAGGCCGGGCGGTGCGCTCCAGCAGCACCGATCCAGCCCTCAGCCGCTCCAGGGCCGCCGCGATCCGCTCCACCTCCAGCTGCTCGCTCAGCACCTCGCGTCGGGCCTGGGCCAGGAGCCGGTTGCCTGGTTCATGGCGGCTGAACACATCAAAGAGCAGGGCGGCGCTGATCTGCAGCTGGCCACCGCTTTTCCCCTTGCCCGGGTAGCCATTGTTCACCAACCCAGCCACCTGGGCGATGGCCCGGAAACGGCGGCGGCAGAGCTCCGAGAGATTGATCGCCATCTCCAGATCCGCCTGCAGCGCCTCGCCGTCGAGCAGGGACGGGCCGTGGGCCTCGAACAGCTCGGCGAAGGGGTAGCCGCGCGGAGCGAGCAGTTCAAAGCCGTAGTCGTTCACGGAAACCGTGAGCGTGCCGCGACGCAGGCGGGCCAGCCGCCAGGCCCAGAGAAAGCCCAGGCCCTCATGCACGAAGCGCCCCTCGAAGGGATAGGCGTAAAGGTGGCTGCCCTCGCGGCTGCGGCACACCTCCACCAGCAGCTCGCCGGGGGCGGGAATGCGGGAGAGATCGGCCTGACGGTCGAGCAGCGGCCCCAGGGCCCGCAGCTCCGCGGTGTCGAGCTCGCCGGCGGCGCAGCGGCTCACCTCCAGGCGCAGCTGGCGGCTGAGCAGGTCGGAGAGGGCCATCTGACCGCCGGCCCAGGCCGGCACCGTGCTGCTCCTGCGGCTGGAGGCCTTCACCATCGCGGTCATCTCCCGCAAGCGCACGAACTCCAGACCGCGGCCGGCGAAGAAGAAGGTGTCGCCAGGCTTGAGCCGAGAGATGAACATCTCCTCCACATGGCCCAGCACCGCGCCGCGGACGAAGCGGACCGTGACGGCGCGATCGGCGGTGATCGTGCCGATCTGCAGCCGGTGCAGGCGGGCGATGGCGGGCTCCCGGACCCGATAGCGAAACCCTGGCGTGGCGGCTTCTGCCGCGCCCCCCTGCGCGTCGGTGGCATCGCGGCTCCCCCCCACCGGCTCCCGCTCCAGCTTGCGGAAGCGCGGATAGGCCCCCAGGCAGTCGCCGCCCTCCTCCAGGAAGCGCAGGCACCACTGCCAGTCGTCGCGGCTGAGGCTGCGGTAGCTCCAGCAGCTGCGCACCGCCGCCCACTCCTGCTCCGGGTCGAACCCCGGACCGCAGGCCAGACCGGTGAGGTGCTGCAACAGCACATCCAGGGGGGCCTGGGGTGGGGTGCGGTGCTCCACCAGCCCCGCCGCCAGACCGCGCCGCATCGCGCTCACCTCCAGCAGTTCCAGGGCATTGGTGGGCAGGAAGATCACCTCGCTGCAGCCGCCTGGGCTGTGGGCGGAACGGCCGGCCCGCTGCAACAGCCGGGCCAGGTTCTTGGCGCTGCCGATCTGCACCACCCGCTCCACCGGCTGGAAATCGACCCCCAGATCCAGGGAGCTGGTGCAGACCACCCAGCGGATCGAGCCCTCCTTCACCCCCGCCTCGATCGCCTCCCGCTCGGCCCGGTCGATGGCGCTGTGGTGCAGGGCCAGGCTGCCCTCCATCTCCGGGCAGGCCCAGCGCAGGCACTGGAACCAGCGCTCCGCCTGGTTGCGGGTGTTGGTGAACAGCAGGGTGGCGATGCGCGGATCAAGGGCAGCCACCAGGGCCTCGTGCATGCGCAGGCCCAGGTGACCGGCCCAGGGGAAGCCGTCGATCGCTTCGGGGAGCAGGCTGCGGATTGTGGTGCGGCGCTCCAGCTCGGCGGTGATGATCCGGGGCTCAACGGCACAGCCCACCGCCGCCCGGGCGGCCTCCTCGAGATTGCCCAGGGTGGCGCTGATCGCCCAGGTGCGCAGGTCGGGCCGTCGTCGCCGCAACCAGCCCAGGCAGAGCTCGGTCTGGCTGCCGCGCTTGCTGCCGAGCAGCTCGTGCCATTCATCGATCACCACACCCCGCAGCCCCTCGAACAGGCGCCCGGCATGGGGACCGCTGAGCAGCAGGGCGAGGGATTCGGGGGTGGTGATCAGGATCTGAGGGGGCGCCTTGAGCTGGCGGGCCCGCTCGCTGGGGCTGGTATCGCCATGGCGCAGGCCCACCCGCAGGGGCCAGCCCATGGTCTCGATCGGCTCGCGGATCGCCAGGGCCAGGTCGCGGCTCAGGGCCCGCAGGGGGGTGAGGATCAGCAGGGCGATGCCACCAGCCGCTGGCGGCTGGGAGCTGGCGGCCTGGGCCGCCAGCAGCTCGGCGATCGGGCCGAGCACCGCCGCGGAGGTCTTTCCGGCGCCGGTGGGCACGTGCCGCAGCCCGCTGTGACCCTCCAGCCAGGCCTGCCAGGCCTGGCGCTGGAAGGCCATCGGCGTCCAGCCCCGGCGGGCGAACCAGGCTTCGATCGGGGCCAGGGGATCGGGGGGTGGCGCCTCCCCCTTGGACCCGGCCAAAACGACCCCATCTCCAGGCCCCGCCGCCGCGGCAGGGGCGGCGGAAGCCCCGGGTGGAACGGCGGCGCGGCGACGCGTCACGGCGGGATCAGGGCCAGGGCCGAGGCGAGGGTATCGGCCTCGGCGGCCGGCTTGTCGCGGCGCCAGCGGCTGATTCTGGGAAAGCGCACGGCGATGCCGCTGCGGTGGCGGCTGGAGCGCTGCACGCCCTCGAAGGCCAGCTCGAACACCAACTCCGGTTGCACGGCCCGCACCGGCCCGAAGCGCTCGGTGGTATGGCGACGGATCCAGCGGTCGATCTCGACGAGCTCGGCATCGCTGAGGCCGGAATAGGCGCTGGCAAAGCTCACCAGCCGGGGTCCGGATCGATCGAGGCGGGGGTCGCCAGCGGCAGGGGCAGCGCCCGGCACCGTGTCGAGGTCCTCCTCGCTCCAGAGCCCAAAGGTGTAGTCGGTGTAGAGGTTGGCGCGCCGCCCGCGGCCGTTGCGGGCATAGAGGAGCACCGCATCAAGGCAAAGCGGATCGAGCTTGTGCTTCCACCACAGACCCCGGCGTCTGCCGCTGCCGTAGGGCGCCGCCAGATCCTTGAGCATCACGCCTTCGGCACCGCTGGCGCGGGCGCGCTCACGCCAGCGCTCGAGATCGTCCCAGCCGTCCAGGGGAAGGGGGCTGGAGCAACGCAGCAGGGGATGGCGCTGAGCCTCCAGCAGGGCCGCAAGCTGGCGTCGGCGCTCGTTCAGGGGCTGGGGCCGCAGGTCCACTCCCTCCAGCTCCAGCAGGTCGTAGACCACATAGCGGGCCGGCGCCTCCGCCAGGAGCCGGGCTGAGGGGCGCCGCTGGCCGAGGCGCCGCTGCAGGTCGGCGAAGGGGCGGGGATGGGGCTGGGTGGGATGCCAGACCAGCACCTCGCCATCGAGCACGGTGCCCTCCGCCAGGGCTGAGGCCGGGGCCAGCAGGTCGGGAAAGCTGGCGTTGATCAGCTCCTCACCGCGGCTCCAGAGAAACGTTTCACCCCCCCGACGGATCAGCTGGGCGCGGATGCCATCCCATTTCCATTCCGCCAGCCAGGCGGCCGGTTCCCACCCCGCCAGCCGCTCGACCTCCAGCGGGCAGGCGAGGAGGAAGGGATAGGGGCGACTGGCGGGCATGGTCCCCGCCGCCGGGGCGGCCAGCAGGGCCTGCCAGGCGGCGGCCGAGGGGGTGAAGCCCCCCATCAGGCGGTGTTGGGGCAGGCTCTCCTCCAGGCCGCTGGCCAGGGCGAGGGCTTTCACCACCAGCCCCGGTCCCACCCCCACCCGGAAGGCACCGGTGAGCACCTTGTTCAGCACCAGAATCTCGTCGTCCTCAAGCTGAGACCAGTGGGCGGCGAGCGCCGCCGCCTGGTCCTCCTCGTCGAGGCCGGCCAGCCGGGGCAATTCCTCCTCCAGCCAGCGGCACAGGGGCCAGTCGGCGGAGCCAGGAGAGGTGCTGGCCGGCGCTGAGGCCATGGGCGCCGGCGCGTTGGCGGCGATGGCTGCCGGCTGGGGTGGGGGGCCGGGTGCGGGGTCGCCGCGATTCGGCCCCTCGCCCTGCTGCCGGTGGCGCTGGCCCTGCAGCAGCAGGGCGATGGTTTCGGCCGTGTCACCCACCTGGGCATGGCACGCCTCCAGCAGCCATTCCGGCAGGCCGGTGATCCGCTGGGCATGGAGCCGCAGCCGGCGAGCGGTGATCAGCCGCCGCCGCTGCTTGCCGAGCAACAGGTGCAGGGTCCAGGCGGCATCGGCCGGATCGACCCGTTGCAGATGGCTCGCCAGGGCCTGGATCCGGGCCAGGTTGCCCTCGCCACGATCAAGCTCCCCGAAGAGCCGGCAGAAGGCGCGCATCGGGTCATTGTGGGGCCGATGCCTTCAGCACCGCAGCGGTTGGTCGCTCGCCGCTCACTCCACTGGCACCTGCTGGGCGGTGCTCTCGCTGCCGGGCCGTTTGTGGAGGGTCACGCTCAGCACACCGTCCTGGAAGGTGGCCTTGATCTGCTGGGGATCAACGGTGGGGGGCAGAGTGAAACTGCGGCTGAAACTGCCGTGGAAACGCTCAATGCGATGGAATTGCAATCCCTGCGATTCTTCCTCCTCGTGGCGATCGCCCTGGAGGGTGAGCACACCATCGGCGATGGATACCTTGACATCCTCTTTCTTAACACCGGGAACTTCGGCTTTGATCAGGTAGGTGCCATCGGCTTCGCCGATATCAACCCGCGGTGACCAGTCGAGCTCACCCATCCATTCCCGACCCCTCCAGGGGAGAAGGCCGAAGCCGCGGCGACTGCGCTCGAGCAGGTCATCAAGTTCCTGAAGCGGTTCCCATTTTTTCAGAGCCATGGCAGGCAGGCAAGTGAGGGCTTCATCAGCCAAGCCCCATCCAGCGCCAGTGGTGGCTGGGGCAGCAACCTTGCCTGCTCCATGCCGCTACCGTGCGGCAATCGCCACTGAAGCAAGCTTCCGCTCAGAAGGGAGATCGCTGACGGACACGGGCTTCCTGGCCATTGTGGATGGCTGAGTGACCATTGCCATTGAGCAGGGGCTGACCATTCTGATGGCGCAGGGCATCCTCGAGCAGGAAGGCACAGAGGTTGGACATCGAGCGACCTTCCTCCTCTGAGCGCTGCAGAAGCGACTCATGGACGTGGTAGCTCAAGGTGATCGAAATGCGCCGGGGCTGGCGTTGCATGATCCGCAGACGGTCGTTCATGGGGTTCAGGCTGAGGGGGGTTAAACATGCCTTGTCGGCACCTCAGTCACCTTCAGATTCAAAGCAGCCTTGGTGAGTCGGACCCCTTCAATCCTCCGTTCTGCTGCAGCATCGAAGCGTCCTGCCGCCAAGCTGCGGACCGCTTCGCTGCCGCGCCCTTCAGTCTTCTTCGCTGCGGGAATCCCCACGCCCTTCGCCACTCCTGAGCACGGAGCAAGCGATCCCCTCCTCCTCCCGTAGAAAGCGGGCCAGGCTGTCCCCCTGGCCGTGGGTGAGGACCACCTGACTCGCCTGCGACTCCCGCACCGTGCGCAGCAGTCCGGGCCAGTCGGCGTGGTCGCTGAGCACGAAGCCCCGGCCGCAGCCGCGGCGGCGGCGGGCGCCGCGCACCGCCATCCAGCCGCTGGCCAGGCCGCACTGGGCGTTGCGCAGGCGGCCCATCCAGCTGCTGCCCTGGGCCGCCGGAGGCGCCAGCACCAGGCGCCCCGCCAGGGAGGCCCCCCTGTCGAGTTCGGAAAGGGGGCGGGTCGGAGGCATGGGCACCCCGGCGGCCCGGTAGGGCTCCATCAAGGCCTGGACCGCCCCATGGAGCAGCACCTCGTCCTCCACCCCGGCCACGTGCAGTTCGGCCAGCAGCCGCTGGGCCTTGCCGAAGGCGTAGCAGAACAGCACTGAAGGTCGATCCGGGGCGGCCCGCCACCAGGCGATCACCTCGGCCACCACAGCGGCGGTCGGCGTCCAGTGGTAGATCGGCAGAGCGAAGGTCGCCTCGCTGATCAGCAGATCGGCCCGCACCGGCTCGAAGGGGGCACAGCTCGGATCGGCCTGGCGCTTGAAATCACCGCTCACCAGCCAGCGCTCACCGCCGGCCTCCAGCAAAATCTGGGCCGAACCGAGCACATGGCCGGCGCTGTGGAAGGAGATGCGCACGCCGTGGCGCCGCAGGATCTGGCCGTAGCTGAGGTTGTGCAGGTCGATCGCCGCACCGAGGCGGCGGCGCAGGATGCCCTCGGCGCTGCCGATCGCCCAGTACCGGCCGCTGCCGGGTCGGGCGTGATCGGCGTGGCCATGGGTGATCAGGGCATGGGGCACCGGCCGCCAGGGGTCGATCCACACATCCGCGGCCGGGCAGTGGAGCCCCTCGGGGCTCAGGCGCAGCAGGCCTTCGGGGGGGAGGCTCACCGGAGTGGCGGCAGGGCCGGCATGGCGGGGATCAGGCGCTCATCGCCAACATCCGCTCGATCGGCACCAGGGCACGGCGGCGCAGCTCCTCATCGAGCTCGATCGCCGGCTGCAGGGTGGCGAGGGCATGCCACACCTTCTCGAGGGTGTTGAGCCGCATGTAGGGGCAGGCATTGCAGCTGCAGCCATCGCTGCCAGGCACGTCAAGAACGGTCTTGTGCGGCGCCCGCAGGCGCATCTGGTGCAGGATGCCCGGTTCGGTGAGCACGATGAAGGTGGAGGCTGGACTGCTCTGCACCCGCTCCAGCAACTTGCTGGTGGAGCCGATGAAGTCGGCCAGGTCGAGGAGGTGGGGCTGGCATTCCGGGTGGGCGATCACCTCGGCATCGGGGTGTTCCAGCCGCAGCTGCAGCAGGGCCTGCTCGCTGAAGGTCTCGTGCACGATGCAGCTGCCGGGCCAGAGGGTGAGCTCGCGGCCGCTCTGTCGGGCCACCCAGCGGCCGAGATTGGCGTCCGGCGCGAACAGGATCGGACGATCCTCAGGCAGCTGGCGCACCAGCTGGACGGCGTTGCTGCTGGTGCAGATCAGGTCGCTCTGGGCCTTGACCGCCGCCGAACAGTTGATGTAGCTGACCACAAAGTGATCGGGGTGCTGGGCCCGGAAGGCGGCGAAGGCCTCGGCGGGGCAACCATCGGCCAGGCTGCAGCCCGCCGTCAGGTCGGGCACGAGCACGGTGCGGCCGGGGTTGAGGATCTTGGCGGTCTCCGCCATGAAATGCACCCCGCAGAACAGGATCACGTCCGCCTCGGTGGCGGCGGCCCGGCGGGAGAGTTCAAGGGAGTCGCCGATCACATCGGCGATGTCCTGAATCGGCTCCTCCTGGTAGTAATGGGCCAGGATCACGGCGTTGCGCTCCCGGCGTAGCGCCTCGATGGCGGCGGGAAGATCGGCCGCAGCCGGGGTCTCCGCCAGGCCTCCAGCCCCGCTCTCCACCGGTGGCCGATCAGCTCCCGCAGCTGGGCCGCTGATGGCGGGGGGTGTGGCCTGGGTGATGCCGGCTGCGGCGGCGGGGGCGGTCGCGGTGCCGGGGCGGGTCGGGGTGGGGATCAACCGTTTCCTGGCAGGGGTCAGGATCTGAGGCAGCCTAGGGACGCACCGTCGGAGGTCGAGCTGCAGATCGCCATCGCCGGTGACCTTCACGATCAGTGGGATGGCTCCGACCATCGCCTGTTGGCGGCGATCCGCCCCGATGCCCTGCTGCTGGTGGGCGATTTCAGCGATGGTGGGGGTCGCATCCCCAACCTGCTGCGGGAGTTGGCCCTGCCGGTGGCCTGCGTGCTCGGCAACCACGACGCCGGCAGGGATCCCAGTGGCGGGCGGTTGCAGCGTCAGCTGGACCGCCTCGGCGAATTGCACTGCGGCTGGAGCCTGCGCACCCTGCAGCCCCCCGGGCTGGCGGTGGTGGGCGGTCGGCCGGCCACCGCGGGGGGGGGACACCACCTCTCCAAGGCCTCCCGGGCGGTGTTCGGACCGGTGGGGATGGAGGAATCCGCCGATCGCATCTGCCGTGCAGCCCTGGCGGCTGATCCCAGCCTGCCACTGCTGCTGCTGGCCCACTGCGGGCCAAGCGGCCTGGGGAGCGATGCCGATGCCCCCTGCGGCCGCGACTGGAAGCGCCCGGCCTGCGACTGGGGAGATCAGGACCTCGCTCTGGCGGTGGAGCGGATCCAACGCCAGCGCTCCCTTCCCCTGGTGGTCTTTGGTCACATGCATCACAGCCTGCGCCGTTCCCAGGGTGAGCGGCTCACCTTCCTGCGGGATCGGCGTGGCACTGCCTACCTCAACGCGGCCTGCGTGCCACGCCATGGCCACGACCCCAGCGGGCGGGAGCTGCGCCATTTCAGCTGGATCGATCTGAACGGCGACGGACTGCAGCGGGCCAGCCACCGCTGGTACCGGCCGGATGGAACGCTGCTCTACGAACAGCTGCTCTGGCAGGCCACCGAAGCACCCACCCCATGCTGATCTATGTCTGCCTGAGCAGCCATGGCTACGGCCATGCCTCCCGCACCGCGGCGGTGCTGCAGCAGCTGGCCCATCGCCGTCCGGAGTGGCGATTGGTGCTCTCCAGCGGTGTCAGCCCCGCCTTCCTCAGCCTCGCCCTGGGGGAGGTGCGCCATGAGCTGCGGCCCTGCCGCTGGGATGTGGGGGTGGTGCAGGCCGATGCCCTCGGGGCCGATCCCGGGGCCACCCTGGAGGCCCTCGAGCAGCTCGAACGCGACCTCCCCGACCAGCTCGCCCGCGAGGCCGCCTGGCTGGAGGCCCAGGGCCAGCCGGCCCTGGTGCTCGCCGATGTGCCGCCAGCGGCGGCCTTGCTGGCCGGCCGGCTGGATCTGCCGCTGGTGTGGCTGGCCAGCTTCGGCTGGGATGGGATCTACGAACCGATGGGCGGTCCCTTCCTGGCCCGGGCCGCAGCCTGCCGGGAGCTTTACCGCCGCGGCGATCTGCTCCTCCAGTGCCCCCTCGACCTGCCGATGGACTGGGGGGTTCCGGCACTGCGGATCGGCCTGACCAGCTCCGTGCCGCGGCTTGACCCTGCTGAGCTGGCCCAGCAGCTGCAGCTGCCGGCCGATCGCGAGCGCTGCGTGCTGATCAGCTTCGGGGGGATGGGCAAGGCCTACGACCCTGCCCTGCTGCGCCTGTGGCCGGATCATCTGCTGCTCGGTCCCGACCCGCAGCTGGCCCAGGAGCCGAACGGTCGGACCTTTCCGCCGGGCGTGCGGCCCCTCGATCTGATGCCCCTCTGCTCCCGGATGATCACCAAGCCGGGCTACAGCAGCTTCTGCGAGGCCTTCAGCCAGGGGCTGGGCATTCATCTGGTGCGCCGCTCGGGCTTCGCGGAAGCGCCGGTGCTGGAGGCGGCCCTGCGACGCCATGGTCACCACCGCTTGCTCGAGCCGTCCGCATTCGACGCGGGACGTTGGGAGCTGGACCAGCCCTTGCTGCCCCCGGAGGGACATCCCTTGCCAGGCGAAGGAGCCGCGGCAGCGTCCGAAGCGCTGCTGGCGCTTGCGGAGAAGCGATCAGCAATGCCTATCGATAGGGGCGAGCGGCACAAAAATGCTGAGGTTTGAGGCGAGCTAAATATGGCCCTGGCAGTGATTCAAAGCGAGGGCGTGATTGTTGATACCAGTGGACAGTTGTGCGAGCGTCACTAACAGGATCCTCTGCGGGGCCGTACATAGCCAAGGTGGGCCGAACTTTTTGATTTCCTTCATCACCCCTGGCTGTCAGCTGGCTTGCGCTGCAGTTCTTCTCTCACTTTTCAGCGCATTTCAGCTTCAGCACTCCTCGCCGTAGCCGTCCACTCCGACCCCGGTCGAGCCCATCGGTTTCGGTTCTGTCCCCCGCAGTTTTTGTTTTGACGATCCTTCAGCGTTCCCGCGCGGCCCTCCTCGCCGCCGGCCTCGGACTGAGCTTCGCCACCCCTGCGCTGGCCGCCGAATCCCCCTCCGCCTGGCCTCAGGTCCCGCCGCCATCGATCCGCCAGGTGGCCTTCCTGCCTCAGCTGCCCCCACCGCCGCCGAGCCTGTTTGCGATCACCCCTGAGCGTCAGGCGATGCTCAACACGATCCGTTATGCCGAGGGAACCTGGGTGAACGGTCACCCCAGCGGCTACCGCATGCTGTTTGGTGGCAGTTTCGTCAACTCCCTCCACCGCCATCCGGATCGGGTGATGGTGTCGCCCCGCTACGCCAGCGCCGCGGCGGGGGCCTACCAGTTCATGCCCTTCACCTGGTCGATGGTGTCCCGCAAACTTGGCCTGCGGGACTTTGAGCCCGAGTCCCAGGACCAGGGTGCGCTGTACCTGATCCAGCGCCGCGGCGGCCTCCACCTGGTCGACCGCGGCGAACTCACCCCGGAACTGGCCGCCAGGCTCGCCCCCGAGTGGGCCTCGTTCCCAACCCTGGCCGGCTCCAGCTACTACGGCCAGCCCGTCAAACGCTTTGACGACCTGCGCCGCTTCTACAACGACAACCTGGCCCAACTGCGCCAGGGTGGTGAGCCCCGCTGGGAGCCTGTGCCGATCCGCCAGCTGCCGACCCGCTGTCAGGAGAGCGACCTGGACTGCCGCCTCCGCCTGGCCAGCGCGCCGGCGACCACAGGGGCACGTTCGCCCGAATAAGCGTTCCCCGGCAGATCCAAACCCCATCAACCTTCGAGTCAGAACGCCTTTCAAGCTGTTCTGACTCTCGTTGTCTTGGTCGTACCTGATCAGGCTTTTGCGTAGCGCTTCAGCAACTCTGAAATCCCGCTAAGCAGCAGGGATCCCGCTCGAGGCACTGGTCGATCCCTAAGCCAAAATCCTTCTGCGGCTTGGCCGCTCCGATTCAATGGTTGAAGAGTTCTTCGATCCGATGGGTTCCACGCTGCTGCGAAAGCGGCCTGCCCCATCAGCCCTCCTCCTTCTCCCGAAGCCTGGCCTTGCCGACCGTCTGTTGGGCGATCAGGTAGGCGATGACGGCGGCGCCGACAAAGCCCAGGCCATTGCGCGCCAGGGGTAGCCAGTCGTTGGTGCGGGTCACGATCGGGGCTACCCCGAACACCCCGAACAGGATCAGCCAGAGGGGGGAGAGCAGCAGCACCCAGGTCCACTCGATCGTGCGCTCGAGGCTGCGGGGGAAGGCCGCGATGCCCACAATCAATCCACCCAGCACCGACGTGCAAAGGGTCAGCAACCACTGTTCCTGGGGCAGACCGGGGACCACCTGACAGCCCCCCATCGCCAGGCAACCCTTGACGGCATGGAGGGCATCAAGAATGGCCCCATCTTCTCCGTGATCGCGCACATAGTATTGATTGCCATATCGGGTCTGGAGCTCCACCCAGAAGGTGCGCGGCATCAGCGAAAAGAAGGCGTCGCCGACGTTGAAGTTGAGCAGGTTGCCGCCGCGGGGGTCGGCCACCAACAGCAGGCTGCGTTGATCGAGATTCCAGAAGTCGCGCACCGCCAGTCCGGGGGTGCGCTCGTACTGGGTGAGCACCCGAAGCTTCCAACCGCTGGTGCGCTCAAACTCGTCGAGCTCGCTTTCCAGGGCGCTGCGTTGGCCATCGGTCAGAGCCTTGGCCAGGTCAATCACCGGGGTGGGGTGGTCCGGAAGCAGTTCGGGGTTGTCGTAGGCCCAGGCCGCCTGGCCGGAGAGCGGCAGGATCAGCCCCAGACAAAGCAGGGCCGTGGCCAACCTCAGGCTCCAGCGGATCAGGAGGCGACCAGGCACAACGGGCATGGGGCTGTCAGCGTGTGCTGGCATTCTCACCGCTTCCGGGTCCGTTTCGCGTGGTTTCCGGCTCCACCCCCTCCGGCTCCGCCGCGGCCGCCGACACTCCGCCAGCCCCCGCCTGGCTGGCGGAGCGCCTGCGCCAGCGGGGCGGCAGCGTGTCCTTCCAGCGCTACATGGACTGGGCCCTCCACGATCCCCAGCACGGCGCCTACGGAGCCGGCCGCCTCACGATCGGTCCCCGCGGCGACTTTGCCACCTCCCCATCGCTGGGTCCGGCCTTCGCCGAACTGCTCGCCCCCCAGATCGCTGATTGGTTGCTTGAACTGGGTGACGGTCCGCTGGCCCTGGTGGAGACCGGCCCCGGCGAGGGGGACCTGGCGCTTCAGCTGGCCCTGGCGCTGCAGGCAGGCTGGCCGGAGCTGGCCCAGCGCTGCAGCCTGGTGCTGGTCGAGCCCAATGCCGGCATGGCTGAACGGCAGGCCCGGCGCCTGGCGTCCTCGCCCCTGCCGACCCGATGGGCCGATCTGGCCAGCCTCGCCGCCAGCCCCGTGCGGGGGGTGGTGCTGGCCCATGAGGTGCTCGATGCCCTGGCGGTGCAGCGAATCGTCTGGGATGGCGTCGTCTGGCGAGAGCAGCGGGTGGCGCTCACGGCCGCGGGGGGGCTGACCCTGCAGGCGGGTGGTCTGCTGGGGGCCTGGGCGACGGAGCAACTGCCCCAGCTCGGACTGGTGCCTCCCCCCGCGGGGCCGGAGCGCCCCAGGGGCTGGTGCAGCGAACTCCATCCGGAGCTGGAGCCCTGGCTGGGAGCCGCCGCCGCCGCCCTGGCAGCAGGCCGGCTGCTGGTGGTGGATTACGCCCTGGAGGCCAAGCGTTACTACGCGCCCCAGCGCGGCGATGGCACCCTGATGGCCTACAGGGGCCAGCGCGCCAGCCCCGATCCCCTCCAGGACCCCGGCCAGTGGGATCTCACGGCGCACCTCTGCCTCGAGAGCCTGGATCGGGCAGCCCGCCGCACGGGCTGGGTTCCGCTCGGGACCTGCCGGCAGGGCCAGGCCCTGCTGGCCCTGGGTCTGGCGGAGGCCCTGCACGGCCTGCAACGCCCGGTCGAGGGGGGCGCGGATCTGGCCGCCCTGCTGGCCCGAAGGGAGGCGCTGCTGCGCCTGGTGGATCCCGCCGCCCTGGGGGAGTTCCGCTGGATCGCCTTGGCCCGGGGCGAGGCGGCAGCCTTGCCGCGCTTTCTCCGGGAGCCCCCTCCGGTCTGAGCAGGGGGATGGGGGTGGTGGCACTGACCGGATGCCAGGTTCCCTGTCCCGATGTCCGGCCCCTTTCCATCCCGCGAACCCTCCGAACAGGCCGTTGCGGCTGCCGGCCCCTGCCTGGGCCCGCCCCCAGCTCACCCCCAGGCCGGCGCAGCGGCCACCAAGCGGTCAGCGACCCCCTCTGCTGCCGCCAACGCTGGCGACCCAACGCCGGGTCCCGGTCCCTGGGCCCTGATCAGCTTCGAGGGCTTCACGACACCGGGGGGCACACAGCTCCGCTGGCGGGTGCTGCTGTTCGGCCAGGGCCAGCCCGATGCCGTGGCCAACTGGCTGGCGACAGCCCTGGCGGTGGCCCTGGCGCCGCAGGAGCTGCCGGGGCAGGCCCTCTGCCGCGCACCGGCCCCCTGGCACCTGCTCCCCTGCGGAGATCGGCTGCTGGGGGCGCAGGGTCCCACGATCAGGCAGGAGCCGCCTGGGGAGGATTCAGCCCTTCACCCTGGAGCAGCGGTGGAGCTGCAGACGGTGGTGGAGTATTGCTACCGGCTGGTCCTGGGCAGCGGTGGCGGGGTGTGGCTCGAGTGCTGGCGCCGCTATGGCCCCGGCATCGGCTGGCAGCGCCGCTGCGGCCCCATGGCCCTGGAGGAGTTCCTCCGCCATCGCCTCCAGGCCCCTGAAAGCGGCTGCCCGCCAGTGCCCGCCGCCGCCGTCAGGCCTGGGGCATCGCGTCCAGGGCTTGGAGGATCGTGGCGGTGCTGACATCGTTGCGGATCTCGACGGCACCGATGGCGGTCGGCAGCACGAACCGGACCCGGCCATCGCGCACCTTCTTGTCGCTCTGCAGGCAGCCGATCACAGCGTCGCCATCGAGCCGGGGCCAGCACAGCGGCAGCCCGGCCGCCTCCAGCACGGCCCGCTGACGATCCCGGGGGCCGTCCCCCCAGAGCCCCATCACCCGGGCGATCTCCCCGGCGGCCAGCATCCCCAGGGCCACGGCCTCGCCGTGGAGGTAGGTGCCGTACCCCGTCAGGGTCTCCACCACATGCCCGAGGGTGTGGCCGTAATTGAGGATCGCCCGCAGCCCTCCCTCCCGCTCATCGGCGGCCACCACCCGGGCCTTGGCGGCGGCGGATCGCTCCAGCAGCCGTTGCAGCAGCGATGGCCCCACCGCCGCCAGGCTCGCCAAACCGCCGGCGGGGTCGCGCTGGGCCGCCGTTTCCAGGTCGCTGAACAGGGGGGTGTCGCCAATCACCCCGTACTTGATCACCTCGGCCATGCCGGCCCGGAACTCCCGCTCCGGCAGCGTGGCCAGCAGGGTTGGATCCACCAGCACCAGCCGGGGCTGGTGGAAGGCCCCGATCAGGTTCTTTCCCCCCGGATGGTTGACGCCGGTCTTGCCGCCGATGGCGGCATCCACCATCGCCAACAGGGTGGTGGGGACCTGCACCACCGCGATGCCGCGCAGCCAGGTGGCGGCGGCGAACCCTGCCATGTCGCCCACCACCCCCCCGCCCAGGGCAACGATCAGCGAGCCCCGCTCCAACCGCTGATCGAAGGCCGCGTCATGGATGCGGGCCACGCTGGCGGGGGTCTTCTGCTCCTCCCCGGCCTCCAGCACCAGGCGCTCCACCTGCAGACCCACGGCCTCAAGGCTGTGGTGACAGCGGTCGCCGTAATGGCGATCCACCTCCGGATTGGTCACCACCAGCACCTTGCAGCCGCTGGTGAATCCCCGCCCCAGCACCTGCTCCCCGATGCCCTGGAGGCTGTCGGCTCCGATCAGGATCGGGTAGGCCTGGTCCGTCAGGGGCACGGTGATCGTCTTCGGCTGGAGGCCCACACCCATGGATCGCTCTCGCGGCGCAATCGATCAAGTCTGAACGAGACGCCGCCCCCTGTCCCACCACTGGCCTCAAGGGTCCATCAGCCGCGACCGAAGCCCCCCCGGGGCGAACAGGGCCTGGGCCAGGCCGGAGCAGTCCAGCGGCGCCTTCGGCCGGCCGGAGCCTTCCGCCCGGAGCCTCAGGCCATCGCCTGCAGCGCGGCCAGCAGGGCTTCGCCGTAGCGGTCAAGCTTCGCCTGACCGATCCCGGCCACCTGGCCGAGTTCCGCGAGGCTGGTGGGCGGTGCGGCGGCGATGTCCAACAGGGTTCGGTCATGGAAGACCACATAGGGGGGGACCCCCTGGTGGCGGGCCTGCTCCAGCCGCCAGCTGCGCAGGGCCTCGAACCGAAGCCGCTCCGTTTCCCCGAGCTCCAGGGCTCCGCCTGGGGCGGCGGCGGCGTGCTCGGGGGCGCGGCGTCGCTCCTTGGCCGGTGGCGGCAGCCGCAGCGCCAGGGTCGCCTCCCCCCGCAGCAGGGGTCGCACCAGGGAGTCTGCGCCGAACCGCAGGCCACCGCGGCTGTCGGCATCGCTGCAGAGGTAGCCCCGGGCCTCCAGTTGTCGGAAGAGCGAGCGCCACTGGCCGCGGTCCAGCTCGCGGCCGATGCCGTGCACGCTGAGGCGATCGTGGCCCAGCTCGCGGATCCGGGCGGTGTCGGCGCCCAGCAGCAGATCGGTGAGGTGGGCGGCGCCGAAGCGCTGGCCGCTGCGGAACACCGCGGAGAGGGCCTTGCGCGCCGCCTCGGTGAGATCCACCGCCCGATCCGGTTCGAGGCAGAGGTCGCAGTTGCCGCAGGGCTGAGGCAGGTCCTCGCCGAAGTGGCGCAGCAGGGCCTGGCGGCGGCAACCGCTGGTCTCGGTGAAGCCGACCAGGGCATCGAGCCGGCCATGTTCGATCCGCTTCTGGGCTTCGGGGGCCTCGGAGTCTTCGATGAAGCGGCGCAGCTGGGGCAGATCGCCGGCGCCATGCACCATCCAGGCCACCGCCGGCAGGCCGTCCCGCCCCGCCCGGCCGGTCTCCTGGTAGTAGGCCTCCAGGCTGCGGGGCAGATCCACATGGGCCACGAAGCGCACATCGGGCTTGTCGATGCCCATGCCAAAGGCGATCGTGGCCACCACGATCACACCGCTCTCCTGGCGAAAGCGCTGCAGGGCGGCGCGGCGTTCCTCCGCCGGCAGGCCGGCGTGGTATGCGATGGCGTCGTGGCCGGCGGCCTTGAGCTCGGCGGCGAACCGATCGACCCGGCTGCGGGAGCGGGCGTAGACGATGCCGGCATCTCCGCGCCGTTCGGCCAGGAAGGTCAGCAGCTGGCGGCGGGGCTCGTCCTTGTCGCGCAAGAGATAGCGGATGTTGGGCCGATCGAAGCTGGCAAGGAACACCCGCCCCCCCTCCAGCTTCAGACGGGAACGGATCTCCTCGCGGGTGCGGGGGTCGGCGGTGGCGGTGAGGGCCAGCCGCGGGGTGGTGGCGAAGCGCTCCGCCAGGATCGCCAGCTGCAGGTATTCGGGGCGGAAGTCATGGCCCCACTGGGACACGCAGTGGGCTTCATCGATGGCGAACAGGCTCAGGGGCCGGCTGGCGAGCCGTTCCAGAAAACCCGGACTGAGCAACCGCTCGGGCGACACATAAAGAAGATCGAGTTCGCCGCCCGACAGGGCCTTGTGGACGGCGGCGGCTTCGGCCGCCTCCAGGGAGGAATGGAGCGCCGCCGCCCGCACCCCGGCCTGGCGCAGGCCCTCGACCTGGTCCTGCATCAGGGCGATCAGGGGCGACACCACCACGGCCATCCCGGGCCGGCAGAGGGCCGGGATCTGATAGCAAAGCGACTTGCCGCCCCCGGTGGGCATCAGCACCAGGGCAGAGCCGCCGCCGATCACATGCTCCACGATCGCCTGCTGGGGCCCGCGGAAATCGGCGTACCCGAACACCTCGCGCAACACCTCCAGGGGCTCGGCCGCGGCCGGAGCATCCCCGCTCCCGGCGGGCTCTGGGGTGGGTGGCGGCACGGGGACGGCGGGGCTGCTCAGAGCGGCGGTGCGGCGAACGGGGTGGACGGTGGCGCGCATGGGGCCTCCGGCAGCGGATCATCATCCCAGCAGTTCCACCGGGCCCTCCGCTCTCCTCCATGGACCCCCAGTCCGAAGGCGCCACCAGGCCAGCCCTGGCCCGGGCGATGCCCTGGCTGTTTCTGGCGCCGGCGCTGCTGGTGCTGGCACTATCGGTGCTGGTTCCGGCGGCGATGGCGCTGCTGATGAGCGTCAGCCGCACCGGACTGGATCTGGGTGAACCGTTGCAGTTCGTGGGCCTGGCGAATTTCCGCCGCCTGCTCGCCGATCCGATGCTGCTCAAGGTGAGCGTCACCACCTTCCTCTACCTGGTCGGGGTGGTGCCGCCGATCCTGGTGGGCTCCCTGGGCCTGGCGGTGCTGGTCAACCGCCAGCTGCCGGGCATCGCCCTGTTCCGGGCGGCGTTTTACACCCCTGTGCTGGTCTCCCTGGTGGTGGCGGCGATCGCCTTCCGCTGGCTCTATGCCGAAAACGGACTCCTCAATGGCTGGCTCAGCGCCCTGTTCGGCCCCGGCGGCTGGCTGTCCCTGCCGGTTGGGGCCGGGTTTCGCCCGATCGGCTTTCTCACCGATCCGGTCCTGGCCCTGCCGGCGGTGATGCTCGTCACTCTGTGGAAGGGCCTGGGCTACTACATGGTGATCTTTCTGGCTGGCCTGCAAGGCATCCCCGGGGAGTTGTATGAAGCCGCGGCCCTCGACGGCAGCACCGGCCTGCGTCGCCACCTCGATATCACCCTGCCGCTGCTGCGTCCTTACATCACGCTGGTGACGGTGATCTCCGCGATCGGAGCCACAAAAGTGTTCGAGGAGGTCTTCCTGATGACCCAGGGCGGACCAGCCGATGCAACGCGAACACTGGTGTACTACGTCTACGACCAGGCCTTCGGCGAACTGGAAATCAGCTACGCCTGCACGGTGGGCCTGGCCCTGTTCCTGATCGTGCTGCTGCTCAGCCTGATCCGTTTCGCCTTCGCCGGCGACCGGGGCCTGCTCTGACAGCGCGCCCAACGCTGACGCTGGAGCCGGGCACGGGTTGGAGCGCCGTTCCGGGTCGTGATGCGAATCTGGAACGCTGACGGTGTTGCCCCTTGGCTTCTTCGCCCCAGATCTCGATCGGCATCGTGGGCGGCGGCCAGCTGGCGCTGATGCTGACCGAGGCCGCCGCCGACCTCGGCATCGCGGTCCATCTCCAGTGCCCATCGATGGCCGAGCCTGCGGCGCGGCACGCGGCCTCGGTGCTGGAGGCCCCGCTCGATGACGTGGCGGCCACCCGCAACCTGGCAACGCGCTGCGGCGCGATCAGCTTCGAGAATGAATGGGTGTCGCTCGATGCCCTCGCCCCCCTTGTGGCCGAGGGGGTGAATTTTCTGCCTCGCCTCGATTCCCTCGCGCCCCTGCTCGACAAGCGCTCCCAGCGGCAGCTGCTCGACCGCCTCCACCTCCCCTCCCCCCGCTGGTGCGGCCTGGAGGCGGTGCTTGAGCCCCCTGAGCCCCCCGAGGAGAGCCCAGCCCCGCTTCCGCAGCAGGCCTCACCCTTCTGGGAGAGCGGCAGGCCTTACCAGCCCGCCGATTCCTCACCGCCGCCGGCACCGACCCGGCCCACCCTGCCCAGCGGTTTCCAGTTCCCCGTGATGGCCAAGGCCAGTCGCGGCGGCTACGACGGCAAGGGCACCCTGCCGATCGCCGATCAGGGGGCCCTGGAACGGCTGCTGGAGCGGGTGGATCCCGCCGACTGGATCCTCGAGGAGCGCGTGGTCTTCGAGCGGGAGCTGGCGATCGTCGCCTGCCGGGATCGGGAGGGCAACGTGGTCTGCTTCCCGCTGGTGGAAACCTCCCAGCATGGGCAGGTCTGCGATTGGGTGGTCTTCCCGGCGCCGGTGAACCACGCCGTCGATGCCCTGGCGCGCAACATCGCCGCCTCGCTGCTCACCGCCCTCGACTATGTGGGGGTCATGGCGGTGGAGCTGTTTCTGGGGCCGGCGGGCCTGCAGGTCAATGAGATCGCGCCGCGCACCCACAATTCCGGCCACCTGACGATTGAGGCCTGTCGCTGCAGCCAGTTCTCCCAGCAGGTGCGGGTGGTGGCGGGGCTGCCCCTGGGACGGCCCGAGCCCTTGGTGCCTGGTGCGCTGATGGTCAACTTGCTCGGTCCCGATCAGGTCGTGCCAACGGACGAGGAGGAGCGGCGGCTGGCCTCCCTGGCCGCCCTGCCCGATGCACACCTGCACTGGTATGGCAAGGCCAGCCGCAGGCCGGGCCGCAAACTGGGCCATCTCACCCTGCTGCTCCGGCACAGCGACCGCGACGCCCGCCAGGCGGAGCTGGAAAGGCTGCTGGAGCAGGTACGCCGGATCTGGCCGCTGCCGGTACGGCCCTGATTCGAGCTGCTGCCCTTACACTGAATCAGGACTCCCGTGTTGGTGACTGCCTTTCACTGTTTTCTGATCTGACTCCTTCTTCGACACGGGGGGGCTGCAGCGACGGCAACGTAAACCGGCCCCGCAGTCGGAAACGGCGCCCCGCCTCTGACCCCCCCTCCTGGTTCATCCAGGTCGAAAACCGGGGCAAGACGGCACGGTGGTCCACCCCTTTTCAACCCGAGCAAGGGCATCCCCGGCGGAGGACCTGGCGGTGAAGCAGCATGCCCCGTTTCAGAGGGCTTACGAGCGCCTGATCAGCCGGGCTCCGGGACCAGTGTTTCCGCGGGCGCGAGCGCTCTATCTCCGCAAGTACTGCCTGGAGGATGAGCCCGACGCTCCCTTCCGCACCTTCCTGCTGGAGGAGGAAATCCAGGAGACCGCCGCAGGGGCGGTGCGCAGCCGTGGTGTGGCCTTCGCCGTGGTCCACTGGCAGGGTCCCCAGCTGGACCCGGTCCACTACGCCGCCTACCTGGAACGGCGCTGGCAGCTGCAGCCCACTGATCTGACGCCGATGGACAGCGGGTCCTGGTTCCGGGAGGCGGGTGCCTGGGCCCGATTCAGTGCGGCGGCGGTCTATGAGCGTTCGGCGCCCACGACCCTGGTCAGTCAGCCAGCTGATCCAGCAGACGCTGCAGATGGTCCCGATCCCAGGCGGTGACCACGAACACCTCCTGGGCGCTCGAACCGCGCCGGGCCACCAGTTTCCAGCCACCGCTGATCGGGCTCTGAATCCGCAGGCGCAGGCCGCTGCTCCGTCCCCGCACCCGGGCGATCACCGCCGGTGTCACCGTGTCGATCCCCTGCTCGCGCACCAGACGGCGCAAGAGGGGGATCAGCCCCTCGACGTAGGTGCTGTGGGTGATCACCAACCGACCCATGGGCTCTCAGTCGCGCTCCAGCGGCGCCATGGTGAGCCCCTCGGCGGCGAGCAGCTGGTGGTAGAGCTCCGCCTGCTCCAGGGGGCCGCACCAGACCACAGCGGATCCCTCGCCATCGATGCGGTGGGCCAGCTCCCAGGCCCGATCGGGCTGCATGGAGGGGATGTGGCGGACCAGGCACTCCACCACGTGCTGGAAGGTGTTGACGTCGTCGTCGAGCACGATCACCCGCAGGTTTGGGTAGGGCTGACGAACCCTGCTCTTCTCCTGGACAGCCGCCGGGGCGTCGGCCGAGGCCCGCAGGGGCGAAAGGGACCGGATCACGCGCATGGCGGCCGGGGGCATAGGGGACTGCAGCCTAGGTAACATGCGCCCAAACCAATCCGCTTCTCCGATGCTGATCACCCTGGGCTGGGCCTCCCTCGCTGCCATCTTCAGCTTTTCGATCGCCATGGTGGTCTGGGGCCGCAATGGGGACAACAGCATCGGCCTCTGATCCGGTGTCCCTGCCAGACCTCCCCCTCGGCAGCCTCCTGGCCGGACTGGCCACCCTGCTGCTGGTGTTCGTGAGCGTTGGGGTGATCTACCTCTCAACGATCGAGTGGCGGGATCGGCGCCGTCGCTCCACCGGTCCGTCGGGTCGCTCCTGAGCCCCCTCCGAAGCCGGATCCCTCGCCCGCGGCTCGCCCTGCCTCCCCCTTGCCCTCCCTGCGTCTCCAGGCCGCCCTGCGGCCCCGATGGCCCTCCCTGAAGGGTCGCTGGCTCTCCCTGAAGCGTCACCGCTGGCCTTCGACGGGGCTCCCCCTCCCCCTGCCCCGCACCCTGGCGACAGCGGCCCTGCTGATCATCGGTCCGGCCCTGCTCCTCTCCCGAACGGCCCGTCCGAGAGCCGAAGGACTGGAGCAGCTGATGGGTTCTGCCAGCCTGCTGCAAAGCTTCCCGGCCACTCCAGACCGGCCGGTGCCCCCGCTCTGGAGCAAGCGTCTGGGGGAGCCCCAGGCGTCTCGCCTCTGGCGCAGCCAGCGCCGGGTCTGGTGGCAGCTCTGGGCCAACCAGACCGAGGCCTCACCCTTTCTGGTGATCGAGGCTGAGCGAGCCGAGGCCGCAGCTCGGCCTGATTCTCCCCAGTCCCTCCGGGTGGGGGACCTTCTGGTGGTGGGCGAGAACGCCACTGCCAGCCGCCAATTGGCTGTCTCCCTGCGGCCGCTGCAGCGCCGTAGTCGCGCTGGCCTTCCCCTGCGCTGCCTGCAGCGGTTGCAGGGGGGGCAGGCGGTCTACTGGAGTGGTGCCTCCCTGGGGGCGATCGTGGGCCAGGTCGCGCCGCTGCTTGAGTCCTTTCAGGTCGGTTGCCTGAGCCTGGCCCTGGAGGATCGCGCCCTGCGCTGGCAGGGAGAGGCGGCAGCGGCGAGCAGCCGTCTCAGCTCCGCAGCTTCCGCTGGCAAGCCCAGCCGTGCCCAGGGGAGTCCCGCCGATGGCCCGCTGCTGGCGGTGCCGCCATTGGGCGAACGACTGCCCCTGGGCGCTGATCAGCTGCTGGACATCGAGGGGGCTTCCCTGGACCTGTTGCTGCGGGGGCTGCTGGATCGGCCGATGATCCGCGATCCCCTGGCCTCCCGCTACGGCCTGGATGGCAACCGGCTGGAGCAGGCCAGGCGCACCCCCTTCCGGCTGCGGTTGCGACCTCAGAACTCTGGACCCTTCCAGGCAGGCCTGGAGCTGCAACTGCTGGGGGGCCCATCCCCGGCGTCCTGGAGTCAGGTGCTGGATCGGATCAGCGCCAGCCTGCAGGCCCAGGGGCTGGTGAGGGGCAAGCCAGGGGCCCTCTCAACCGCTCCGGGGCCCATCGGCGCCGCAACCCCGACGACGACCTCCAGGGGCCCCGCCGCTGGCCAGGCTGGGGCCCCAGTCCGCCCAGCGGCGTCCGTCGCCGGCCCTGGCTCCCCTGGGAGCGCCCCAGCCACGGCCACGTCGGCCCTGGCAGGGCCCACCAGCTCGGGCCCAACGGCAACGGGTCCAGGCGGATCGCCAGGGGTCGGTGCGGCGCCCATCACCTGGCAGCGGCCCGACGGTGTGACGGTCGGAGGCTGGCGCTGGGTGGCCGATCCGGGCCGTGCGCCGCAGTTGTTGCTGTTTCTCGGACCGCCGCCGCCAGTGGCTCTGCCGATCCCGCTCACAGGCAGCTTTCGGCCGGGCCAGGGGCAGCTCTGGCTGCGGTTGCGGCCCCAGGCCCTGGCAGCGCTGGGGCTTCTGCCCCAGGAGATCCCAGCGCTGCTGCAGCGCTCCAGCCAGCTCTGGATCGAGGCGGAACCGCTGGCGGATGGCACCACCAGCGAGGCCATCAGCCGTCTGAGCGGACGGCTTCAGCTGAGCCGCTGATGGCGGGCTCGGGCTCGGGCTCCGTTTGCTGGCGCTCGCGCCGCCGACGGTCGGCAGCGATGGTTTCCTCCATCAGCTCAACCGCCTGGGCCATCTTCTCCAGGTTGGTCACATACAGCGTCAGGTCCTTGTCGACCCGATCCCGGAGCAGGCCCATCGCCTCGGCCAGTTCGTGGGCGTGAGTGCGCAGGGTCTGGGGATCGAGAGCCTCGGCACCTCGGGCCCTCTCGATCAGGGAAAGCAGGCCTACCGCCATCAGGCGGGAGTAGTGGAAATCGGTCCGGCGGATGCTGGCCAGCGCCGAGGCCAACGGTTCTGGCGCCGTGCTGCCTCCGGATTCGATCCAGCCCCGCACCTCATCCACGCCATGGGAGCCCATGGCCTCGAGGGCGGCGGCACTGGTGCTGCGCAGCTCGGAGGCCTCAAAGCCTGAGGCGCTGCAGAGGGCCTGCAGCAGCGGCTCGCGGTGCTGGTCAGGGCGATAGCCCCTGGCAAAGGCATCGAACACCTGGATCAGGCCGACGGCGAAGAGGGGATCGGGGCGGAAGCCCTGCTGATGGCTGAGCAGGTGGAGTTCCACCAGCAGTTCATCGACCATGCGCCGGTGCAGCGGCGCGATCACATGGGGGAAGGCGGCGTGGAAGGCACGCTTGCTGTCGGCGACGGTCTGAGGGGCGCTCACGCGTCAGGGCGGGCTGGGGAGGGGCGACCCTAGCGCCCGCTGCCGCCGGCCCGTTCAGGAGGGCCTGGCCCCTGGCTAAGATCGACCCAACTGCATCAGCCCTGCCCATGATCCCGATCGTGATTGAAGAGTCGGGTCGTGGCGAACGGGCATTCGACATCTATTCCCGGCTGCTGCGCGAGCGCATCATCTTTCTGGGCGAGGCTGTGACGCCGGAATCGGCAAACAGGGTGGTGGCGCAACTGCTTTTCCTTGAAGCTGAAGATCCTGAGAAAGACATCTTCCTTTACATCAATTCCCCCGGTGGCTCCGTTTACGACGGCCTTGGCATCTTCGACACGATGCAGCACATCAAACCTGACGTTCAGACCGTCTGTGTCGGACTTGCGGCCTCGATGGGGGCTTTTCTGCTCTGCGCCGGTGCCCCCGGCAAGCGCAGCAGCCTCACCCACTCGCGGATCATGATCCACCAGCCCTTGGGTGGAGCCCGGGGCCAGGCAAGCGATATCCGTATTCAGGCCGATGAAATCCTGTACCTCAAGCAGAAACTCAACAAAGAACTGGCCGATCGCACCGGCCAGCCCCTGACCAGGATCGAGGAAGACACCGACCGCGACTTTTTCATGTCACCGGCCGAGGCCGTGGCCTACGGACTGATTGACAAGGTCATCGACAAGCGACCGGTCCGCTCCGTCTAAGCCAGGGGTGCCGCGAGCGCTCTGGTCAACCCGTCGGCCCGGTCCGCTCCGTCTGAGGATCCATCAGGGCGTTCAACAAGTCGTCGGTCCACCAACAAGCAAATCCGTAGCCTTGGCTTCATGGTTCCCAGGCTGAGCTGAGGGATAGGCGTTCAATCAAAAACCCTCCCACTGAGGGGAGGGCATGATCAGGGCTGGGTAGACCGCCTCAAATGGCATTGGTTGAGGGTCAGCTCACCGCCAGGTCAGAGACAAGCAAGGGTGAGAACCGTTCCTTTTCGGGAATCGGGGCAAATTCACTGACCACCAGGCGAAGTTCATCGCCATCGAGAGTTTCCTTCTCGATCAACAGCTCCACAAGACGATCCATGCAGGCGCGATGTTCAGCAACGAGCTTGACAGTGTCGGCATAGCAGCTCTGAACAATCGCCCGGACCGCTTCATCAATTCGGTGGGCCAAGGCATCGGACCCATCACTGCGGGTCATCAGATCGCGACCGAGAAACACTTCCTGATTGCCGGCTTCGAGGGAAAACTGGCCGATCTCACTCATGCCGAAACGGGTCACCATTTGACGGGCAATCGAGGCGACCTGCTGAATGTCGCCACCGGCCCCGGTCGTCACCTCAGCGTGGCCGAAGACCACATCCTCTGCGGCACGACCGCCTAGAGCACCCATGATCCGAGCCCGAAGCTGGGCACGGCTGACCAGCATCTGTTCCTCATCCGGAGCAAACCAGGTCAATCCCTGGGCCTGGCCGCGGGGAATCAGGGTGACCTTCTGGACGGGATCGTGGGCCTTGACCAAGGTGCCGACCAGGGCATGGCCAACCTCGTGATAAGCGATCAGGCGCTTGCTGCGGCCATCGGTGAGCGGTTTGCCCTCCATGCCTGCAATCACCCTGTCAACGGCATCATCGATTTCGGCCAGGGTTGTGGCCTCCTTGCGACGGCGTGCCGTGAGGATCGCGGCTTCATTGAGCAGGTTGGCCAGATCTGCACCGGTGAAGCCGGGGGTGCGACGGGCAATGCTCTCCAGGCTGACGTCCGGGGCGAGCTTTTTGTTCCGGGTGTGGACCTTCAGAATCGAGAGACGACCTTTGATATCAGGGGCATCGACCTGAACCTGGCGATCAAAACGGCCCGGACGCATCAACGCCGAATCGAGAACATCCGGTCGGTTGGTGGCGGCAATGATGATGATGCCGCTGTTGCCTTCAAAGCCATCCATCTCCGTGAGGAGCTGGTTGAGGGTTTGCTCCCGTTCATCGTTGCCACCGCCGATGCCTGCACCGCGCTGGCGACCGACGGCGTCAATCTCATCGATGAAAATCAGGCAGGGGCTGTTCTCTTTGGCTCGCTTGAACAGATCGCGGACCCGACTGGCTCCCACACCCACAAACATCTCCACAAATTCCGAGCCGGAAAGGGAGAAAAAGGGAACCCCGGCTTCACCGGCGATCGCTTTAGCCAGCAGGGTCTTGCCGGTGCCAGGAGGGCCCACCAGCAACACACCTTTGGGGATCTTGGCGCCAATGGAGGTGAACCGCTCCGGGGTTTTCAGGAAGGTGACCACCTCCTGGAGATCCTGCTTGGCTTCTTCCACACCAGCCACATCATCAAACTTGACCCCTGTTTCGGCTTCCATCAGGAAACGGGCCTTGGTCTTGCCGAATTGCATGGCTTGACCGGGACCGCCTGGCATGCCGTTGGAGCGACGAGCCAGGAAGACCAGCGATCCGATCAGCAGCAGGGGGAAGAGGAGGTTACCCAGGAGTCCGAGGGCTGGCGGGGCCGATTTGGGTGGATGGATGTCGAAGCTGATGCCCTGTTCCTTGAGTCTATTGATCAGTTCGGGAGCCACTCCGGGCAGGTCAACCCTGAGGCGCTGGACCCGGTTGTCGAGGTCGGGATCGACCGCTTCGATCACGGCCGTCCGTCCTCCATCAAAGATGTCGACGGCGGTGACCCGCCCGGCATTGACGTAATCGAGAAAGCGGCCGTAGCTCATCCTGGCCACGGCGGCGTTGCTGGGGGTGACCACAGGAGCCTTGGCACCGCCACGCCCGAGGCCAGAACCGAGCAGCTGCCAACCCAGGAAGAGGGCCACGAGCACCGGAAGCAGCCAGAGAGCAAGGAGACGCCAGCGCTGGTTCATGGGACGTTGGAATTTGTATAAGTGTAAAGCCGGAGCGACACCCGCCGCGGCGGCCCCACCCTCCCATCATCAACCGGCCTGGAGCCAGGGGGAGTCCTGGAACGCTCCCTCGGCAGTGGGCTCCAGAAAGGCCGGGGCCATCGCCACGGCCTGGGGTTCGATCACCAGGTCCTCGATCCGAAGGGTCTCCAGCAGCTCAGGGCCTCCCAGACCGTGGGTCCAGACCTCGACCTCAGTCTGAGCAGGACATTGGAAGGCCAGGACCTCGAACGGGAAGATCACGCGCTCCAGGTAGAACTGCTGAGGGCCACAGCAGCGCAGGATCACCATCCGGTCCGTGCTGTTGCGGTAGCCGCAGTCGAGAAGCTCGACGCGGCCCTGATCCGCAGAGGGAAGGCCAGCACGGTCCAAGGTCAGAAAGCAGGGGTCATCCCATCTACCCACTGAGCGGCAGTGTCCTTGGTTGCCATTGTCACCGTTTGCGGTCCTTAAGGTTTTCTTCGTTTGCCGCCAGGTCTGGGCGGCTCGCGGCCCTGGGTCGCAGGAGTGGGCGGGGCAGGCAAGGCCAGGCCTGGGCATTGGACGACTCGGAGTCTCCGCCCAGCGAATCAGAGGCTTCGCAGGGCCACGATCGGATCAAGCTGAGCCGCGCGCCGTGCCGGCAACACCCCGAACACCAGCCCGATCCCGCCGGAGAGCAGCACCGTGCCGAGCACCGATGGCATGGCAATCGCCGCCGGCAACGGCGTGAACACCGCAACCAGGGTCACCGCGGCGAGGCCAAGGCCGCTGCCGATCACCCCGCCCAGGGAGGCCAGCACCAGCGACTCCACCAGGAACTGCAGCAGCACATCGCCGCTTCGGGCGCCGAGGGCCTTGCGCAGGCCGATCTCCTCGGTGCGCTCGCTCACCGAGACCAGCATGATGTTCATGATCCCGATTCCGCCCACCAGCAGCGAGATCGCTCCGATCGCACCCAGCATCAGGGTGAGCCCACCGGTGATCGTGCCGACGATCTGCTGGGCGTCCTTCTGGGAGCGCACGGCGAAATCATCGTCCCGCAGAATGCGGTGGCGCTGACGCAGCAGATTGGTGATCTGGAAGGCGGCGGCACTGGTGCTGCGAGCGTCGATGGCCTCAACACTGATGAAATTCAGCACCACGCCGTAGGTGGGATCACGGCCACTGAGCCGGCTGACCATCGTGGTGATCGGGATGTAGAGGGCCTCATCCTGGTTGGAGCCGAACACCGCCCCTTTGGGTTCCAGCACCCCGATCACCTCAAAGGCCTGATCGCGGACACGCAGCTGGCGGCCGAGGGCCGAGCCACTCGGGAAGAGCTTGTCCCGCAGATCAGGACCGATCACCGCCACGCCCCGAGCCGACTGCAGATCCGAGGGGCTCAGGAAGCGGCCCTGGGCGATGTCGAAATTGCGCACCGGCAGGAATTCGGGGGTCACGCCGCTGACGCTGGCGGAGACGCTCAGGGCGCCAGCCTGCGCCACCTCGCTGAGGGTGATCTGGGGAGCGACACGGCGCACACTGGGCACCTGCTCGGCAATCGCACGCGCATCCTCGAGCACCAGGGTCTTGGGGGTTTCGATGCCCTGGCGGCGGGTGTCGTTGCGACCCGGCACCACGAACAGCACATTGGCTCCCAGGGTGCTCAGCTGACCCTCGGCCAGATTCTGGGCCCCTTTGCCCACCCCCACCAGGGTGATCACGGAGGCATTGCCGATCACGATCCCGAGGGTGGTCAGCAGGCTGCGCAGGCGGTTGGAGCGCAACGTGGCGAACGCCATGCCGGCGATCTCGGGCAACGGGAGCCGGGAGGCCATGGAGCTCGCGTGCTACAGCTGTGCCTGTCTAGCGGACTCAGGGCAGGCCCCGACCGTTGGCTTCGATCGGGTTGAGCGCTCCGCGGTGCACCACCCCCTCATGGATGGTGAGGGTGATGATCTCGCCGGGCAGGAGATCGACGGTGGCATTGGCCACGCCCACCACCACCGGGATCCCCAGCTGTTCGGCCAGGCTGACCCCGACGCTGTTGAGGGTCTCCGCCTCGGTGATCAGGCCACGGGAGCGCCGGATGGCGCCGCTGTAGTCCCCTTCGCTGTCGCGCAGCACCAGGATTTCGCCATCGGCCATGCCGGCGGCCTCCTCCGGGGTGCGGGCCAGGTGCACCCGGCCGCTCACCGATCCGTTGCCGATCCCCTGACCGCGGCCCAGGATCGCCGAGACCAGTCCCACCCGCACCAGATCCGTGGAACCGCTCACCCCCTCAAGGGTTCCCTGGGTCTGGACGACCAGATCACCCTCGTGCAACAGCCCCATCCGCTGGGCGACCCCCATGGCCACGTTGAAAGTGCTGCCCGAGTTGACCTGCTCAGGGATCAACAGGGGTGACACCCCCCAGACCATCTGCAGCTGCCGCGCCACCTGCAGGTCGCTGGTGATCGCCAGGATCGGGGTGCTGGGGCGGAACTTGCTGACGTTGCGGGCGGTCGAGCCACTCTTGGTGAGCGGCAGGATCGCGGCGGCGTTGAGCTGGCGGGCGATGCTGCTGACCGCCTGACAGATGGCGTTGGGAATGGTGGTCGCCATGTGGCTGGCCAGCACCCGCTGGGGATAGTCGCGCTCGATGCGGCGGGCGATCTGGGCCATGGTGGCCACGGCCTCCACCGGATAGTCGCCAACGGCGCTCTCGTTGGAGAGCATCACGGCATCGGTGCCATCGAGGATGGCATTGGCCACATCGCTCACCTCCGCCCGGGTCGGCCGCGGGCAGCTCACCATCGAATCGAGCATCTGGGTGGCGGTGATCACGGGAATGCCGAGGCTGTTGGCCTTGCGGATCAGCTCCTTCTGCAGCAGCGGCACCTCCTCAGCCGGCATCTCGACCCCGAGATCCCCGCGGGCGACCATCACGCCATCGCAGAGCGGAAGAATCGTGTCGATCGAGTCGATCGCCTCGAATTTCTCGATCTTGGCCACCACCGGCGTGGCATGGCCGTGGCTGCGGATCAGCTCGCGGATCTCCTCCATATCGGAGGGATTGCGCACAAAACTCAGGGCCACCCAGTCGACGCCCTGCTCCAGGCCAAAGGCCAGGTCACGGCGGTCCTTGTCGGTGAGGGCGCGGATCGAGAGCTGCACATCGGGGAAGTTGACCCCCTTGTTGTTCGAGAGCACCCCGCCGACGGTGACCTTGCAGTGGAGGCTCTGGCTGGCCCCATCAACGGCCTCCACGAGCATCTCGACCCGGCCGTCATCCAGCAGGATGCGGCTCCCTGGTCGCACCTCATCCGCCAGCCGGTCGTAGGTGACCGTGGCGATCGACTGATTGCAGGCCACCTCCCGCGAGGTCAGGGTGAAAGAATCACCAGAGGCCAGGGTGATCGGACCGGCCTCGAAGCGACCGAGGCGGATCTTCGGACCCTGCAGGTCCTGGAGGATGGCGACGTGGACGCCAAGCTCTTCGGAAACCTGTCGGATCGTGGCGATGCGGACCGCATGGTCGGCATGGTCGCCATGGGAAAAGTTGAGCCGGAAGGTGGTGGCACCGGCGTCGATCAGCCGCCGCAGCATCGGCGCCGACTCGGTGGCCGGACCGATCGTGGCGACGATCTTGGTGCGGCGCGAGAGATCGGGCTTGGCCATGGAGCAGCGCGGTCAAGTGCGGAAACTACCATCCGGGCCACATCCCCCAGGCTCGCAATGGACTTTCAGACCTACCAGGAGCGTTGTCGTGCCACCGCCCGCTACCCCGGCGTGGGCGCCAACCCGATCTACCCCACCCTCGGCCTCTGCAGCGAAGCCGGGGAGGTGGCCGACAAGGTGAAGAAGGTCCTGCGGGACCGCGGTGGTCAGTTCGATGGCACTGTGCGGGAGGACCTGCTGCTGGAGCTGGGGGATGTGCTCTGGTACGCCGCCCAGCTCGCCAGTGAACTGGAGCTGAGCCTTGAGACGATCGCCGAGGCCAACCTGGCCAAACTGGCCAGCCGTGCCGACCGTAACGTGATTGGCGGAAGCGGAGATCGGCGCTGAATGACGGCAGAACCCATGGCACCGCGTCCGCTGCAACGGCTTGTGCTGGCCCTGCTTCTGGGGGTCTGCCTGTCCTTGCTGGTCTGGCAGCTCACCCCCGCCGCCGCCGCCGCCGCTGACCTGCAGGTCGCTGAGGTGAGTCTGGAGCCCTGCCCCAGCGATGATCCGGCCAGCCAGACGGGCATGAGGCGGCCGGCCGGGGCCAGCTGCTACGCCCTGCGCGGTGTGGTGATCAACCCCGGCCGCCGGCCGATCGTCGACACCGACGTCTTTGCCCTGATCCTCGACGCCAGCGGTGAGCCCGTGCTTCCCAACCGGTCCAGGGTCGGATCGATCGGCGATGTGCCGGTTGGGAGTTCAGCCTTCGCCCTGCGGCTGGCCGTGCCGGCCGGCACGCCGGGGCCGTTCCGGGTGGAGAAGGTGAGGGCGAGGGGCTTCTCCTCGCCGGTGCGCACCAGGGCCGGCGATGATGACGAAAAGCTGCCCCTTGAAGAGGCCATTCCCTCCGCCTGAAGCCCGCTCAAATCGCCACCAGGGCGCAGGAGCACGGGGCCTGTGGGGCGGGATCAGCCGATCCCGGCGGCCACGCTGGCGCCATAGCCGAGCAGGCTCTGGGCCAGATTCAGGGCGATGAAGGCCACCAGCGAGGAGAGATCGAGACCTCCAACCGGCGGGATCAGGCCGCGGAAGGCATTGAGGTAGGGATCGGTGATCGCGCTGACGCTGGAGAGGATCGGATTGCTCCAGTCGAGGTTGGGAAACCAGCTCAGCAACACCCGCACCAGCAGCACCAGGGTATAGATGCTGAGGGTCTGGGCCAGCACCTGCAGCAGGAAAACCAGGACGTCCATGGAGGGGGAGCGGTGGCGTGGAAGGGAGAACCCCGACTCTATGCAGCCTCTGGGATCGACGCCCCTGACGGGATACCGCCAGCTTCAGACTCCGCGGCTCCGCCCGACTGCGGTGCCGGGTCGGGCTCCGCCGCCAGGGCGCTGGGCTTCCGGTCCTCCAGGCCCTGCACGGCGAAGGTGCGGTGGAATTTTTCGCTGAGGCTCAACCAATACGAACGGCCATCGCTCTGGCGGCGACGCTCGATGAAGTTCTGGGCCAGCAGCTCCTTGATGTGGTCGTAGGCGCCGGAACCGCGCAGCTCGACCAGATCGGATTGGAGGATGCGGCGTTTCAGGGCGATGGTGGCCAGGGTGCGCAGGGCGGCGGTGGAGAGATCCACCGGCA
>JBMSXZ010000006.1:0-44278 GCA_049426205.1 Cyanobium sp.
CGAAGCCCTCGTAGTGGCCGCAGAGCAGCACCAGCTGGGCAAAGCCCGCGGCCCAGCGGCGCAGATCCCCCTGCTGCAGGGGGCGGCCCTGGGGGGTCATCAACAGCACCCGGCGGGGGTCCAGCCGCGGGATCGCCTCGACGGCGGCAAACACCGGCTCCGGCTTGAGGACCATGCCCGCCCCACCTCCGTAGGGCTGGTCATCGACCTTGCGGTAGCGGCCCTCCGCGTGGTCGCGAGGGTTGTGCAGGTGCAGGTCCGCAAGGCCGGCGGCGAAGGCCCGCCCGATCACCCCCAGGTTCAGCAACGGGGTGAAGGCCTCCGGGAAGAGGGTCACCACATCGAGCCGCATCGCTCAACCGCCCGCGGCTGCGCTGGTGGCGCGACTCACCCGCCGGATCTCGGAGGAGAAGCTGGCCCGGGCGGGGCGGCCGTCATGGCGCTGCTCGATGCTGCTGCGCAGGCGCAGGTTGGGCTTGGTGAACCAGATGCGCTCCCGAACCACCGCCTCGGCATCGGTCCGGGTCAGCTCCAGGCTGCCGTCCGGCCAGAACCGCCAGGTGCCGCTGCTCTCCGGCTGCCCCGGAGCTGCGCAGCTGAGAAAATCGCCGGCCGCCTGGAAGCGCAGGCGTCGCTGCGCCGTCGCGCCTTCGCCGGCGGCAGGTGGCGTCACCTCCAGCCCCCCCGGATCCCCCTCCTGCTCCGGGGCCAGATAAGCAACCGCCAGCTCGCCGCGTCGGGATTCATGCCACAACGTTTCACTGCCCTCCTGCTCCGGCGGTTCGGCTGCTGCTGCGTCGTCGCCGAGCGCGAAGCTGCTGCGCACACTCAGCCAGTCGCCCGCGCAGAACTCCAGAAAGCTGCGGAGATCCTGGGGGGGGAAGTCGCTCACGGTGGGCAGGGAACGGGCCGATTCCATCTTCTCAGCCACACCCGCCCCGCTCAGGCGCCGTCGTAGCCCAGCTCCGCCAGCCGAGCCGGGTGTCGCCGCCAGTGGGGCACCACCTTGACGAACAGTTCGAGGTAGACAGGCCCGTCAAAGACCTTCTGCATCTGCAGCCTCGCTTCCCGCCCGATCTCCCGCAGCATGGCGCCGCCCTTGCCGATCAGGATCGCCTTCTGGCTGGTCCGCTCCACCACCACCGTCGCCAGCACGGCCGTGCGCGGACCATCGTCCACGATCCGCTCCACCCGCACCGCCACCGCGTGGGGGACCTCCTCCCGGGTCTGGTGCAGCACCTGCTCGCGGATCAGCTCCGCCAGCAGCAGCTGCTCCGGCTGATCGCTGACCGTGCCGGCGGGATAGAGGGCGGGGCCGGCTGGCAAGGCGGCGATGAGGCTGGCCAGCAGAGCGGAGCTGCCGGAGCCGTCGAGGGCGCAGATCGGATGCAGGGGCCAGTCGAGGGAGGGCTCCCCCTCGCCAGCGGCGATCAAGGCCCGATAGCTGTCCAGCAGCTCCTCGGCCTGGCCGTCTTCGATCCGGTCCTGCTTGTTGAGGGCGATCCGCACCGGCACCCGCACCTGGCGGAGCAGCTGCACGATGAAGGCATCGCCCCGGCCAGCCGGCTGGCTGCCGTCGACCAGCAGCAGCACCACATCCACATCACCGATGGCGCTGCGGGCGCTCTGCACCAGTCGCTGGCCGAGCAGGTGGTGGGGCTTGTGGATGCCCGGTGTGTCCAGCAGCACAAGCTGGGCCTCGGGGGTGGTGAGAACGGCCCGCAGCCGGTGGCGGGTGGTCTGGGCCACGGGGGAGGTGATTGCCACCTTCTGCCCCACCAGCTGGTTCACCAGGGTGCTCTTGCCCACGTTCGGCCGACCGATCAGGGCGACAAAACCCGATCGGAATCCCGTGGGATCTGAGCAAGGCAGGGGTGGAATCTCCATTCCCCAAGCCTGACAGCCCTGGGGCGTCTCCGCCCGATGGCGGTTGCTCTCTCCATAGGCTTGGGCTTGTTCAGCCGGCCTTCGTTGCCCCATGACCGCCGATTCGCCCCCGAGTCAACCCAGCTTTCCGCAGGCCATGGAGATCGCCGCCCAGTGGCTTGGACTCTGGGAGGCCGCCGAGCTGAGCGATGAGGTGCTCGCCGATCGCGTCGCTGCCCTGGTGTCCAGCCGTGATGGTGCCCGCGGCTTCTTTGTGGTGGCCCTCGCTGGTGACAGCCCCCTTCTGGATCGTCTGCCAGAGCCCCTGGTCGGTCAGCTCAGGGATGCCGGAGAGGGGGTGGTCGATCTCACCGCCCGCAATCTGGCCATGGCCACGGCGATGGCCGTTCACCACCGGCGCAATGGCGATGGCGATCAGGCCGGTCGCTCCGATCGGGTGCGGGAGCGCAGCACCGAATTGCTGCGCCGCCTTGAACCGGCCCTGGTGAAGCAGCGCCTGGAGACCTTGCTGCTCGCCGCTCGGGACGGCCAGGGTTCCGATCAGGAGTTCCTGGCGCGCTGGGGGTACGACGACGAACAACGGCGAGCGATCGCCGGTTCTGTGTTGGCCGTGGCCGAATGATCGGGACTTCTCCCATTCCGGGAGGTGGACCCCAGGGCGGGTCCAGGTTTCAGGGGCTCGGCTGCTGGTCGGGTTGGCGCCAGAGGGGAAGATCGCCCTGCCTCTGGCTGGAGGTGCTCCAGCTCGGAGCTGGTCCAACCGCTGCCGGGGTCTCGACCCAGGCCGGGGCGAGGGCGGGTGTGGCCGTCGAGGGAACCGATCGCCAGACAGGCACCTGGCTGGCCGCCGGTATCGGCGCGGTTCGGCCCCTGGGCGTGGTGGTGGTTGTCAAGGCTGGGGCCTGGGGGAAGGGGGCAGCCCATTCGGTTGCTTGTCCGGGGGGCTGGGCTGTGGCAGGCGGCTGAGCAACGCCAGGCAGGGCGCTCAGGGTGGCGGTGAGCGCCACCAGGGCCACAGGCAGAGAGGAATGGTGCATGGCCCTCAGGGACTCGGGAGCGCTGCGGGGGCAGCAGCGGCATCGGGGGCCGGCGCGGTGACGGCGGCCGGCTCGGGGGCGGTCACCGCAGCAGGTGCTGGGGCCGGCCGCTCGTTGGCGACCATGGCCGCAGGCGCCGCACTGGGGATGGCTGCCGCAGGCGTCGCGCTTGCCTGGGGCGGCTGGGCGGGTTGGGCCTGGGGGAGGGAAGCGCGGCTGGCTGCGGTTGGGGCGGGGGCGGCGGACGCACGGGGAGGAACCAGCGTGTCGGGGGCGGCTGGAATCGGCTCGAGGTTGACCAGGGTCGCTCGCAGGCCGTTGCCGCCGCCGGGGGTCTGCTTGCGCGACCAATGGCGGATCTCTTCGACCACGGCTGGATCGTCGGCACGGCTGAGGATGTCGACACTGCCGTCACCTTGGATCGCCAGGGGAACGGTGGTCGATTGGCGAACGCGGCTGGAGGGGATGTGGATCACGCGCGCGGACTGAATCCGGGAGGTGCCGCCCTGGGGAGCCGGCAGGGCCTGCAGGGCCTGCCGCATCGGTTCTCGCCAGACCGCTGGCAGGGGAGCCAGGGGGTCGGAACTGCTGGCCCATCGCGCCCGTTCGGCCAGGGCCAGAGAGGGGGTGGCCGGTTGCTGCAGATCGGCCAGGGTGATGGCGCCGCCCAGAAGTTCAGAGCGCCGGAACCCCGAGGAGAGCAGGGTTGAGGGGGATGGCCGTCGGGAACCAAGGCCCAGAGGTTGGATCCCGTCGGAAGCACTCAGACCCTGCTGGGCCGCATCGATCTGCTCGGTGGCTGGTTCGGCGAGCCTGGTAGCCAGGCTTGGGGCTCCGCTCTCCCGGCGGTCGACGCTGCCCGAAGCCATCGGAGCCGAAGGTCCGAGCAACAGACCGGTGCGGCTTGAACCTGGCGATGGGGTGGCTGTCGGAGTTGCCGTGGTCGCCGTTGACAACGGTGTGGCCGGTGGGCGCGCACCGGCTGCGGCGGCGGCGATGTCGCGGGCCTCATTCACATTGGCCTGCCAGCGGTCGTGCAGGTCGATCGCCAGGAGAGGAAGCCAGATTGCCTGGCTAAGCAGTGCCCAAGCGATGGGGCTGGAGAGGCCGAAGCGGCCACCTGAATGAGATTGGGCCATGGCGGTTGTGAACCAAAGAGGGATAATGGGCAAGAAGGAGAGGCTCGTCAGTTGTTGTTGTTATTCCAGCGGTAGAAGTACCAAGTGTTATAGATGTTGAGCAGGCCAGTGGCCGCATTGATCGGGATGGCGAGGTCTTGGAGGGCGTCGATAGCCTGTCCAAATGCAGACTTGTTGACAATGATCGTATCGCCGTTGCGCAGGGGTGGATTGGATGCTTTGGAAATATTGTTAAACTGCTTATATTGGTACATCGTTCTTGATACCTTGCCGTCGCGCCCGAAGCGGACGAGCTCGATTTTGTTGGTCTGGGCTCGCCACTTAATCGGACCGCCCGCTTTGAAGATGGCCTCCACCATGGGTGTGTTGGGTGTCAGCTGAAGCGTTCCAGGGGATTTGACCTCGCCAATCACATTCACGTTGATCGCTGTGGGCGAGAGATTGGAAATGCCGACCTCAAGAATCTCCTCAGGGACGAAATCGGTTGTTTTGCTGACGACCAAGGTGTCGCCATCAAACAAAATAGGGTTCTGAAGCTGGTTGCCGCGCAATAGCACTTGGCTCAAATCAAGGGTGGTTTCCTTCAGCGAGCCATCCGGTCCCGCCAGACGCCTCAGGACCACGCGGCGGATATCAGAGTTGAGCGTGACTCCCCCAGCTTGCTGAATGGCCGAGACGGGGGTGGAAAACGATGGCAGGGGATAAAGACCAGGTTTTTCCACCTCTCCAATGATCGAAACCTTGGACGGCCTTGGACCGACGAGGGTGAGATAGAGCTGGGGCCTTACCAGCTGGCGGCTGTAGAGAGAGGTCAACCATCGGGTCGCTTGGCCGATGGTGAGGCCGCTGAGCTGGACGGAACCGAGCAGCGGAAGGCTTGCGGTGCCATCCGGGAGAATGCCGAAGCCGCCACCGACTTCTTTGGCGGCTGGATCGAGAAAGTTGAGCTGCAGAGTATCTCCAGGCCCGAGCACATACAAGTCGCTATAGACTTCTGTAAGACTCAGTCGCTCACCACTGCGACTAACCGCCGGATTCGATGGCGCCGCCCCCCTGGTTGCAGGGCTTGTCGCCAACCCTGGCTTTGAGGCAGTGCCAGCCAACGCTGCGGATCCCGAGGGACTCGGCAGCACCGGCATCACCGTGAGCAAGGACAACGAGAGCATCGCAGCTCGTGAGGCTGGTGAGCTGCATCGGGGCAGGGCTGGGCACCAGCGGGTTGCAGGACGGGTCATGGAGGCTGCCAACGGCTGGTCTGGACTGAACCGGCGCATCACCTTACCCGCAGAAGCTCGGTTCTGATCCCCTGATTCTGGAGCCGGCGCCGCAGGCGCGAAGGAGGGCAGGGCGGAACGGTTCTGTCCTGGACATGGTGCCCCGCAGGCTGCGGCGTCAGCGCTGCATGTCTGCGGCGGATGGGATTTGAGCCGGCATGGCCGCTCCGATCAGGCCAGGAGGCTCTCTTCTGGCTGGCCACCGACAGCCGAAAAATCAGGAAGGCCACACTAGGATCACGTATCGCCTTGGCCGACAAGGCCGGAGATCGAACGTGACCACCACGGGTGCACCAACCCAATCGCCCTATGGCAGCAATCCGTCGGGAACCGACGCAGGCCCGGTTCAGGCCAGTGTTCAGCGTCCGTCGACGGTTGATTCTTTCCAGGGCCTGAATTCCCCTCTTGCCTCGGCGGACACCGGTTCAGACGGTGGTGTCAAAGGACTGATCCGCACCCTGAAGCGGCGACAGGGGATCTTTTTCTTCACCTTTGCTCTGGTGACCGGGGCGATGGCGGCGAACACCCTGCGCCAGCGCATCTTTAATCCTGTTTACGAGGGTGGCTTCCAGATCCAGATCTCCAACCCTTTCGAGCAGGCCGCTGCAACACTGGGCGCCGAGACCAAATTGGAAACGGTGGCGCGCGCCGCTCCTAAACCGGATGTGCCGAGTTTGATCGTGCTGATGCGCAGCCCGTTGCTGGTCAAGCCGGTGGCCGACCGCATGGGGGTGTCGATGAAGGAAGTTGTCGACAATCTTGGCGTCAACCCCGTCGGCGACGTAGATCAGGTTTTGTACGTCACACTTCGCTGGCGCGATCCCGCCAAAGGGCGTCAGATCCTCAATGATCTTTCGCGAGAATATACCAAGTTTTCTCAAACCCAGCGCCAGGCAGCCCTGGATTCAGGAGTAGAATTTTTGAATCAGCAGGCTCCTGATATTAATAATCGTGTTGTCAAATATGAGGCAGAGCTGAAAGCTTTTCGCGAGAAATACAACATGTTAGACCCATCTTCACTGGCTGCTTCGATCATCGCTAAGCGAGATGCTCTCGTGGCTCAGGTGATGGATTTGCAAATCCAGCAGAGCGATCTCTACAGCAAGCTCAAGTCTGCTGAAACCGGTCGCCTGCAGTGGAATCCAAGTGGATCCCCAACGGTAGTCGAGCAGATGGGGCGCACCGGTACCATTATTCCGGGTAAGATTCAGGGCAATACAGGAGGATCTGGCCAGCAAATTCCTTCCAGCGAACTCTTTGAGTTCGAGCGTCAGCTGGCCAACGCAAAAGCTGTTTATCGCGATGATTCCCCGATTGTTCAGTCGATCAAGGCTCAGCGCGATCAGTTGTTGCCTCTGGTGCGCAAGCAATCTACCGATCTGCTGCGGGCCCAGCTGCTAGCCAATGAATCCCAGCAGGATGAGCTGAACAGACAGATTCTATTGCTGAACGAAAACTTCCGCAATAGCCCGACAATGATGCGGCGCTACGAAGAATTACAGCAAAAGTTGACCACGGCTCGTTCCAACTACAACGCCTACATAACAGCTCGCGATAACTATCGCCTCCAACGCGCTCGCGCCACTTCGCCATGGCAGGTGATCGCTCCGGCTGAGTTTGCCGATATTCCGGTTGAGCCAAATCTCCAAAGCAACCTGATGCGGGCTTTGATGCTCGGGCTCATGGCTGGGATCGGTGCCGCCATCCTGCGGGAGCGAACCGATAATGTCTTCCACACTCCGATGGAAACAGAGCGGGATCTGCAGCTACCCGTGTTGGGCCTGATCCCCTACCTTCCGCTTGAGCCAGGGGTGGAGATTTCCACCAGCATTAGCAAAATGAGTGCGAGCGAGCGCTTCGCGATTAAGGAGTCGCTGCGGAGCTTGTTCACTACATTCCGTTTGTTGCGAGCCGATCGTGACATCCGCCTGGTTGGCGTTACCTCTTCCACCCAGGGTGAAGGAAAATCCACGGCTGTCACCATCTTCGCCCGAACCTTGGCCGACCTTGGTCTGAGGGTGTTGGTCGTGGACGCTGACCTTCGCCTGCCGATGCAGACCCGCTACCTCGGCTTGGCTCAGGGCGACGGCTTTTCCTCCGTGTTGACCGACAACACTCGCGACCTACGTTCCTTGATCCAGCCAATTCAGGACAATCTGGATGTGCTGCCGGCTGGTCCCAAACCACCGGATCCCGCCAAACTCCTGAATTCTGCCAGGGCACAGGAGGTTGTTAATGACATCAGGGATCTTGATGAATATGACATCGTCCTTTTTGATGCTCCACCCTGCTTGATGCTTGCCGACCCTATTCTTCTGGGCGAAAAGCTTGATGGCATCCTCTTCTTGGTTGGTCTCGGCAAGGTCAGCCGTGAACTGGCGCCCCAGGCCTGCAGACGCATCAAAGCAACTGGGGTGGATGTGCTTGGTTTGATCTGTAATCAGGTCAACTTCCCGAGCCGTCTTAATGATTACGGCTATGAGTATGGCTACTACTACCATTATGCCTATGCCACGGCCAGCACCCCCAGTCGCAATCCAGGAACCTACGGAAAATCCCTTGGTCGGTATGCCCAAGGGTTTGGCAATTACATGAAGCGCTACCGCGACTCCTACCTCACTGATCGTTACATGCGTGATGGCAGCAGTGCCGCCGTCCAACGCTATCATGAGCAAGGCGTATCTCAGGAGTTACGCGACAGCTCTGCCAAAGCTTCTTCCAGCTCCAACGGTAGCAATGGCGTAACCTCCGATTCTCCGTCCAGGCCTCCGCTCCCATCGCGACAGTCCAAGGCTGATCGGTCCAGCGATGCCGATGAGGATGCTGAAGGCGGCGCCATGGGCTGGCTTAGAAAGCGGTTCCCCTTCAATCGCTAAAACCAACATCCAGGCTGCGATGCTTATTGAATAGCAGTCATAGTCTCTGGGATATAGTCCCAGAGACTTTTTGTTGCTGGTTTTATGCTTCTTTAAGCACGGCTTCGAGAACGTCGAGATCGCTGTAGATTGGCATTGCTCTTGGGTGACAGAGTCGAACCGTTTCCAGTGCCTCCAGCAGATGAATCTTGCGCTCACGTGCGATCAGGCCGGATGCTACCAGCGGTGATCTCTCGATTCCTGCCATGCAATGGAGATAGGTTGGTGGCTGGGCCGCCAGGATCTCTGCCGAAAGGTCTAGGGCTTCCCTGAGTCGCTCAGGCCTGAGACGTTCCTGACGGCGATGGTCAGGCAGACTCACTCGTCCTTGAAGCCAGTGCTCTGGAGGAGGGCAGCTTTCTTCCTCGGGATAACAGCAGCTGAAACGGCTGCGAAATCCAGCTTCCTCAAGCTGCTGCCAATGACTTTCATTTCTGGGCAGCGGCCCGACCGCTAAACGACCGCTGATCAGCCAGCTGTAGGTAAGGGCGGGCACAACCCCTGGCTGCGGCTTCTGATCCCCCCTGGTGGTGCCCTTGGGCTTGCGAAAGCGATCGAGCAAATTCATTCGTCTCTGCAGCGTTCACCAAGCCTAAGCCTGTCGATCAATTGCCGTCCGCCTGATGGCCCAGGGCTGGACGGATCGCATTCAGCAGCTTCTGCCAGCGTTCGTCGTCGATCCCGCCTGAGCCAGGCCGCCCCCCGCTGACACTGATCAGGACGCACTCGTAGCTCCGGGGCAGTTGGAGCCCAAGCAGAGATCGAAACCGATCGCGCCGATCGGATGGCAACCGGTCAATCAGGGGCAGCAGCTGGGCAGAGGTGAGGCCATAACCGCCTTGGTTCGCTTTGCCGATCACCAGACAGGTTTGTCGGACTGCTGTTCCCCCGTTGATCCCCTTGGCCGATGGAGGCTGACCAGCCAGGAGGATGCGCTTCTGCAGGCGTAGGGAGGGGTCGGATGCCGCCAAAACACTGGCATTGAACGCTAAGCGTTCGCGACCAATTCCGCGAACCAGTCGCAGCGTTTGACCCTCACCGATCCCATAGGCGAGGATTTCAGAGGTCGCCCAGTCGTAGTGCCGTTTGGCCGGTAGCTGTGGCAATGGTTGGGCGGCAAACCCATTGACCTGAAGTTTTTGGGCCACAGCCTTGGCATTCAGGGGTGATGCCGTTGGCCAGCGAGGCCAGAGAATCGATTTCAGGGCGAACAGCACGGCGATCGACGCCATGAGGCCGAAAAACGTCTGCCTTGGAGAGAGGGAAGGGAGAGTGACCATCAGCTGGCACCCTCCCCACCATCGCTAGCAGGTAGTGGCGGCAGTTCGCGTTCAAGCAGGCGAAGATAAAGGCTTCCGAAAATAAAAACAGCAATTCCTGAGAATAGCAATGAGCCGAGGTCGTCGTGGAAAAAGCTGAACCACGGCGAACCTTTGCCTTGACCGTAGGCAACGCAGAGTGCAAGAACGGCAATGCGGATGGTGTTGCTGGCCAGGCCGATCAATGGAGCTGCGATCAGAAGGCTGATCCGACTAAGACCCGAGCGGATTGGGAAGGCAAGCAGAAAAATGATCGAAACACCTATCACTTGGGCGATGGTGTCGACTCCATTGCAGGCAGGAAGAACTTCAACGCCCCCTGTAGGCAGCATCACGGTGCGATCGCGGACCACGTTGTCGAAGCCAAGAATGCTGAGCCAGAAACTGGTGAGCCGCGCCGTGAGCACACTCATGGGACGCTCTGGAATCACTTTCATCAAGAAGCCGAATCCTGGAATCAGCATCAGGCATAACAAGGAGTCGCGGAGGCTTCCAAGCTGCTTGATCGGCCTGGAGAGCATGGCCAGAGCCAGGCCCGCAAGGGGGGCAAGGATATAGAGCATACCGTCGGAGTGAAGCACCAGGGCCGTGCGTGCCATCACAGCCAGGAGAAGGATGGTTCCAAGCAGCAGCCCCAGACCTCCAGGTCTCGGGTCCAGGTCCTCCAGTTGGTCTTCCATGCAGATCAGGGCTCCGCCCCAGACCAGAAGGGCATAGACGGTGACGTGCTCACTCTGGCTGGTTTGAAACACACCCAGATTCTGGGTGGCTACCGCAGCCGCAAGCAGCAGCCAGAGATTGCGGGGTGTGGCCGGAGGTATGGCGGGAATCCGTGCCCGCAAGCCGGCAGGTAATCGGGCCAGCAGCTCATTCATGGATCGGTGCCTCTCTCACGCTGAAACTCCGGGACCAGCTTCTGCAAGGCCACCATCGTGGCGCCTTCATCCCAGGATTGGAGAGCGGATTCGAGATTCGCAATCTGGGGAGCCAGTTCTTCGATGCTGCGCCTGGGCTCACGGGCCCGCCGGATCAGGGGGTGGTCCGTCGGTTGATCGTGGGCACTGATCAGGAGCTCCTCATAGAGCTTCTCTCCCGGGCGGAGGCCTGTGAAAGTGATGGCGATGTCTCCTTGGGGGTTTGAATCATCCCGGACCCTCAGGCCGGAGAGCTCAATCATTTGACGAGCCAGATCTGCAATCCTGACCGGCTCTCCCATATCCAACAGGAACAGCTCCCCTCCTTTTGCCATCCCTGTGGCCTGGAGTACGAGTTGCACGGCCTCGGGGATGGTCATGAAGTATCGGGTAATCGAGGGGTGCGTCACTGTGATCGGCCCACCCTTGGCGATCTGCTGGTGGAACAGTGGTATCACCGAGCCGGAGGAGCCGAGAACGTTGCCAAATCGGACCATGGATAGGATCGGCCCATCGCCGCCAGCCATGGCGATCTGATCGGCGGAGGCTTGCACCAGCAGTTCACAGATCCTTTTGCTTGCCCCCATGGCATTGGTGGGTCGGACGGCTTTATCGGTTGAGATCAGCGTCAACCGCTCGACAGGGGTGGCAATGGCCGCGTTGATCACGGCCTGGGTGGAGCGGAGATTGTTGGAGACCCCGGCGCAGAGATTGGCTTCCACCAGCGGCACATGTTTATAGGCCGCAGCGTGGAAAATGGTGTTCACGGCATGGGTGCGCAGGAGGTGAAGCATCCGATGGCTATCGCCCACATCGCCAAGCACGGGAATCAGAGGAACTTGAGAGTTCAAGCTCCTTAATTCCTTGTCAATGGAGTACAATCCGTATTCATTGCGATCCATAAACAGCAACTTCTTGGCTCCCAGCTTGATAACCTGACGGCAGATTTCACTCCCGATCGATCCGCCGGCCCCGGTGACGAGAACGATCTTGCCGCGAACGCTGACCTCGAGCAGTGCTGGATCGGGACGGCTCGGCTCGCGGCCCAGCAGATCTTCAATGGCAACAGGCTGCAAATCGCTGACGATCTTCCTGCCATCGGCAAGTTCGGAAAGGGAAGGTATCGAAAGGACCTCAAGTCCGAGCTTGGTGAGTTGATCGACCAGCAACCGTTTCCGCTGACGTGGCAGAGATGGCAGCGCTAACAGAATTTTATGGACCCCGTGCTGGGCGATCAATCGAGGCAGTTGAACAGGGCTATCGATCGGCAGGTTCTGGAGGGTACGACCATGAAGAATGCTGGCATCATCAAGGAAGCCGAGGATGCGGAAGCGCTGGTCGTTGCGAAGGGCCTGCAGCAGGCTCATGCCGGCATCGCCGGCTCCGTAAATCAGGGTAATGTTGCGGTCTTCAGGATCAATCCTCGGCAGATGACGTCGATCGAGATACTTGATGAGAACATCGCGTAGCATGATTCGACTGCTGATCGCGGCTCCCGAAAACAACAGCCAGTAGAGGACCCAGAAGGATCGTGGCGGTTGAGCACCACCGATCATCGTGCTGATCAGTAGCAGCACTAACACCATCACCAATGATCTAGGCAGCAGGCCATAGAGTGAATGGCTGCCGGCATAACGGGTCAAACCCCGATACCAGCCTGAAAACATCAGCACCGGCAGGCCGCTGAGGACGGCCAGGACAGCCAGGTGTTGAAGCGGGGCGATGGCGACGACCATGCTTTGCTTTTCCGGCAGCCGTAGGGCGAAGGCGCCATAGAAAGCAGCCACGATCAGCAAGCCGTCAACGGCAACCAGGGCCACCCGGCGTGTGATCAGGGGGACAGAGGTCAGCGACAGTGAGGGAAGTCCCCGTTTCACGATCAATTTCAATCGCCGCAAGGGAACCTGGGGTTGGCGCCAGCTGCTCTGCAGGCGTTGGTTGTGGTGGGCATGTCCATGGGCCGGCGTTAGCGAGCTTGGGCGGGGAGCCGGGGGAGGGGATGATGCAATGGAATGTTCCAATGGCCTTGGTCTAGGGATTTCCGGTTGCAGTGCTGGCCGGTGACGCGATTGGCCCTATCAGTAAAGCCATTGACGAAGTGGATGTGGTCAGGCTGTCCGGTGAAGCCTCAAATCTGCATCATTGGATCATAAGCGAATCCAGCGTCCTCCCCTGAGGCGTTGGCCGGAATGGTAACTGACAGTCAAATTGGCCGTGACGGCTTTGGCAACCCGCTGATGTTAATTCATTTTTGTCTATTGAGAAGCGATGATAGGGGGTGGAATTCTGCTATTGTAAATTGGTTGACCTTCGGTTTTAAGCTTTTCCGTGCAGAAAACGCATGGTCACTTCAGCGGTGCAGTCAACATTGATACTTTAGCTCAGTTGTCTTGCGCCGCTCTCGCGAAGGGAACCGCCACCCGTTGCTCCAGTCGCCAGGCCAGCAGCAGCACGCACCCCGTCGCCCCAAGCAGCAGCAGCGCTGAGCCGCTCTGGCGGCAGAGGGCCAGCAGGCCCGTGGCCGTCCCATAGGTCAGGGCGACCCTCCGGTGGGACCAGCCAGCCCGCTGTAGCCGTTGGAACAGGTGCAGCCGATGGGCCTGGAACACGGGCTGACCTGCCGCCAGGCGGCGCAGCACGCAGGTCAGGGCGTCCCCCAGGAGTGGCACTCCCACCAGCAGCAGAGACAATGCCGCCAGGGGGGTGGGCTGCTGCAGCACCAGGCCCGCCAACACGGCCCCGAGCCAGGTGCTGCCCACATCCCCCATGAACACCCTGGCCGGGCTCCAGTTCCAGAGCAGGAAGCCGGCCAGGGCGCCGGCCAGCAGCCACTGGCCGCAGGCCGCCATCAGCACCAGGACGCTGAGGCCGACCAGGCCATCAAGGCCATCCATGAAATTGACGAAGTTGATCACGGCGGTGATCGCGATCAGGACCACTGGCAGGCTCCAGGTCGGCAGGGGAGTCGCGGCCAGCGCCAGCAGGGCCACCGCCGTGAGCACCTGGGCCAGATAGCGGCTGGCGGCCGGCAGGTCCAAGCGATCATCCAGCAGGCCCACCAGGGCCAGCGGCAGGCAGATCACGGGAATCCAGGCGGCCTTGCCCTGGCCCAGTGCCAGGCTCAGACCGCTGGCCACCACCACGAAGCTCAGCCCTCCGCCGCGGGGGGTGGCGACCCGATGGGAGCTGCGACGGTTGGGTTGATCGAGCAGTCCGCGGCGCAACAGGGGCATCAAGGCCCAGAGCAGGAGCCAGCTCAGGGCCGCGGCCAGGGCAAAAGACCCAACGACGCCATGCGGTGAGGCCATCGCCGCTGGCTGGGGCAGAAAGGGAATGCCTCCGGCGAGGCGATCGATCAGGGCGGGCACGGAGTCGGTGGGGTGGTCAGGAGCAGTGGGCGGGCATCGGTCGCCCGGACCAGCCGGTGGCCCGCCAGAGCTGGCTGCGCAGCTGATCGCGCAGGGTGCGCCAGGGCTGCTCCCAACGGTTGTCGCCGGTGGGGGCCACCTGGCCTTCCACCTCCCAGCCGCGGCTGGCGAGGGTGATGCGGGCGATCGCCAGGGTTCTGCCCATGTGGGCCTGGCTGGTCACCAGGGTGACCAGACCCGCCGGCTTGAAACGCTCCAGCCATTGGGCAAGAGCCGTGATCTGCTCCACCGTGTCGCAACCAGGCGTCAGCCGAACCAGATCGGGGCCCTCGGCCGGCAGCAGTCCTCGATTGGCCAGGTGGATGTTGTTCACCTCCTGGGAGCTGTCCCGTCCCTGGAAGATCAGCACCGAATCTGGACGCCTTTGCCAGAGGCGAAGGGCCAGGTGGCTGCGCCAGGGATCCTCCACGAACACGGTGATCACCTGCTGGTTGCCGTGGCCCGTTGGGCAGAGCCAGGGCCAGAGGATCCAGCCCATGGCTGGCAGCACCAGCAGCGCTAGCAGAGAGGGGCGGAGGCGGCGTGCCATTGCTGTTCAGCCCCGGGCCAGGGGATGAACCGGGAAGGGCTCCGCCGGAGTTTCCAGCAGATGATGGGCTGCGGTGAAGCCCGCCAGGTCGGCCTCGATCCGCAACACGGCTTCAAACAACTTGGGCTTCCAGGGCAACAGGGGGGCCGCCAGCAGATGGAACAGGGCCGCTGGCACGGGAAGCAGGCGGCAGCGGCCGGCCCGATCCCGGGGATCCCGCGCCACGGCCTCGGCCCGCAGGCGGCTCAGCATCGCTGCGTAGGTGAGGGTCTCGTCGCCTCCCAGGGTCAGGGAACCGTCGGCCCAGCGCTCGGGCTGATCCGCCAGCAGCAGGCTGACGGCGGCGAGCTGGCGGGCGTGGATCGGTTGCCGCAGCCCGGTGCGGGAGGGGAGGGGCAGTAGCGGCAGCCGGGCCATCAGCTTCAGCAGCACACTCAGGTTGCGGTCCTGGTAGCCCCCGGCTTCGCCATAGATCAGGGTGGGCCGGATGATCCGGCAGGGAATCGCCAGGGCCTGGCAGGCCGCCTCCAGCGTGGATTCCGCCTGGCGCAGTCGCCGCACCAGGGCCTGGTCTTCGGCATTGGCGGCGAAGCGCTTGGTGAGCACCGACGAGGAGGAACAGGCCACCACCGCCTTGGGCAGCTCCGTGGCGCCGCCCGTCCCCTGTTGCAGTGCCTCAAGTCGCCCGGCAAGGAAAGGGGCCAGATGCCAGAGCGGCGCAAAGCTCACGATCACCCCCCCCAGCGGCAGGTCAGCCGAAGGTGGGCTGGTGAGGTCGACCGGCAGGAACTGCTGTGCTGGCAGATCGGGGGGGCAGCGCCTGCCCAGGACCCGTAGATCCCGGCCGGTCGCCAGGTTGCGCAGGGCGGCGCCGCTGGGCGTGCTGGCGCCGAACAGCAGGATCGGTGTGGCTTCGGGGGCGGGGACGGTCATGGTCAGGGGCGTGCCGGAGCGAAGCGGCTGAGCAGCCGCTGCCCGTAGCGGAGTCCGTAGGCGAAGGGCCAGATCAGGCCGAAGGCCTCCCGATAGGCCCGACGCACCTCGGCCAACCGCCGGCCGGTTTGCTGGCCGCTGACCCCCCCATCACCCATGTGCACGAGCTCCATCTCGCTGTGAAGGACCCTCAGATTGGGCCAGCGGGAGAGCCGCAGAAAGTAGTCGAGATCGGCAGAAAGGCGGAAGCCGTCGCGGTAGGAGGCCACGCGCCGCCGGGCGCCAGGACCGATCAGGGTGGCCTGGTGCGGAGGCGTGGAACCCAGCAGCAGCGAGCGGCGGTAGGAGTGGCGCCAGCGGAGGGCGGTGCGGCGCCCCGGCCTCAGGCGGCCATCCTGCTCCAGGTGGAAGTAGCGGCCGCTGGCGACCAGCAGGTCCGGTTCGCTGCCGGTGCGGGCGGCCGTGTCGATGAGCGCCTGGGCCTCCCCCAGCACCGCCGGACCAGCCGCCCAGTCATCGCTTCCCCAGAACAGCAGCCAGTCGTGGGGCCCGGCCAAGCCGAAGCCCTGGTTCATGGCCCCGAAGATGCCCTGGAATCCGGGCTCCTGGGGCCTCCAGCTGAAGCGGGGGTCGCGGCGGCAGAGCGTCTCCAGCCAGGTGGGGGTCTCGCCATCGCTGGAGGCATCGATGAAGCAGACCTGCCAGCGCTGGAGGGTCTGCTCCTGAAGGGAGGCAACGAGACGCCCGAGCAGGCTGTGGCAATTGCGGGTTGGCACGATCAGGCGGATCGTCGTGGCCTGCTCCTGCATCAGCCCCGGCGGCGGATCAGCATCGGGCCGAGAACCAGCACATCCATGCGGGTGCGTAGGAAGCAGTCGAGGGCCTGGTCGGGCGAGCAGACGATCGGTTCGTTTTCGTTGAAGGAGGTGTTCAGAACCATCGGGACTCCCGTGAGTGATTCAAAGGCGCGGATCAGGTGGTAGTAGCGGCCATTGTCTGCTTCACTGACGGTCTGGAGGCGCCCGGTGCCATCCACGTGGGTGACCGCGGGAATCAGAGCGCGCTTCTCGGCCCGGATCGGGTACACCTGCATCATGAACGGCACGTCTCCGTCGCGCTCGAACCAGCTGGGCACCGCCTCGCGCAGCACCGAGGGGGCAAAGGGACGGAACGATTCGCGACGCTTGATCTTGAGATTGAGGATGTCCTTCATGTCGGCGCGGCGCGGATCCCCCAGGATGGAACGGTGGCCCAGGGCCCGGGGACCCCATTCCATGCGCCCGTCGAACCAGCCGATCACCAGACCATCGGCAATGGCTGCGGCCACCTGGGCGCAGAGCTCAGACTCGGCTGGCTGCTCGATGCTGCAGCCGGCCTCCGCCAGAGCCGCGGCCCTGGCCGGCTCGGCCAGCAGGGCTTCGATCGCGGCCGGAGTGGCTTCGCTGCCCAGATAGGCCTGGCGCATCGGTGCGCAGCGGCGATGGCCGAGCCTGTGCCAGACCTCAAGGGCGCAGCCCAGGGCACCGCCCGCATCACCGGCGGCCGCCTGCACGTAGACCTGCTCAAACGGAGTCGACACCGTGATTTTTCCGTTGGCCACCGAATTGGCGCCACAGCCACCGGCAATGCAAACCGCCGGCACGGGATGGAGGCGGTGCAAGGCGTTGAGCAGGTGGAAGAAAGCTTCCTCGTACATCACCTGGGCGGAGCGGGCGATGTCCTTATGGCGCTGCTCCAGGGGCTGATCGGGGCGCCGGGCTGGCCCGAGCAGCGTTTCCAGGGCAGGGCTCCAGTGCTGTCCCACGGTGGGGATGCCGTGGCTCCACTGGTGGGGCAGGTTCTGGCCGGCGTGCTGGAACCAGGTCAGGTCGAGGCGGTAGGTGCCGTCAGGTTGGAGGCGCACGATGCGGCGCATCGCCTCCATGTGGTTGGGTTGGCCGTAGGGCGCCAGACCCATCACCTTGTATTCATCGCCGTAGTGGGGGAAGCCGAGAAACTGGGTGATCGCCGTGTAGAACGCTCCCAGGGAATGGGGGAACCAGATCTGACCGTCGATGGTGAGCTCGCTGCCGTGGCCGAAGCCCCAGGCGCCGCTCGAGAAGTCGCCGAACCCATCGACCGAAACCACTGCGGCCTCCTCGAACGGGGAGGCGAAGAAGGCCGAGGCCAGGTGGGAGCGATGGTGCTCCACGAAATGGAGTTCGGCCCGCACCCGCTGACCGGGGAAGGCGGTGGCCAGCTGCTGGGGGAGACCGGCCCGTTCGCGCTTGTTGCGCCAGCGTGCCAGCAGGAAGCGAGGATCGGGGCGGCTGAGGGCTGTGTACAGCAGCTTGCGCCAGCGGTGGGCACCCGGCAGCGCGTTGATGGCGATGTGATCGACGTCTTCGAGCCTCACGCCCGCATCGGCCAGGCACCAGGCGATGGCTTCGCTGGGAAATCCCGCCCAATGCTTGATGCGACGGAAGCGCTCCTCTTCTGCGGCTCCGAGAATGATGCCGTCCCGGATCAGGGCGGCAGCCGCATCGGCATGAAAAGCGTTGATTCCGAGGATGAGTGTCATGAGGGTTGCAGCTCGATCTCCAGGTGAGTGCGAAGCCAGGAAGCCAGAACCATCAGGTTCCAACGTCGATACCAGGGCCTCAGATCAAGACCGTCCGGGGTGGAGGGTACCCCCAGATCGAGACCGCTGGAGGGATCATCAAGCCAGAGTTGGAAGGGGAACCTGAAGCCCTGCTTCGGGCGATTCAGGAACCATGCCGGCAGTTCCGGCACACTCGCCTGAAGCAGGGCCTTGCCGCTGGCCAGGCGCAGCTCCGGCGCCACCACCGCCAGTCGCCGCTGCAGGGTGGCATCGACGAAGGGGATCCGCAGCTCCAGGGCGTGGGCCATGGCCATCACATCGCTGTCCGGCAGGAGCTGGTTGCGCAGATAGCGGCAGCCCGCCAGCCAGCCCACCGCAGCGGCTGCCGCCCGCCGGGGGGGTGGCGCGGCGGCGGCGGCCGCCGCGGCCAGGGTCGGCCCGGCGGGGCTGGCCAGGCCCCAATGGCGCAGCAATCGGGCCACCTCCGGCGGCGTGAACTGACCTCGCAGACAGCGGTGGGCCGCCTGCAGCGAGGCCGGCTGGGCCAGCAGCGTGGCCAGGCGCTGGCGGCGCTGATCCCCTCCCCCAGGGGCGCGCGACAACACGGCCGCCACGGGGCCGGCCAGGGGACCCAGGCGGCGCCGCCAGCGCCGCAGCCGGGGTACGGTGCGGAAACTGGGATACCCGCCGAACAGCTCATCCCCCCCCAGGCCGGAGAGGGCCACCTTCAGGCCGCAGCCACTGGCCAGACGCGAGACGCACCAGGTGTTGAAGCCATCGATCGAGGGCTGGTCCTGGCTGGCGAGGAACTCGGGCAGCCAGCGGCGGGCCTCGCTGGCCTGAAGAGTGAGCGGGGTGTGCCTGGCGCCGAACAGGGCGGCGATCTGCGCTGCCGGGGCCGATTCGTCAAATGCTTCGGATCCCGGATCATCGAACCCGATCGTGAAGCTGTGCAGGCCGGGCGGAGCCAGGGCCAGCAGGGCTGCTGAATCGAGGCCGGCGCTGAGGAACAACCCCACGGGAACGTCGCTGACCAGATGGGCCTTCAGTGAATCGCGCACAGCCTCGCGGCAGAGCGCCACGGCGCTGTCCTTGTCGTGGATGGCGGGGCCAGAGAAGGCGGACCCGCCCTGGAACAGGGCTTCGGGCAGGGGCTGCCAGGGCCGGATGGTGATTCGACCGTCCTGCCAGCGCAGCCAGTGGCCGGCGGGAAGGCGCTGCACCCCGGCCACCAGGGTGGCGGGCTCCGGCACCGAGCCGCTGGCCAGATAGGCGGCGATCGCGGTCGGATCGGGTTGCCTGGGGACACGACCGCTGCGCAACAGGGCCCGCAGCTCGGAGGCGAAGGCCAGTTCACCACCCTTGCCCTGCCACAGATACAGGGGCTTGATGCCGTGAGGGTCCCGGGCCAGCAGGGCCGTGCCGGTCTGGGTGTCGATCAGGGCGAAGGCAAACATGCCCCGCAGCGAGGCCAGGCCGTCAGTGCCGCGGCTGGCCATCCAGGCCAGCAACACTTCGGTGTCGCCGCTGCCGCGGAAGCGGTGGCCCTCCGCTTCGAGCCGGGCACGCAGCTCGCTGTGGTTATAGATCTCGCCGTTGAACACCAGCTGCCAGCGTCCGCAGGCTGAGGCCATCGGCTGGTGGCCGCTGGGTGAGAGATCGAGGATGGCCAGACGGGTGTGGACCAGGCAGGTGGTGGCGTCCTTCCAGACGCCATGGTCGTCGGGGCCGCGATGGGCCAGGGCCGGCAGAACCTGCTCGGCAAAATCCACCGGTTCTGCACCGACCAGACCGGCGATGCCGCACATTTCAGCCCACCTCCACGGGTGTGGGCACGCTGCCGGGCCAGAGCGCGGCCAGCTGGCGGTGGAACACCTCACGGGCCACCGGCGGGCTGGCGTGCCGCTCGACCCAGGCCAGGGCCCCCGCCGCCAGCCGCTGGCGGCGGGGGCGAGCGGCGGCGATGGCCGTGATCGCGGCGGCCATCGCCGTGGGGTCGCTCTCGACCAGGGCTCCCGTCTGGTCCTCGAGCACGAAGTCCTCGGGCCCGCCGCAGCGGCTGCTGACCACCGGCACGCCGCAGGCCATCGCTTCCAGGGCGGCGATGCACAGACCCTCCTGATGGGAGGGGATGACGAACAGGTCGAGGGTCTGCAGCAGTGCCGCGAGCTGGGGAGCGGCCAGGGGCGGGTGGCAGTGGACCTTCGCTTCGATGCCGAGGGCCTCGAGCTGGGGCAGCAAGCCATCGTGATCGCGTTCACCGGCGAGGTGCAGTTCCACAGGCCGCCCCTGATCGAGCAGCTGCTGCACCGCCGCCAGGAGCAGGGTGATGTTCTTGCGGGGGTCGCCGAAGCGGCCGGTGAAGCCGAGGCGCCAGGGCACCGTGGCCGCGGGTGTGGGATGGAAGATCGCCGTGTTGACCGGCATCACCAGGATGGCGTCCATCGGTCGTCCGGCAATCGCCTCAAGGGCCCGGGCGGTGTACCCGCTCAGGGCCATCACCCGCCCCTGGGGTGCCTGCAGCACCGATCGCTCCAGACGGCGCAGCACCGGGGCGTTGCAATGGCGGTCGAGAAGGCGCCTGGGGGTGCTGAAACCAGCCACCCTGTTGGCCCGGTCCGCCTCCCAGGGGGTGGCGATCCAGGCGAGGAAGGGCAGACCCAGGCGGGCGTAAGGAGTGGCACAGAGCGGATTGCCCGTGACCGAGAGGTGGAGTGTGCAGGAGGCGATCAGCTCGCGCCAGCTGCGTCGAGGCAGATAGTGAGTGAATTCAAGTTCCGGAAGCCAGCAACCCAGGCCGTGGCCCTCGTGGTTTCCATAGGCGGGACTGAACGTGCTGCCGGGACGACGGCCGAGGGCAACGGCAGGCAGGGGTACCGAAAGGTTGCGATGCTGACTCCAGGGGGCGTACCAGGCGAAGACGGGCTCGATGCCCATCTCTTCGAGCATGCCCGAAATACAGCGGGTCATGGTTGGCACACCGCCATCCACGGGTTCGATCGTGGTGATCAGGGCCCGCTGGCGAGGATGGCTCATCAGGGCAGAGCATCAAAAAGGTCGCGGTTCTCGCGCACCCAGCGGATCAGGTCGCGCACTCCGTCCTCCACCTGAATGGCTGGACTCCAGTTGAGGTGGTTCTGGGCCTTGCGGATGTCGCAAATGAACACCGGTTGGTCGCCGGGGCGGGTGGCCCCGAAGGACGGGGTGATGGCGATCCCGAGTTCCTCCTCGAGAAAGGCGAGGAGGTCGCGCAGGCAGAGGGTGTTGCTGGGACCACCGCCGATGTTGAAGGCCTGGCCGCTCACCTGATCGCGGTGGGTCCAGGCTGCTTCATAGGCGCGGGCGAGGTCCTGAACATTGAGCACATCGCGGGTCTGCCAGCCATCGCCATAGAGGGTGATCGGCTTGCCCAGCAGAGCAGCGATGCTGAACCAGGCCACCCAGCCTTGATCCTCAATGCCGAACTGGCGGATGCCATAGATGCAGGACTGCCGGAAACTGCAGGTCTTGAGGTCGTAGATGCGGGCGTAGTCGATCGTGTACTGATCAGCGACTCCCTTGGAGCAGCCATAGGGGGAATGAAAGTCAAGCGGCTGTTCTTCGGGAACACCATCAGGCAGATTCACGAAGGCATAGCCATGCTCCTGACGCTGAACCGGCACGGTCTCCATGCCGCCGTAGACCTTGTTGGTGGAGGCGTAGAGGACAAACGCTTCCGGAGCCCTGAGACGAACAGCCTCCATGACATTGAAACTGCCGGCTGCGTTGATCTCGAAGTCCTCCCGTGGATTGAGATAGGAGGTGGTCACGGCCACCTGGGCGGCCAGGTGAAGCACCATGTCGGGACGACAGGCGGCAACGATATCGGCGAGGCTCTCAAAATCACGGATATCAGCCTTATGGAAGCGAACCTGGGGACACTTCTGCTGCAACCAACTGAGATTGCGATCGGTTCCGCGTCGGGAAAGATTGTCGAGGATCGACACATCCCAGCCCCGTTCAGCGAAATGAACGGCTGCGTTGGTGCCGATGAAGCCGGCTCCGCCGGTAATCAGGATCGAAGCCATCGATCGGTTCGTAATGCTCAGTGGAAGGTGCCGAGCATTCACCCTAAGCGTTCTTTGGCCTGTTCCATTGCCTTCGGGTCCGGATCCCTTCCTGCTCCATTGTGGCGGTGCATCGTGCCTCTTCGGGCTTTCTCCTCACGCAGCAGTAACAGCAACAGCAGTTCCGCGTAGGTGCGCTGCAGGGCGTAGGTCAGGCCTGCGGCACCATCGAGCAGGCCGCCCCGCAACAGCAGACAGACCACCAGGGCGGCCAGGGGGGCCAGGGGGGTGTGGCGGCGTAGCCGGTCCACCAGGGAGAGCTGGGCCGCAGGCGTGTCGAGGAGGTTGGCGGCCTCGATCGTGAGGTAGCGCTGCTGAGAGGCGAGCCAGCGGGCCAGGGGTTTGCGGTCGTCGTGGAGGATGGCCAGGGCCAATGGCGCCGTCGGGCCGTTGAGGACGACGCGATGGCCGTGCCCCTCGTTGCGATAACGACCGCTTCTGGTGCGGTAAAGGCAGAGGCGTGGCGGTAACAGGGAGCCCCGCAGCGGCTGGCCGTCGATGCAGTAGCGAAAGGGCAGCGCGTAGCCAGCCAACCCTTCCCGATCAGCCCTGGCGATCAGGGCGGGCATGGCGATCGCCAGGGCGGCGGGAACGCCGTAGTCGGCATCGAGGCTGAGCACCCAGTCGCTGCTGATCTGGTCGAGACCGAAATTGCACTGGTCGGCAAAGCTGTCGAAACGGCGATGGATCACGCGCACATTGGGATGGGAAGCGAGGACTTCGAGAGTTCCGTCTGTGCTACCGCTATCAATGACTACAACCTCAGGAACCCAGGCGAGAGCGTTGAGGGTGCGATCGATATTGGCGATCTCATTGAACGTGATCAGCAGGCCACTGAGATTTGGCTCGGCGATCGCAGGAGGGACGCTTGTCTTCATCGGGAAGCGGCAACCTGAGCCGTTTCGAGCTGATGGCGGGCAATCAAACTTGGCACAGCAAGGAAGGCACCAAAACAAATGCCCATAATGATCAGTACGAAGGGGTCGCTGTAAACCTGTCCAGCTGAGAAAAAGAAAAAGATATTCGCGAGACCAAACGAAAGCAGTCCGAGCAGCAAGAAGGCGACGTTATTCGGGAGTCGCTCCAGGATGAGAAAGTTTTTCCAGAGAGAGAGAAAAAACATCAGGGCCATTCCGCCGCCGATCACAAGACCTGGGAGGCCAAGTTCGGAAACGATACGGCCCCCTCCACCCTCGCTGGCGTAGGAAAGAGATTGGATGCTTCCACGCTGGGCCTGGGCTGCGGAGCTGATCTGGATGTTCCCCAGATTGGCGCCGGCACCGACGCCGAGTCCAAAGCCCTGGGAAATTTCCAGGCCCCGCTGCAGGGCGCCGATACCCTGACCTTGAAAGCGCTCGAAGATGTCGTCTTTGGCCGTCAATACCCTATTGAGATAGATGTTAAAGGCATCTCCCTTGGCTGAAATCAGGAAGAGGGCATAGCCTGCATAGGCCATGGCCGTGCTGCCAAGCAGGCTCGAGATCACTCGTTCCCGTGAAGCTGGTGTGGCTTTTCGACTAAACAACAGCAGGTACACGGCCGAGAAGGCCAGGGTCATCACCAGGCTCTTGCGCCGACCAGTGGGAATGGTGAGGTAGGCAAAGAAGCCAGCTAACAGCAGAAGAAAAATCTGACTTTCACGACGAGAGGTGGAAAATGCCAGGGTAATCGCCAGGCAGCATCCGGCTGCCAGGTGCCAGCCGGCGATCTCGCTGGTTCTCCAGAAGCCAGACACGCCCTGAGCTGAAAAGCCTTCAAAAGTGATCATGATGCCCTCACCAACTTCGCGCATCAGGGGGCCGCGGAGGCCCCGGAAATCAAGAAACGCTGTGATCGAAAAAAGAAAGCAGAATACCAGGTATGTGGTGATTAGTTTTCGCAACAACTTAGGGTTGTTTCCGGCCTGGAAGCCTGCCCACAGGGCCACTGCTGGCGCAATATAAAAGGCGAGTCCAAGGCCGGTGAGTTGCAGGTCGCCAAAGCGAAGATATGAATTGACTGCCTGAATTGCGATGAGGCCGAAATAGAGTGGAATCCAGTCCAGGGCCGCTGGAGCGGTCCAGAACATTTGGCGCAGGCGAAAGTTCCCCCCGCTCCTTTCGTACATCACCAACAGGCAGAGCAGGAAGGCCAGAAGCACCATTCCCGAGAGGGTGCTGGGCTGGTTGGGAGTGATTTTGCGGATTGGATCCTGCAGGAATCCGATCGCGACCGTGACCAGCAGCCCGTCGCGCCAGTTGCCGTCCAGCAGGACGATGGCCAGCACCGTGAACAGGACGATGATCGGAAGCGAGAGCATGGTGACTTAGGGAGTCCGCACAATGGCGGTGTAGGCCGATCGCAGTTCGGCGGCGATGGCGTTCCATGCCAGCCGCTGTTCGGCTAGGTTAAAGGCGGCCTGACGCATCGTTGCCGTCGGCCCCGCCAGGGCCCCGGCCAGGGTGGTCGCCAGCTCCTCTGGTTCGCTGGGGCAGACCAGTCCGGCGCCAGCCTCTGCCACCAGCTCCGCCATCGCCACTTCGGGGGACACGATCACCGGGGTCCCGCAAACGAGGGCCTCGGCCACGGCGATGCCGAAGTTCTCGGCGGCTGAGGGCAGCACCAGCCAGTGGGCGCCGAGCAGCTGCGCCTGTTTGGCGCTTCCCTCGAGGTGCCCCAGCCAGCGGCAACGCTCCGCCACCCCAAGCCGATCGGCCAGGGCACGAAGCTCCTGTTCGTAGGCGGGGGGACCGCTGCCCACGATCGCGAGGCCCCAGGCCGCCTGGGGCTGGTTCCGCTGCAGGATTGCCAGAGCCTCCAGCAGGCGCTCCAGCTGTTTCTTGGGGTGGAGGCGAGAGAGGAACAGGAAACGTGTCCCGCTGCCCGTTGGGGGAGGGGCGCCAGGCCCGGAAGCGGCGGGGAGCTCCGGGGGATGGACCCCGAGTGGAAGCGTCAGGCTGGGCACTCCCAGGGCCAGCGGCGCTGCCTCCTCCCGCTCCGCCCGGGTGGTGAAGTGCAGGGCTGCGGCACCCTTGAGGTTGGCCCGCTCCACCAGACGCAGCATCCAGCGTTTGCGGCCGCTGCTCTGACTGAGACTCCAGGGACTGAGCTGGCCGATCGTTCGTACCAGGTAGGGCACTCCTGCCTGTCGGGCTTGAACCATGGCCCAGGTGGAGGGGAAGGAGAAGATTGCATGCACATGCAGCAGGTCGTAGTCGCGGATGTGGCGCCCCAGCCAGGCCACCAGGCCGGGGCTGATCGCGAACTCCCGCAGGGGGGCCAGCGGTGGATTCCAGCGCCGGAAGGCAAGAAGCGGCACCCCTTCCCGCTCGCTCCAGCGACCTGGGGGCAGGGACGGATCGGTCCCCGGACCATGGTCGTTGGTGGTGAGGATGCTCGCCTCCACCCCCTGAAGGCGCAGGGCCTGGACCATCGCCAGCACGGCCCGGCTCGGACCGCCGCGCAGGGGGCTCACCGAGGGGATGACATGCAGGACCCTCATGCTCAGGTCAGCTCCTTTGGATCGGGGCTGTCACTGGGGCAGAGGCGATGCACCGCCTGGCGGATGCCGGCCGCCGCGGCCTCGATCGTGAACTGCCGCTGCAGCATCTCCCGGCCGGCCGCACCCATGCGGGCCGCGGCGGCGGGATCGGCGGCCATCGCTGCCAGGCAGCGTGCCAGGGCGCCAACGTCACCGCAGGGGTAGCGCCGTCCGGTGACGCCCTCCAGCACCAGATCCTCACCGCAGCCCACCAGATCGCTCACCACCGCCGGAAGGCCGCAGGCCATCGCCTCATTGACCACCAGGCCCCAGGTCTCCCCATGGTCGGAGGCGAGCACCAGGCAGTCGCAGGCGGCGTAGGCGGCGGCGATCTGCGACTGATTGAGGAAGCCGGCGAAGCTGACCGGCAGATCACGTTCGCGCACCCGGGTGCGGCAGCTCTCCTCCAGATGGCCGCTGCCTACGATCAGCAGATGGACGGTCGGGCCTGCCGCCCCAGCCTCCAGCTGCAGCCGCTCAAGGGCATCGAGCAGATCGAAGGGCCGTTTCTTGTCCTGCAGCTTGCCGGCGAACAGAAAACAGAAGGCCTGCTCCGGGATGCCCCAGCGCTGGCGCAGGGCGCCGCGCTGCTGTCGCTGTTCGGCCGCCTCACAGGCGAACAGCGCATTGTCCACGTAATGGGGCGAGGGGATCAGGCGGTCATCGCCGACGCCGTGGCTGTGATACCAGCGGGCATTGGCCTGGCCCACCGGCAGGCCCAAGGCCACGCCGCGGAACAGGATCCGGTAGATCTGCTGCAGCAGCCAGGGGCGGGGGCGGGCGCCGTTGGAGTCCATGCGCAGCAGGATCGGAATCCGCTGCAGTCGGGCCACCAGGTGCACCTGCACCAGGCCGAGGAAATGCCAGCCGGTCAGCAGAATCACATCCGGTCGTTGCCGCTGCCGACCCCAGCCCAGTTCAACCAAGGGATTGGCCAGCCAGACGCCGCGATAGCCGGAGGTGATGCCCCGGCCCCGGCCGGTGCGGGCCTGGTGCCAGCGATAGCCCTCCAGCAGTGGCACATCCCAGGTGAAGGCGAGCCCGAACCCAAGCCCCTGGGTGCTGGCATCCGGCAGTGAGAGGTAGAGCACGTCGCTCGCCAGACTCTCGTCGGCGTCCAGCTGGCGGAACAGCGGGGTGTGGTACTGAACCGGATGGCTGCCGACGATCAGCAGGCGCGGCCGGCGGGTGGGCAAGGTGGCCGGACCGCGGGCATGGAGCTTCAGGGCCCAGATCAGGCCCCTCAGTTCAGCCAGAAGGGTGGCCGGAATCCACCAGGGATGGCGCAGGTGGTGGCGGGTGCGCACCGACCGCAGCAGATCAGCCAGGGCAGAGCCCAGGGCCGGCAGCAGCGGCATGGTCCGCAGCAGGAAGTAGTAGCGCCCCACAGCATGGTCGGGCCGGATCGTGGTGAGGTGCTTGCCATAGCTGCGGGTGCCGCCCCGCTCCGCCCTCAGATGGTGGATCAGGGCCGAGGGCTCATAGAGGATCGGCCGTTCGGCGGCACACCAGCGATGGGCGAACTCGGCCTCAAAGTGGTACGCCACCTTCACGAAATTGGCATCAAAGCCGCCCAGGGCCAGGGCTTCGCGCCGTGGGATCGCCACATTGCCCCCCATGAACGCCTGGACCGGTCGGGGCTCGAGGCTGTTGAACAGAAAGGGTCCTGTCTCGGGATCGGCCTGGCCGCTGTGCCAAGGCTGCAGCACCCGGCCGGCGATCATGGCTCCGGGATGGCGGTGGGCCGCCCGTTCATGGGCGGCCACCAGGTCGGCATCGGGAAGGATGTCGTCATCGAGAAACAGCACACTGTCACCCCTGGCCTGGAGCAGGGCGTGATTCATGGCCTGGGTGATCGAGGGCCGGCTCAAGCGCAGCCAGCGGATCCGCCCCTCCTGTTGCCAGCGGGCCAGTTGCTCCTCTGTGGCGGCATCATGGCGCGGCGTCTGGTCGACGATCAGCAGCTCCCAGGGCGGCGTCTCGAGGCCGAGCAGGGCGGTGATGCTGTCGATCAGAACCCCGTCCCTGCCATAGGTGGGTATGGCAACGCTGAGTGTCATCGCTGCCTCAGCAGCCGGAGCCGCGCCTTCAGATGCCAGGGGTTCAGAGCCAGGGCCTGCTCCAGGTAACGACGGGCCAGCTGCGGATGCTCCGCTTCCAGGCAGGCGGCGATGAAGTAGGCCCCCTGGGCTTCGCGACGGGGATTGCGACGGGCCTGGCGACAGGTGTCGCTGAGCTGCTCGGCCTGCTCCAGCCATGGAGCCTCCGGTTGCCCCGCCCGGCGGGCCCGGGTCGCCCCCACGATCAGAGCATGGAAGGCCTCCTGCTCCTTGCGCCGAGAGCCGCTGATCGAGCCCGGCGAGATCGTGGCCTCGTAGAGCAATTCCGGCACCACCCGGTGGCGGCCTGCCTCAACCATCCGGCTCCAGAGGTCCAGATCCTGGGCGTAGTAGAAGGCGGCGCGGTATCCCCCGGCCCGTTCGTAGGCGTTGCGGCGCATCATCACCGATCCATGGATCGCTGGCCCGGTCAGGCCATCCGCCAGGGCCTCCTCCGGCAGCGCGTTGACCGTTGCTGTCACCCCCTCCTCGACCACGAGTCGCACATGGGTGGAGCAGAGTGCCGTGTCTGGATTCTGCTCCAGGGCCGCCACCTGCTGCGCCAGGCGGCCGGGCAGGGAGCGGTCGCCTGCGTCCTGGCGGGCGATGTACTCGCCCTGGGCTGCGGCACAACCCTCCATCAGGGAGCGGGTCAGCCCCCGCCCTTCCCGGTGCAGCACCCGCAGCCGGGGATCCCGCTCCGCCCAGCCATCGAGGATGGAAGCGGTGGCATCGGTGGAGCCATCGTTGATCACCACCATCTCCAGGTCGAGATCCTGACCCTCACTCAGGGAGGTGAGCGTGCTGGCGAGGTGCTCGGCGCCATTGCGCACGCCCATCACCACCGAAACCAGGGGGCGTCTCTGCATCATCGTCCCAAAAACTGACGCAACCTCTGGCGTAGCCCCGTGCTCAGGCGAGCGGCCTTGTTCCAGCCGACCAGCCTGGCCATCACGCCATAGAGCAGGAAATCAGGGGCGATGCGACGGCGGCGGCTGGAGGCTTGCTGTGCCAGGTGGAACAGCCTGCGGGAGGCCTGGTCGGCGCCGGCCAGGCCGCACTGGCGACTGAGCAGAAAGGCGGCCCGGGCGAAATGGGCCATCTCCGGTGCGTTGCGGCTGACGCCGGCCTGACGGGCGCAGCGGAACAGCGATTCCTGGGCGAGGGCGCGATGGGCCAGCTTGAGGGGATCTTCGCAACCGCCATCGCTCAGGTGACCGACGGGCAGGTGGATGCGCCGCACCGATACCGGTTCGCTCACCCAGGCCAGTGGCGCCCCGGTGGCTCCCGCCCTGGCGTCGTACTCCCAGTCCTCCTCATTGATCCAGGGCATCCAGGGCCCGATGCGATCGAGCAGTTCGCGGCGGTAGAGGGGAGAACTGGTGGTCCACCAGCGCTCAATCAGCAGCTCGGGGAAGAGGTAGGGGCGAGGCTGCCCGGTGCCGCGCATCGGCCCGCGGCGCTGAACGGTCGGCAGGGCGTGGTTTTCCTCGAAGCTGGGTCCATAACAGATCTGGCAGTGGGGCTGCCGATGCAGGGCGGCCACCTGGGCGGCGAACTTGCCGGGCAGCAGAAGATCGTCGGAATCAAGGAATTGGATGAAACGGCCCTCGGCGACCTCCAGCCCCCGCTGGCGGGCGGCGCCGGGCCCGGCGTTGCGCTGGTGGATCACCCGGATCGGATCGGGGCTGCGGCGGGCCAGTTCCTCGGCCACTGCCGCGGTGTCGTCCTCGGAGCCGTCGTTGATGATCAGGATCTCGATCGGTCGATGGGTCTGGGCGAGCACACTGGCCACGGCCTCCTGCAGCAGGCCGGCGCGGTTGTGCACCGGAATGATCGTGCTGACCAGATCCGTCCCCTCCGCCGACGGGGGTGGGGGCGACGCCTGCCCAGGGTCGGCGGTGGTCGGCAGGGAATCAGAGGCCATGGTGGTCCTCTTGGAGGCGCCGCAGGGCGCGGATGCGCTCCTGAACCGGAACGGTCATCACCTCGCGGGCCCGGCGGATGTTGGGATTGTCGGCCGTCTGCTTGAGGGGCTGACTGCTGTGCCAGAGATGCACGATCGGTTCGTAGCCCCAGATCCAGGTGGGTAGGGTGCAGCAGCGGTCCCAGAACTCATTGTCCTCGCCGCCCCAGCCACAGAAGGCCTCGTCCATGCCGCCAAGCTCGCGGAAGGCTGCGGCGGTGATCGCCATGCTGCCGCCTGCTTCGAGGTTCTGGACGATGTAGGCCGGAGGCTCTGCCACAAAATCAGCCGTACCTGCGATCACCTGACGGCTGTGCTGCTGCTCAAGGTAGAAGATAAACCGTTTCGGGTTGACTACCGGATAGCCCCTGGCGATCCGCTGCAGAACGCGGCGCCCATAGCCGCGGGGCACCAGCATGTCGTTGTCGTGCAGCAGCAGCACCGGGGCGCGGGCTTCGCGGGCGCCGGCATTGAAGGTATGGGAGCGGTTGTAAGGGGCGGCCGGATCGGGCAGGGGGGCATGCAGATGGCGGACCCAGGGGGGCAGGCTGGCGGCGATGCGGACCTGCGGATCCTGTTCGATCACCAGGCATTCGAAGCGCAGATCGTCTTGAGCGGCCAGCGATTCCAGGGTGGCCAGCAGCAAGGGGAGGCGCTCCAGACCACGGTGGCCGATCAGCACGCTCAGCTCCGGCTCTCCCGGTGCAGCGACCGGCACCGGTCGGCGCTCGATCGGCGCCGCGGTGAGGCAGCGTCGCAGCAGCCTCTGGCCCAGCCGGGGCTGGACCAGGGGGGCATGCAGCTGGGAGGTGAAGGCCCAGCGGCAGGCAAAGCCATTGCCGTCAGGAGCGGCCTCCAGGCTTTCGTTGCGGTTCGCCAGGCCCAGATAGCGTCGGGACGGCGAGCGCAGCGCCCGTTCCCAGCGCCAGCGGTCTTTGATCCAGACCCCCAGGCGTTCCCGTGGTCCGAAGGCGCGCTCAGCCATGGTGGTCCAGGCGGGCGGCCAGCTCGAGCAGGGCATCCTCGGGAGCCGGGGGATGGCCGCTGTGGGGCCATTCGCTGCCCGCCTCGCTGTGTCGGAAGCGGCGGCCGAGCCGCTGCCGCAGCCGCAAGGCCAGGGCAGGACCCAGCAGTCGATCGAGGGAACCGGCCGCGGCAGGCGGTGGCTCGGCGGCCGGACTGGAAAGGGGCTCCAGGCTCTGGACGGCGGAGAACGCCGCCATCCAGGCCGACAGGGAGGCCTCCCGGGAGTAGCGGCTGCGCACCAGGTCCTGTCCTGCTGCCGCCAACTCTGCCAGCAGGGCGCCGCTGCTGAGGCGGCAGAGCTGATCGGCGGCCGCGGCTGCATCGCCGATGGGATAGAGCAGGGCCGTGCGGTTCTCGACAAGGGCATGCTCCAGGCCACTCCCCACATAGCGGCTGCTCACCACCGCCATCCCCGCCGCCAGCGCCTCCCAGGCCACGATCGGTCCGGTCTCCCAGCTGGAGGTGATCAGCAGCACCCGCCCGGGGCCGTAGACCTCCTGGCGCAGCCGTTGCCTGGGGATCGATCCGGTGAAGCGCAGCCAGCCCCGTTCCCGCCAGGGGGCCAGCTCCTGCTCCAGGCAGCCGCGCTCTGGACCGTCGCCGGCGATCGTCAGCGAGAAGGGCTGGGCGGCGCGATCCAGGGCTTCGAGGATTGGCCGGAGGTCGCGGACCCGTTTCTGCCCGTTCTCCAACCTCCCCACCCAGACGATCGCCAGTGGGGCCTTTTCCCCTGCCGCCGTTGAGGGCTGGGGCGATGCTGGGATGGGGTGTTCGGCCATGTCCACGCCGTAGGGGGCGTACAACACCCGTTCTGCGGCCATGCCCCCTCGCTCGATCGCCAGGGCGCCGCTGAGGCGATTGGTCACCACCACCGCATCAAGCAGGTCCCGCTGGTCGTGCAGATCGGCGTAATACTCACCCTCCAGGGCGTGGAGGGTCATCACCAGCTTGCCCCGGAATTGCCCCTGAAGCCTCAGGGAGCGGACCGCCGGATAGAGGGCGGCGATGTTGACGCCGGCCACCAGATGCTCGGGATGGCGCCGCAGCAGCCGCCGCAGGGCCTCGATTCGGCCGAGGGCACTGCCGCTCGGGTTGGTGAAGCCGATCGGCGCCAGCTCCACGAAGCGCTCGGCGTAGGGCTGAAGGCGATGGATCGCGTCATCGGGAACGGCCACGGTGACGTCAACGCCCAGACCTCGCAGGCCGGCCACCAGGTCTGCCAGCCAGTCCTGGACACCGCCGAGCAGGTAGGCCGATGGCGCAACAAAGAGCAGCTTCACTCAGATCCGATCCGGGAAGAGCAGGGGACCCCGCCAGGCCGCCGCCGGGATCGCCGGCAGGGGCACTGTGGCCAAGGGGCGGCGGGGGCGCACCGCGCTGCGCAGCTGTTTGATCCACACCCCTTCGGCCTCGGGGCAGGGTTCCCACTGGTCAGAGAAGTGCTGTTGGTTGGCGGAGGTGTATTTCCCCCACACCCTGCCGGAGATGGCATCGAAGGAGGTGGCTTCCGGTTTGTCGTCCTGGTGCTGGAGGTAGCCGCAAAGGTGATTGCCGATCGCCACACCCGCCAGACCGGCCCGGGCGGTGTAGTCCATGTCCTCAAAGCCGATGCCAGGGAAGTCCGGATCGAAGGCCCCGACCAGCCGCACCGTTTCGGGCGCAATCGCGAAATGGGACCAGGAGCTGTTCAGCAGGGCCAGGGTCACCGCGGACCAGTCGAACCCTTCGGCCCAGCGCCGCAGCCAGCCGTGCAGGCGCAGGTCGTCGTTGAGGATCAACAGGGGCCGATCCTGGGGGGAGGCCGCCAGCATTTGGTTCCAGAGCGTGGTCAGTCCGTGGGGCCGGTCATGGAGCACGAAGCGGTGATGGGCAGGGGCGGCGGCGCAGATCTCTGTCTGGAAGCGCGCCAGGTAGCGGCCCTGGGCCTCGGCGGTGCCATGGCCGTTGACCGCGATGGTCAGGGGAACCTCCGGGAAGATTCGGCGCAGGGCGCCATAGAGGGGGCGCAGGTAATTGTCGTAGCGCTCGCTGTAGGTGGTCACCCCGATCGCGAAGGAACGGGACAGATCGCGGCGGGGGGGGATCAGGGCGGAGGGCACCAGCCGCCTCAGCCCCTGGACCCCGGAGCGGGCGGTGCAGTACAGCCGAAGACGGAGGTTGGCCTGGGAGGTCAAGGCGAGAGGGGGTCAGGAACGGGAGAGGGCGGCGATCGCCTGGCGCAGGCGTGGAAAACGATCGCTGGGCATGATGTAGTCGTGGAAGCAGTGCCTGCAGTTGTCCCGCATCTGGGGCAGGCGGCTGGCGATCTCACGGATGGCGGCGAGGAATTCCTCGTAGGTCTCCACCAGCACGCCACAGTCGTAATCCTCGATGAAGCTGAAGCTGGGCTGTCGCGTGGCGATCACCGGCACCCCCATCGCCAGGAACATGCAGAGACGGTTCGAGCTGGTTCCCATGTGCTGAAACTGGGGCGCCGGGTTGGTGTAGATCGCCAGCCCAATGTCCAGGCCCACGGCTGAGCGCCAGGCTTCCTGCCAGCTGAGGCGCTCCTGCTGCAGATACATCCGCTGGCCAAGGCCGATCCTACCCAGCAGAAACAGGCACAGGGGCGAGACCGCCAGGGGCTGGATCACCGTGTGCAGGCTTGGTTCCTCCTGCAGGGCCTGCACCAGCCAGTCGGCTCCGGCGGTGAGGTTGAAGGCTCCGGAGGAGGCGATCACCAGGGCATCCTGGGGCAGACCCCAGCGCTCGCGAAGCTGCTGGCGCAGCACCGGATCTGGGGTCGGGGGTTGGTGAAAGCAGCCGGGGTAGACGACCACCGGGGCCGCGGGGGCCAGCCCGGCGTAATCCCGCAGCAGCTGGACCCGCGAATCGTCGTTGACGATGGTGAAGCGGGCCCGGCGCATGGCCCAGCGGCAGAGCTGCTTCCAGCGCTCCGGACTGTTGCCGCGGTAGGTCCCGGACTTGATCTCATCGACCAGCAGAAAGCTGGGGCGGCCGGTCATGGCCGCCAGCACACCCACCAACGCCAGGGGATCTTCGCTGGTTCCGGAGAAACAGGCATAACGCCACCAGCGGGGCTCAAGGAGATGGCGGGCCAGCCAGCGCATGCTGTATTCGGCCCGGTGGGTGGTCACGGCCGGGCCGTAGGGGCTTGGGTCGTCGCCAGGCCCGGGGGCATAGACATCCACCCGATAGCCGCAATCGAGCAGGGCCTCGATGATCGCCCGGTTGGGGGGGGAATGCAGCAGTTCCGGCACCAGCAGGAAGTGGGCGGCGCGGGGCTGGGGGTTGGCGGGAGGGGCGGCCATGGCGTTCACAGGGCCACCGGGGTGCGGTCGGTGCGGAGGTCCCGCGGCAGGTCGATCCGGCCGGCCTGGTAGTCAGCGAGAAACCGCTGCGAGTAGCCATTGATGAAGGCGGCGGGAAATTCCCGGCGGGGCCGTTTGTCCGTGTTGGCGCGGGCTGTGATCACCCGGTCATACCAGTTGTGGTAATGGGTGATCGTGCCGTCAAGGCCATAGAAATTGCCGAGGCCGTAGCGCAGATGTCCCAGCTCCTCGCTCCACAGGGTCACGTCCGGATCGGGAGTGAACAGGGGCTGGGGCTCGGCGTTGGACACATAGACGTTCATCGCACGCCAGGTGAGTCCCCGATCGGCAAGACGGCGGGGAATGTTGTGGGTCACATGGCCCCCGGAGAAGTCGAATTCACGCCGCGGCAGCGGCAGTCGGTAGCGGCGACGCCAGATCACGGTTCGGGCCCGGCGCAGGCCGGCTGTGTCGAACAGCATGAAGGAGCTCTCCGGCATGCCACGGCCGAAGGGTCGGGTGAGGGGACCGCAGCCGATGTCCTCCGGTGAAACCAGCACGGTGTTGCCGACCAGGGACGCCTGGCAGCGGTCGAACCAGTCGGCGGCCAGCAGGATCACATCGGCGTGGAGCAGCAGCGTGTAGCGGCCGTTGGATTCACGCACCAGCTGCTGCAGGGCCTCCGGCTGGGTGCAGCGGCGCACGATCACCTCGGCCCCCCGCTCCCGGGCCAGGCTGACCGACGCATCGGTGGAGGCGTTGTCCAGGACGCAGACGCGGGTTCGCAGTCCGGAGGTGGTGCGGCGCAGGGCCTCCAGGCAGTGGGGGAGGAACAGGCTGCTGTTCCAGCTGGTGATCCCGATGAAGAGGTCGACGGATGCCATTGTTCAGCCCGCGCTTGGAAGGAGGGAGAGGCGCTTCAGCAGCCGCACCGGCAGGCTGGCCTCAATGCCGCTGAGCCGTTCCTGCAGTGCCGATCGGGAGGCTACGAGCTCAGCCACCTGATCGCGCAGGGCCTGGAAGGCACCATTTTTGGCGTAGACATAGGCCAGCTCCTCGCTGCTGCGGCTGCGCTGGCGCACGGTCTTAACTTCGGGATAATAACGCATCACAGCCAGTTTCTCATCGATCAGAGAGGCCTCGGTGGTGCGGCTGAGGCGAAACCAGAGGTCGTAATCCATCAACAGGTGCAGCGACTCATCGACACCCCCAACCTCCTGCCAGAGGGACCGTGACCAGAAGCAGCACTGTTGCAGCACCCACTGGTCATTCTTCCAGTTGAGCAACGTGGCTTCCGTCATCGGCAGGGCCGGGATGTAGCGGAGGAAGCGGTGGTCCTTGCTGATCACATCGCCGCAGCCCACCACAAAGCGAACACCAGAATCGCTGGCGAAACGGTCGGCCACCCGCCGCAGGGCTCCCGGCAGGAAGTAGTCGTCGGAATTAAGCCAACAGAAAATGTCGCCACTGGCGGCCGCAAAGCCTTTGTTGATCGCATCGGACTGACCGCGGTCGGGCCCCTCGATCACCCGGGCCAGCTGGGGGCGATACCGCTCCAGCAGCGCCAGGGTGCCATCGTTGCTGCCGCCATCAGCCACGATGATTTCGACATTGTCATAGTCCTGATCGAAAATCGACTGGAGGGTGTCCTCGATCGTCTCCGCCTGGTTGAGGGTGGGGATCACCACCGAGAACCGCAGGGACTCGGGTCCTGAGGGGCTGGTCTCCGGCCGCTCCGGCCACCCGTAAAGCTGGCGTCCCGTCATGCTGCCGCCACCCCCGCGTCGCTCAGCACCTCTTTCCAACGGGCCATCGCCAGAAGGAAGGCCACACTGCGGGTTCGGTCCTGGCCGGCGGCATGGGCTTCGAGGATCGAACGGCTGGTGGCGGCATCGACCAGATCCTCGATCGAACCGCAGGCCTGCCAGAGGTAGTCCTGGAGCTGGCGGTTGCCGAACCACTCGCGGCTGCGGTCGTAGGTCACGTAAGGGGTGCGGCGCATCCAGCGAGTCCAGTAGAGAGGGGGCGCCTTGCGCAGCATGCGCTGGGGATTGAAACCGTTCTCCTCAGGAAACTCCAGCAGTTCCGGGCAGTTGCTGGCGATGGCGTGGCGGTGCCAGTTGGAGCCGAGTTTCCAGCTGGCCTTGAGATTCCAGATCGCCGCCAACCAGTCGCGGTTGTGGAACGGTGAGCGCCATTGACTCGAGGCCTGGTACATGGCGATGCCGTTGGCATAGAAATTGGGCACCCGCTGCTCCAGGTAATAGCGGGTGAGTCCCGGCAGGAAGGAGCCGTGGCAGAAGCGACGCAGCCGTGCTGCCCGGCTGGAGATTCCCTCCTCGCCAAGCTGGGCGGCAAAGGCCGGCGCGAGCCCTGCCAGCTCGGAGGGCTCAAAGGTGGGATGACGATGCAGCTTGAGGGTCCAGAAGCGATCCAGGGCCTGTTCCGGGAAGCGGTCGCCCAGCTGGCCAAGGCGACCGCGGTCGAAGTAGTAAGAGCGGGCGAACTCGCCGAGGGTTCCCACGAAGAAGCTGCTCCCCGCAGGGATGCGAGCCTTGCGGGGATAGAGGTAGGTGTGCCAGTGCCAGGCTGTTTTGGTGCCGTTGGTGATGGTGGCGATCTCGCGACCCTGCTCCAGGGCCTCGGAGAGCTCGATGCGGATCAGATCGTGCTGGAGGCCGAACCGGGCGGCGATGGCCCGGGCCACCCGTACATCTGAACAGTCGTCGGATCCGGTGGTGATCAGGTGGGGACGGATGCCCTGGCGCAGCAGCGCCGACAGGATCACCCGCGAATCAAAACCGCCGGACAGGGAGAGATAGGGAGCAGACCCGGCCAGCCGGCCCACCTCCTCATTGAGAGCGACCACCGCACGGTCGGGGTCGGCGGGAGCATCGGCAAGGGCTTCGATCAGGCTGTGGCTGTCAATCCGCAGCTGGCCGTTGCGAAACTGCAGCACGCTGCCCGGGGGCACCCGACGCACATCGGGATGGAGCGTGGCGTTGGCAGTGAGGTTTTCGAGCTGGCAGAGATCGCCCAAGGCCTGCCAGTTCCAGCGCCAGGGCAGGCCGGCACTGCTGAGGATGTCGGCGATGCGGCGGCCGTGGCAGAAGCCCCCCGGGGCCTGCGGGGCCAGGGCGTAGTAATGGTGCATCGCCCCCACTGGGGAGGTGATGATCGTGACGCCGTCTGCGGTGTCGTGGACGAGGGTGTACTCACCGCGCAGCTGACGCAGCGATTCGAAATCGCCGCGCTCGAATCGGTTGAGGATCAGATCCGGGGGGGTGTCGCAATATCCATGGATCGTCAGCGGGGACGCCGGCGGGGTGCCACCGGTGGTGGCAGATGAATGGGTCGGGGGCATCAGGCTGGCGGCAGGGCTGAGGGGCGCAGCCAATAGGTTCTTTTTTACGACGGATCGCCTCCGCCATCGTTGCGTCGTGGCCAATGCGGGAAGCTGCTGGCCAGGATGGCTGCGTGGGCCTGTGATGGTCTGGGGTGGGTCTGGGCAGACGATGGTGGTTTCGGCAGGGGCCCATGGTCCTGCTGCTGGTCCTGGTGATTGGCAGGGATGCGGCCGATCCGATCCGTGCATTCGGTCGGTTGCGAGCCCTGCGCTTTGGCCCGCTCGATGCTCGTCATCTGGCCGTGGTGATCAACGCCGAGGATCCCCTCAGCGAGCGGATCGGCCGTCTTTACAGCTCAGCCCGTGGCATCCCCGCCGCCCAGGTGCTGCGGGTGCGCTTCCAACCGGGGCTGAGCGAGATCAGCCCGCAGCGGTTCCTGGCCATCCGCCGGCAGTTGCTCCGGGACACCCCATCCCATGTCCAGGTCTACGCCCTGGCCTGGGCCGCTCCTTACCGGGTCGGCTGTCAGTCGATCACCAGCGCCATCTCCCTGGGGCTCGACCCCGCCTGGTGCGCGGAGGGATGCCAGCTGACCAGACCCAATCCCTACTACGCCCGTGGTGATGTCGCCCGACCCTGGGACAGCCTGCGGATCCGCCCCTCGATGTTGCTGGCGGCCACCAGCGAGGGCGAGGCCCGTTCCCTGATCGCTCGGGGGAAAGCCGCCGACGGCACGGCTCCTGATGGCACGGTCTATCTGCTGAGTACCAGCGACTACAAACGCAATTCGCGCCAGGGCCTGTTCGCCAGGGCCGAGCAGATGCTCAGCCCGTCATTGCGGATCACCCTGCTGCAGCAGGACGCCCTGAGCGACAGGAAGGATGTGCTCGGATACTTCACCGGGCTCAAGCAGGTCGAGGCGATCAGCAGCAACCGCTTCCTGCCGGGGGCCGTGGCTGATCACCTCACCTCCCTTGGCGGTCAGCTCACCGACAGCAGCCAGATGAGTGCAATCCGCTGGCTGGAGGCCGGTGCCACAGCCAGCTACGGAACCGTGGTGGAGCCCTGCAACTATCCGGGCAAGTTTTCCGACCCGGGTTTGTTATTCACTTACTACCGCCGCGGCGACACCGTGATCGAGGCCTATTGGCGCAGCGTCGCCATGCCGGGTCAGGGGGTGTTCATCGGTGAACCCCTGGCTCGGCCCTGGCTGGCGCCTCGCTGACAACGGGCCGCAAGCGCTGCCGCTCAAGGGCTGTGGCGATGCTGATGCCAGGCCCAGGCATGCTCAAGGATGGTTGCCAGCTCTGGGTAGCGGGGCCGCCATCCCAGGTCCTGACGGGCCCGCTCGGCACTGGCCACCAGCTGGGCAGGATCCCCCTCGCGCCGGCGGGCCACATGGGCAAGCAGGCCGCGACCGGTGACGGTTTTGGCCGCCTCGATCACTTGCTGCACCGAATAGCCGGTGCCATTGCCGAGGTTGTAGATCAGGGGTGAGCGGGTCTCCTCCTGCCGTTCGCGCAGCCGCAGCAGGCGCTCGAGTCCGAGCACATGGGCGTCGGCCAGGTCACAGACGTGGATGTAATCCCGGATGCAGGTGCCGTCGGGGGTGGGGTAATCATCCCCAAAGATCTGCAGGTAGGGCTCGCGACCACTCATCGCATCGAGAACCCTGGGGATGAGATGGGTCTCGGGATCATGATCTTCGCCGAGGTCACCCTCAGGGTCGGCACCGGCGGCATTGAAGTAGCGGAAGATCACGCAGGGGAGGCCGTAGGCATAGCTGAAATCATGCAGCAGTTGCTCCACCATCCACTTGCTGCGCCCATAGGGATTGATCGGCGCCTGAGGATGATCTTCCGTGATCGGCACCTGCTGGGGAACGCCATAGGTGGCGCAGGTGGAGGAGAAGACGATCGGGATCGGCATGGCGCCTCGCTCTGGAGCCACCAAGGATTCGAGCAACGTGAGGGTATCGCCGAGGTTGTTGCGGTAGTAGCGGGCCGGGTCTTTCACCGATTCCCCCACATAGGCATAGGCGGCGAAGTGAAGCACCGCCTCAATCGGCCGGCCCTCAAGGCCGGAGCCCGCCAGGGCCGGATGCTTCCCTTGAAGGACCTGCTCCAGCATCGGCCGGTCGCCCACCTGGGCTTCGATCAGGGGGACCCCAAGCACCTGCCGGCAGATGTCGTCATGGCCGTAGACCAGGTTGTCGAGCACCACGGGTTGGTGGCCGGCCCTGCTCAGGGCGCGCACGGCATGGCTGCCGATGTAACCCGCTCCTCCGGTGACCAGGATCCTCACAGCCGCACCTCCTGGCCGCTGGCCTGGCGCTCGGCAAAGTCGCGAGCAGTCGCCCGCAGGCCTTCGGCCAGGGGGATCCTGGCTGTCCAGCCGATCGAGGCCAGGCGACTGACGTCGAGGATTTTGCGGGGCGTGCCATCAGGTTTGCTGGTATCCCAGTCGATGGTGCCGCCAAAACCCACCGCATCGGCCACAAGGGTGGCGAGCTCGCGGATCGGCAGATCACTGCCGGTGCCGACATTGAGAAACTGAACCTCATCATCGCCTGGTTTCCACTGCTCCAGGCAATGGAGGCAGGCGTCGGCGAGGTCATCGACATGTAGAAACTCCCGCCGCGGCGAACCCGAGCCCCAGCAGGTCACACGTTCCGCGTGCTGAAGGGTGGCCTCGTGGAAGCGGCGGATCATGGCGGGAATCACGTGGCTGTTGGTGGGATGATAGTTGTCACCAGGCCCGTAAAGGTTGGTCGGCATCAGGCTGATCGCGTCAAAGCCGTGCTGGCTGCGCAGGGCGCGGCAGAGCTGGATACCGGCAATCTTGGCGATGGCGTACCACTCGTTGGTGGGCTCCAAAGGGCCGGCAAGCAGGGACTCCTCTCGGATCGGCTGTTCGGCGAATTTAGGGTAAATGCAGCTGCTGCCCAGAAACAGCAGCCGTCTTGCACCATGACGCCAGGCGCTCTCAATGACGTTGTTCTGGATCTTGAGATTATCGAGCAGAAAATCTGCTGGGTAGGTGGAGTTGGCCAGGATCCCACCGACCTTGGCCGCGGCCAGCACGACGACTGTGGGTTGATGGTCCGCGAACCAGGCGGCCGTGGCGACGGTATCGGTGAGGTCGAGTTGGCTGTGATCAACCGTGAGCAACTGGTTGTAGCCCGCCCGCTTCAGGCGGCGGAGGATCGCTGAACCTGCCATGCCACGGTGGCCGGCCACAAAGATGCGGTCCTTGGGATCGATCAATTGGCTCATGGCTGTTGAACCACCACCTGAGGAGGATTTTCCATGGACCCCACCACCTTGAAGCCCTCCCGCAACAGCAAAGCCTCCTTGGCGGCTTCCTCCCGGTCGGACTTGACCATCTCGGCCACCAGTTCCTCCAGGGTTGTGGTGGGTGTCCAGCCCAACTTCAGGCGGGCCCGGGTGGGATCGCCGAGCAGGGTTTCGACCTCTGCCGGGCGGAAATAACGGCGGTCGATGCGAACCACCATGGCGCCGGTGTCGGCGCGGAGCCCGATTTCGTCGACGCCCTCGCCCTGCCAGTGGATGCCGCCCCAACCCAGCTCTGCGGCGGTGAGTTCGATGAAGCGCCGCACCGATTCCTGGCGGCCGGTGGCGATCACGAAGTCCTCTGGTGGACCCTCCTGTTGAAGCATCCGCCATTGCATCTCCACGTAATCGCGGGCATGACCCCAATCCCTCAGGGAGTCGAGATTGCCCATGTAGAGGCACTGGTCGAGGCCGGCATCAATGCGGGCGAGGCCACGGGTGATCTTGCGGGTGACGAAAGTCTCGCCACGGCGCGGACTCTCGTGGTTGAAGAGGATGCCATTGCAGGCATACATACCATAGGCCTCACGGTAGTTGACCGTGATCCAATAGGCATAGAGTTTGGCTACACCGTAGGGGCTGCGTGGATAGAAAGGAGTGCTTTCTCGCTGCGGCACTTCCTGGACAAGCCCATAGAGCTCTGAGGTTGAGGCCTGGTAGATACGGGTCTTGTTGATCAAGCCAAGGATGCGAACGGCCTCCAGGATTCGAAGCGTGCCGAGGGCATCGGAATTGGCCGTGTACTCAGGACTTTCAAAGCTGACAGCAACGTGACTCTGGGCGCCGAGATTGTAGATCTCGTCAGGTTGAACCTGCTGAATGATGCGAATCAGGTTGGTCGAATCCGTGAGGTCTCCATAATGGAGAACCAGCCTTGGATCCTGTTCATGAGGATCCTGATAGAGGTGGTCAATACGATCAGTGTTGAAGCTGCTTGCACGCCTTTTGATGCCGTGCACCACATAGCCCTTCTCAAGCAACAGCTCCGTGAGGTAGCTGCCGTCTTGGCCTGTGATGCCGGTAATCAGGGCTGTTCTCGCCATGGAAAAGGACTGCGGGATGCCAGGAAATGGGAGTTTGAATCGCCAACTCTTTTGATTTGGCGGTGGTGAATGCTGGTCTAGGCAGGACTTGGCGCGGTTTTTTTCAGCGCGTCTGCAGCATTCTCGCTGATCGGTCCAGCCCGGCGGCAAAGGGTGGGGGTTGACGCAGGGCGGGCTTCAAAAAAAATCCCCTCGATCGCTGGATCGGGGGGATGCAAGCATGGATTTGCTGGTCCGGACGTTCTGATCAGCATTGAAGCACGGAGGCTGATCAGGGCGGGAGGGGGGAGGGACAGCTAACCGAGGCGGCCAGGGCCCGCAGGTTCAGTCGCGGCGACCACCACCCTGCAGGGCGATGACGAGACGCAGAATGAAGACAAACAGGTTGATGTAGGTCAGGTACATGCCGAGGGCACCGGCAAGATACTGATTATCACTGTAGGTCCTGGGCATCGTGTAGAAGTCCACGAACGCGGCCCCCACGAACAACACGGTTCCGAAGCCAGCGATCAGCAGTTCAAAGCCACCGGTTGCAAACACCGCGGGCGCGAACAGGCTGCCGACGATCTGAATCAGCATGGCCACCACCAGACCGAGCACCCCAAGGCCCACAGCACCGGCCAGGGCCTGGCCGACGTTGTCGCTCATCCGGCGCCCCATGATCGAGGCGGCGATGAAGGTGATGCCCGTGGCCAGGGCGGCGGTGCCCACCGCACCGACGCCGGCGGCGTAGATGGCCTGGCTCACCAGGCCGCTGAGGGTGAAGCCGGTGATCAGGCTGTAGGCGCTGAGCAGGGGCAGGGCGGCGGCGTTGTCACCCTTGTTGGCCACGTTCTGGGCCACGAAGAAGAGGATGAAGTTGCCGATCAGGGCCACCCAGAACAGGGGCATGAACAGGGCGGGTGAGGAGGCCATCAGGGCCATCCCGCCAAGGACGCCTCCGGCGGTGAGCACCATCCCCCCGCCCACGTAGGGGAGGGCCCGGTTGACCACATTCGGTCCGACCAGGCGACCGACCTGGGCCTCCCGGATTGCTTGCTGGAAATCGCTGCTGGCCGGCATGGCGCAGAATTTTGAACTGGTTCAATCCTGGCAGCCCCGGACCGATGCTGAACAGGTGTTGCGTTCGGATCTCCCTATCCGGCCGCCCTGCGGGGGCGCAGGCTGCCTGGGTCAGAGCCGCGGGGCTGGCCATCGCGATCGCGCCGGGCGTAGGCCTGCACCAGTCGCTGCACCAGGGGGTGGCGCACCACATCGGCATCGCTGAACCGGCAGAGGGCCACCCCTTCGACACCGTCCAGGACTGTCGCGGCCTCCACCAGGCCACTGATCTGCCCAGGGGGAAGGTCAATCTGGGTGGTGTCGCCGGTCACCACCATGCGGGAGTTCTCGCCGATGCGGGTGAGCACCATCCGCATCTGGGCTGAGGTGGTGTTCTGGGCCTCATCCACGATCACGAAGGCATCCGCCAGGGTGCGTCCCCGCATGTAGGCCAGGGGGGCCACCTCAATCACCCCCTTCTCCAGAAGCTGACCGACCCGCTCCTGGCCCAGCAGGGCGTGCAGCCCGTCGTAAAGCGGTCGCAGGAAGGGATCCACCTTCTGCTGCAGGTCGCCCGGTAGGAAGCCAAGCCTCTCTCCGGCCTCGACCGCCGGCCTTGTGAGCACGATTCGCTCCACCCGGCGCTCCTGCAGCTGGCGCACGGCCTGCACCGTGGCCAGGAAGGTCTTGCCGGTGCCCGCCGGACCCAGGGCGAGGGTGAGGGGGTGGTCGGCCATGGCCTCAAGGAAGGCTTTCTGCCGCAGGGTGCGGGGCCGGAGCTGGCGACCGTTCCGCTGGATGGCGAGGACGTCGCGCCCCATCCCGGCGTGCTCGTCGAGTCGTCCGGTGTCCAGGGCGGTGAGTGCCGCCTGGATATCCACTGGCCCAATCGACTCGCCACTTCCCCACAGGGGCTGAAGGGCCTGCACCAGACGGCTGGCCCGTTCCACGGTTGCCGTGGTGCCGTCCAGGTGCAGATCCGTTCCGCGCAGCACGAGCTGGGCACCGGTCAGGCGCTCGATCAGACGCAGATTGCCCTCCCGCCCACCAGCGAGGACCAGGGCCGCTTCGCCGGAGGGCAGGGAGAGCATGGGGCCGGGCCCGCTCAGGCCTCGGCGTCGGGGGCGGGACTGGCGTCGGCCGCCTCAGCGTCAGCGGCGGCGGCGGCAGCAGCCTCGGCCTCGGCTTTGGCGGCCGCCTCGGCGGCCTTGGCCTCAGCTTCGGCTTTCTTGGCTGCGGCTGCAGCGGCTTCGCGAGCGGCCGCCTGCTTCTGCTTGCCCACGATCTCGGCGGGGCGCACGGTGCGGGTCAACAGACCCCCTTTCTCCAACAGAGCGCGCACCGAATCGGTTGGCTGGGCGCCCTGGCTGAGCCGGCTGCGGATCGCCTCGGTTTCCAGGCGGGTTTCCTTGGTGCGTGGGTTGTAGAAGCCCAGCTCCTCCAGGGGCCGGCCATCCCGGCGGGAGGTGCTGTTGGTGGCCACGAGGCGGAAGCTCGCTTCCCGCTTCTT